>JAZSLF010000004.1:0-6072 GCA_045535205.1 Eubacteriales bacterium
ATCTGCTTTGAGGGGTCCTCAAGCTGACTTTGTCAGCTTGGGGTTCACTTTGAGAGCGTTTTTTCCTCTACCGTAGATTACTATGGCGTGAACCCCAAACAGACAAGTCTGTTTGAGGACCCCTTAACGCCGACGAGGAAAAAAGCTCTCAATCTACCTGCGTTTCTCTCAGTCTGACACAGAGTGTAGACTTTGTCTACACTCTGAAGCAACCTGAAATGGTTGCTTTTTTAGTTGTTCCGCAGGAAATTCCGGGACAGACAGAGGGTACGTCATTTGACCGACAGAAGCTCTCTTATGACTTCGCCTGCGATAAGCAGACCTGCCACGGAGGGCACGAAGGAGATGCTTGCAGGAGTCGAGCGTCTGCCGTTTTCCTGCGGTATATTTTCTGTGGGAGTAATGGGTGTTTCCTTTGAATAGAGGACTTTAAGACGGTATATACCTCTTGCTTTAAGCTCCCGTCTCATGACTCTGGCGAGGGGGCAGACGGAGGTCTTTGAAATATCTGTTATCTCAAAAAGCTCCGGGTGAAGCTTGTTCCCTGTACCCATTGAGGAAATAATGGGCACGTTTCCCTCTTTACATCTTTCGATAAGGGTCAGCTTGCTTGTGACGGAGTCGATGGCATCGCAGACATAGTCGAACTGTGAAAGGTCGAAGGAGTCAGCGTTTTCGGGACCGTAAAAGGAGATCATGGCTTCCGCCTTGCAGCAGGGGTTAATATCAAGTATTCTTTTTTTCTGAACCTCGGCTTTAGGAAGTCCGACGGTGGAAGCTGTTGCAATTATCTGTCTGTTGAGGTTGGAGGGGGCGACAACGTCGCTGTCAATAACGGTGATGGCACCGACACCGGCCCTTGCAAGAGCCTCCGTTATATAAGAACCGACGCCGCCGCAGCCGAATACGGCAATTTTTGAGTCCTTCAGCTTCTCTACGGCTTCGTTGCCAATAAGCATGGCTGTCCTTGTGTAAATATCTTCCATAAAATCACCTCATGGGGAAGTCAGTTTATTTCGCCGCCTGCAACGACCGTCTCTCCGTCATAAATGACGAGGGATTGACCGGGTGCGGCAGCAGGAACGCTTTCGTCGAATTTGACTGTCAGCTCGTCTTCTCCGCTTCTGAATACGGTGCAGGGCATAGGAGGAGCACCGTAGCGTATTTTTGCCTCAAGTCTTTCGGGAGCATCGAAGGTGCAGTCCGTAAGGCAGTTTATTTTTGAGGCGGTTATCTCTTTTTTCATAACGTCGCATTTGTCACCCAGCACCACCGTATTGGTGACGGAGTTCTTTGAGACAACAAACATTTTTTTGCCGAGGGCTATTCCAAGCCCCCTTGACTGTCCCGGTGTGTAGCAGAGATGGCCGCTGTGTGTTCCCAACAGCCTTCCGCTTGTGTCAACGTAATTTCCCGCAGGGAAGGAGCTGACACCCAGATGATTTTTCATAAATGCAAGGTGGTCGCCGTCCTGAATAAAGCAAATGTCCTGGCTGTCCTTCTTTGTTGCTACATCAAGTGCGTGTTCGGCTGCAAGCACTCTTACCTCGTCCTTGGTCATGTCACCGAGAGGAAAAACAAGACGGGATAAATATTCTTTCGGGAGTGCCCAGAGCATATAGCTCTGGTCTTTTTTTGTATCCTTGCCTTTTTTCAGAAGATAGGAGTCGCCGCATTTTTCAATACGGGCATAGTGACCCGTGGCAACAAAAGCCTCGCTGTCTTTCGAGAAAAGATAGGGGAATTTTATTCTTTTGTTGCACATAACGCAGGGATTTGGAGTTTTTCCCGCTTTGTACGTTTCAACAAAATATTCTATTACTTCTTTTTCAAATTCTGCTCTCAGATCGAGTGCTTCGTGGTCAATGCCCAAAGAGTCGCACAGCTTTTTGGCGTTTTCCGCTTCGATAAAGCCTCCGTCGGTCACCACGTGGGTAATACCTTTTACAAAGTATCCGTTTTTTATAGCAATAAGGGCAGCGCTTGTGCTGTCAACGCCGCCGCTCATACCGAGTATCAGTTTTTTGCTTTTCATATTTACGTTCCGTATATATCCGTTTTTGCTTATTTTATTATTTCTCAAAAGGCTTTAGAGCATACAGCTTTTCCGTATAGTCGAGAAATACATCGCCTGTAAGATTGTATGCAAGGGGAATTGTCGCCGTTTTGTTTGCCGCAAGGAGACAAATTCCGCAGTTGACCGTTATGTTCTTTCCTGTTCCTATCTTTCCTCTCGTGATACTCATAAAAAGTGCATTGGCAACTCCGCCGTGAGTAACAATGAGCACTTGTCTGTTTTTTGCATGGCAGATCTCGGAAAGCCCACGCTTCATTCTGTTTGCCGTGGACGGAACCGGCTCTACGCCGAGAGCCTGCTTTTCGCCTTTGGGGAACTTTTTCTTTCTTTCCTCAAGGGTGAGACCTGAGAGCTCACCGTAATTTCTTTCGGTGAATATGCCGAGCGGTATGACACGCTTGTTGCCCAGGGCATTTGCGATTATGTCTGCAGTTCCCATGGCTCTTGAAAGGGGAGATGAGTATATTTTTGAAATGCTTACGCCGTAACGTTTGGCAGCAAGGGCAAACAGCTCTGCACATTCTTTTGATTGGACAAGACCTTCTTCGTTCAGGGGAATGTTTTCTCTGCCCTGAAGACGAAGCTCAAGATTCCACTCGGTCTGCCCGTGTCTCACAAGAAAAACGAGGGAACGTCCTTCTTTGAGAAGCGTCGCCGCTTGGGAAGGAGAGCATAATATGACAGGGTCTTTTTTTAGGTTTCCGCTTACTGTGTGTGCCTGATATTCCATTTTGTTCTCCTTTCCGTTTGTTTTAATTTACAATATGCTTGTCCTCTTTCGAGGCGGTGTGTGTCTTTTTATATTCTGTGGGACTTTGTCCCACGCTCTTTTTAAACAGCTTTGAAAAATAATAAACGTCGCTGACTCCTACCAAGGCGGCGATCTCTGTCACCGTGTGCTTGTCCTCTATGAGAAGGCTTGCAGCTTTTTCAACTCTGTATTTCATTATATACTGCTCCGGAGAAAGCCCCGTTCTCGCTTTGAATATGCGGAAAAAGTAAGTTCTGTCTATACTCAGCTGGAGTGCCACGTCGCTGGCGGTAATCCCCCTCATATAGTTGTATTTGATAAACTCAAGGGCACGCTCCACCTGGCTTGAAGGCTCAAGTCTGCTTCCCGGACGGTGCAGGGTCTTTATTGAATACAGGGCATCGAGCAAAAAGGAGGTCAGCTTTGCCTGAGAGTGAGCACCCGACGTGCTGTCAAAATAAGCGATACAGTTTTTTACGGAAGCGAAAAATATACTGTCATTTGCTTTTTTTACAACGGTGTCCCTGAGTATGCCGGCTTCTTCAAGATAAAATTCAGCATCCTTTCCTCTGAAGCTGACCCAGGCAAGTGCCCATGGGCTGTCAGCTTCAACAGAAGTGCAGACTGCATTGGTGTCGGGTCTTACCGAAAACATCTCGCCTTTTTTGACAAGATAAGTTCTGTCATTTACCGTTACCGTACAGGAGCCTTTTGTGATGCAGTATACAAGATGACGGTCATCCTGCATGACTGATAAGGGAGCTTTGCCGGAGCGTTCCTCGTAGCCGCAGCTTACAAATGAAAGACCAAGCTCCGAGGGGATATTGTTAAATATTTCCCTTTTCATATCAGGACTCCTTTCGCAGTTTTTCTGTCGGTTTCGATGCTCAGACAGTTTTTACAAGTATATTATACTACTGTTTGCACGAAATTGCAACAAACAATCATCAATTTTACAACAAAACACTATGGAAAAATACGAATTTTTATGGTAGAATGATTATGTATAAATAGTATAAGGGGGAGTGTGCCGTGAACAGAGCAAAATACAGCCGTTTTCTCAGAACGGTTTCGGTTTTTTCAGCTTTTTTCGTGATGCTCTCCTTATTCTTTTACGTAAGGGCCGAGGAGGTCTCCTTCGGTTCGGTCATTGTTGATGAAAACGGTATTACATACAGTCTTGACAAAGAGACTCTTACTGCCTGTGTCATTTTGGGCGGGGAGTCCGCATCTGCCGTAATACCCGAAAGGGTGACTGCCGACGGTGTGAGCTTCACGGTGGTGTCCGTCGGACAGAGAGCCTTTTGTGAAAACTCTGGTGTCAAGAGTGTTCAGCTTCCCGACACCGTCACTTATATCGGGGACGGTGCGTTCTTCGGCTGTGTGTCTCTTGAGAGCGTGACGGCAGAGGGGCTTCTGTCGGCAGGCTGCGATACCTTTACGGGAACTCCTTTTATAACGAAAGAGGAATTTGTCTGTCTCGGCGGTGTTCTTCTCAGATACAACGGAAAAGCTCCGCTTGTCACCGATATTCCGAGTGTCACCTTCGTTGCGGATGCTTTTGCATATAACTGCAGTATCAGAACAGTAATTCTTCCCGATACGGTAAGAACGGTAGGTGCGGGTGCGTTTGCCATGGCACAGAACCTTAAAAACGTAAATCTGCCCTTTTCAACCGAGAGCATCGGAGATAAGGCTTTCTTCGGCTGCGTGTCTCTTAGCGGCATAAGCATTACGGCGGGAGTGAGGGCCATAGGTGAGGGTGCATTTTCGGGCACACCCTATCTTGCACAGCTCATGGAGGCTGAGGGAGATACAGTAGTTCTCGGAGACGGAGTGCTTGTGCGTTATAAGGGAAATGACGAGAGCGTCACCTTGCCGACGGGCATAAAATATGTGTCCGATGCCTTTGCATATTCTTCGGTAAGAAGCGTTACTCTGCCAAGCGGCTGCATAATAGGCAAGGGTGCATTCAGAAATGCCGAAAGTCTATATAAGGTAAAAATAAACGGAAATTTTTCAGACGTCGGAGACTTTGCTTTTTCGGGCTGCTTCTCCCTTGAGATACTGTCCGTGAAGGGTTCGTTTTCGGGAAGCATCGGCTTCGGTGCATTTGACGGTACGCCTGACAGCTTCGCCGTTTATTTCAGAAGCACACCTTCGGACTCTGCGGTTTTTGAAAAAAACGGTATTCCCGTTCTGTCGCCGTCAAAGCTTGCGGGATAAAGAAAAATAAAAATATATATTCACATAAAGAGAGGTATTCCAAATGAAATTCGGTACACTTTACGCTTACTGGACAAGAGAATGGCAGGCAGATTATATTGAGCTTGCAAACAAATGTAAGAAGGCAGGCTTCGACGTTATCGAGATCGGTGCAGGTCATCTTCTTGAAATGAGCGATACAGAGCTTTCCCAGATAAGAGATCACTGTAAGGAGCTCGGTCTTACGATCTCCTGTAACCTCGGTCCTCCCCCCGATAAGAACATCGCTTCCAAGGACCCCGAAATAAGAGCCGCAGGCGTTAAGTTCCTTATCGACATCCTTCACCAGATGGTAAAGATCGACTCCAAGGTGCTCATCGGTGCTCTCTACAACTCATGGCCCGGCGAGTTTGACGACGTTGACAAGGAAGTAAGATGGGAACTCTCCGTAAACGCAATGAAGGAAGTTGCCGCTGTTGCTGACGAGCTCGGTATCGACCTCTGTCTTGAAGTTCTCAATCGCTTTGAATCCGCACTCGTCAATGACTGTGACGAAGGTATCAAGTACTGTACAGAGGTAGGACACAAGAGCTGTAAGCTCCTTCTTGACACCTTCCATATGAACATTGAAGAGGATAATCTTCCCGATGCATTCCGTAAGGCAGGCAGTCTCCTCGGTCACGTTCACGTAGGTGAGGGTAACAGAAAGCTTCCCGGCATGGGTCATCTTCCCTGGGCAGAAATGGGTGAAGCTCTCCGTGAGATCGGCTTTGACGGCTGTGTAGTTATGGAGCCCTTCATGAAGCCCGGCGGTGCAGTTGCGGCTGACATCAAGGTCTTCCGTGATCTTTCCGGCGGTGCTGACGAGGAAGAAATGGACAGACTTATTGCAGAAAGTCTCGTATTCCTCAAGAAGAATTTCGTAGGCTGAAATTTATAAAAATCTGAAAAAGAGGATAATATAATGGCTGATATTATTACAATGGGCGAAATTATCGTCGAAATAATGAGAGCAAACGTTGACGAGCCTCTGAATGAG
>JAZSLF010000016.1:0-10667 GCA_045535205.1 Eubacteriales bacterium
CCGTGCTGTTATATTTTTATATAATAACTGTTGAAAATATAAATGGGTTATGGTAAACTAAAATATATTACAGTACAATGGCGTATTGTGTACTTGTTTATGATTATACGGAGGTATATTTATGGTTTATAACAGCGGCACAGGCGAGTATAAGGGCTTTATACTCAAGGAAGAGGTTTTTGACTGGGAGATGCCCCAGAAGTGCGAATCCATCATGTGTCTCGGCAACGGATACATGGGTGTCAGAAGCTCAAATGAAGAATTTGTAAAGGAAGACTCAAGAGGAATGTACGTTGCGGGAACCTTCAATTTTATGGAAGGTGATGAGGCAACAGAGCTTCCCAACGTTCCCGACGTTACAAATATGCTCTTTACCGTGGGAGAAGAAACTGTTTCTCCCGAAGGAAATATGGCGAACTACGAAAAGACCCTCAACTTCAAGAACGGTCTTCTCAGAAGATATTATGAGTGGGCTTCCAAGGATGGAAAGAGACTTCAGCTTGAATTTTTAAGAGTAGTTTCTCTCAAGGATTTCCACCTCATCTGCTCTAAAGTAAACGTAACAGCTCTTGACGACTGTGAAATAGAGCTTCAGTCAGGTATTGAGGGCAACGTTATGCACAGTGCACACTTTGAGCCCTGTGGAATGAATGCGGCAAACGATGTGCTTCAGATAACTGCAGTAACCAAGGAGTCCGGAATTCCTTTCTCCGTAATGACATGTCACCGTTTTGAAATAAACGGTGTGAAGCTCGAACCCGATTTTTCTGTAAGCAGCGAACATGACCTTCAGGTAATGGCAAATCTTGCGTTCTCTCTTAAGGCAGGAAACACTCTCACTATCACAAAGATCTCAAACGTGTTCACAGGCAGAGATAAAGAAAGAGACGGTTGCGACATGGCAACTCTCGTTGCAGATGCTTCTGCTCACATGGCATCCGTTAAGTGTCGCACTCTTGAGGATATTCTCGAAGAATCTGCTGCCGAATGGGACAGACGTGTGTGGTCAGTCAGAGATGTAGTTGTAAAGGCTGATAAGGAAGAATTCCAGCTTGCAGCCCGTTTTGCGCTCTATCACCTTACAATTATGGCGCCTGTACATGATAACAGAATGAATATCGGCGCAAAGGGCCTTTCCGGTCCCGGCTATAAGGGTCATACCTTCTGGGATACCGAAATATTTATGCTTCCTTACTTTATTTTTACAAACCCTGCGGAAGCAAAGAGCCTTATCGAATACAGATACAACAGCATTGAAGCTGCGAGACAAAATGCCAAGAAGAAGGGCTTTGAAGGCGCTATGTTCCCCTGGGAAAGCGCATGGCTTACAGACGGAGAAATTACTCCCGATAAGTACAAGACAGGTCTTCAGGAGCATCATATTACCGCTGACGTTGCAGTAGGCGTTTACTACTATTACATTGTAACCGGCGACGAAGAATTCATGGAAAGATGCGGTTATGAGCTTCTCTTTGATACAGCGAAGTTCTGGTCATCAAGACTTGAATATAATGCAGAAAAAGATATTTACGAGATCCTCTGCGTAATCGGTCCCGATGAATACAAGGAAGACATCGACAATAATGCATACACGAACTATCTTGCACAGTACAATATTCAGCTTGCTATCCACTATTATGAAAAGCTGAAAGCCGAAAGCCCCGAAGTTTTTGAAAGACTTAATGATGTTCTCGGACTTGACAAAGCTTATGAAACATGGTGCGACAGAGTTAACAGAATATATCTGCCCCGTGAAAACGAAGACGGTCTCGTTCCTCAGGACGATACATATCTGACTCTTATTGACATCAGCCGTGATGATATTACATTCTCAGAGCATCCCCACGAGGTTCATGATGAGGTCTATAAGCTGGGCGGTCTCAATAAGGTAATGATCTCAAAGCAGGCTGACGTCATGCAGCTTATGTATATGTTTGAGGATCTGTTTACCGCAGAAGTAAAGAAGAAGAACTTCTACTTCTACGAAAGAAGATGTATCCACGATTCTTCGCTCAGCCTTTCAACCTACAGTGCACTTGCGGCAGACCTGGGCGAAAAGGAAACAGCGATCAGACTCTTTGAAAGAGCTGCCATGATAGATATGGGGCCTGTTATGTGGTCAAGTCATGCCGGTATCCATGCGGCTTCTCTGGGCGGTATCTGGCAGTGCATCGTGCTGGGCTTTGCAGGTGTTCGCCGTTACGGTGAAAAACTCAGAATTGAGCCCAATCTCCCTGACAACTGGGACGAGATTTCAACCAACATCATCTGGAAGGGGCAGACTCTCGCTCTCAAGGTAACTCAGGATACTCTCAGAGTTGAAAACGTTACGGGAACAAAGGAAGTATCTATCCTTCACGGCGGAGAGCTTGTTCCTGTCGGAAAAGTTCTTGAAATAAAGCTTAAATAAAGAGGAAAAGAAATTGAATACAAAAGCATTTATATTTGACCTTGACGGTGTTATCGTCGATACGGCTAAGTTTCATTTTGAAGCTTGGAAAATACTTTCAGACAAGCTGGGTCTTCAGTTCAGTCACGAAGTAAACGAAAGACTCAAGGGTGTGTCAAGAATGAGATCTTTTGAGATAATTCTCGAAGTAAACGACGCTCTCGACCGTTATACAGAAGAAGAAAAAACAGCATATATCACCGAGAAGAACGATATTTACGTTGAGCTTATTAAGACACTCACTCCCGACGATATTCTTCCCGGTATTAAGACGATGGTTGAAAAGGCGAGAGCGAACGGTATAAAAACAGCCGTTGCTTCCGTAAGTAAAAATGCTCCCGCCGTGCTTACGGCACTTGAGCTTATAGACAGCTTTGATTACGTTGCCGATGCCGCAAAGGTATCAAAGTCAAAGCCCGATCCCGAAATATTCCTCGTTTGTGCAAATGCTCTCGGTGTTGACCCTGCTCTTTGTGTAGGTATCGAGGATGCACAGGCGGGTATTGAAGCAATTAAAGCGGCGGGAATGTATGCCGTAGGCATAAATATTGCAGTTACAAGTGTTGAACCCGATATGCACCTCGGAGCAACATCGGAGCTTGATTTTGACAAGCTCTGTGCTATCCTGTAAGCTTTTCTATGATGAAGAATAAGAAAAAGGGTCTATTAAGACGCATAAAAAACCCCTTCCTCAGAGCTGTTTCACTTTTCCTTTCAACCGCCCTCTGTCTCTGTTTTGCGGCGGTGCTCACCTTTTATATCGTAATAGTGTTCGGAGCATCGAAGACCTTGCAGGAAACCTGGATATGCAGCGCCATGCACACCTATACCCATCAGTATCTTGCAACGTGGTTCTTTTCCGATGAAAAGATAAATGAGGTCCTTGAAAAGAATGCTGTTGACGACAGCGACCATGACTCTGAGCTATACGTTTTTCAGGAGATAGAGCCCGATGCTCCTGCATCAGAAGAAGAAATCGTTATGAACGTGGAAATGTCGAAGCTGTATGAAGCCGAAGGCTACAGAGAGCTTTCCGAGGGCGTATGGCTCAAGGATGTTTCCGGCATGTCGGGATATTCTCAATGGGTCGGATATGTAATGCTTATTGAGGACCCCAAAAGAATAAGAATAGTTGATACCCCCGCACAGTTTGACCATGGCTGGACGGTTATGGAAATGGTTGAAAGCGTCGGAGGTGTTGCGGGTATCAACGGCGGCGGCTTCAACGACGGGCCTAACTATGACTCAAACGGAGGCTCTCCCGCAGGAATACTCATTGAAGAAGGAAAGCTTGTAAATCCGGCTTACGAAGACCGTTCCACCTATAATCTTATCGGATTTGACGGACTCGGTAATTTTATTCTCAAGCATACCACCGCAGGCGGCGCTATGGATATGGGAATTAAAAATGCCGTATCATTTTCACCTTACATCGTGGTAAACGGAGAGGGTATGATAAAGAACGGAACAGGCGGCTGGGGTATATCTCCAAGAACGGGAATAGGTCAAAGGGCAAGCGGAGAAGTTCTCTTTATCGTAATTGACGGAAGACAGGTCGGCTACAGCATAGGAAGCGATCTTGACGGACTTCAGAAGATAATGCTTGAGGAAGGCTGTATAAACGGTGCTATGATGGACGGCGGCAGCTCAACTGCCATGGTTCACGGCGGCGAGTACATAAACCGTCCCAGTCTGGGTCATGAAAGATGGATAAACAACAGCTGGGTAGTAATGCCTATCGACGACGGCACAGAGGATACGGCAGAAACGGAGAACAACTGATAAAGTTAAGGAGGAAATATGGCACAGCAAAGAGAAAAGTGGCTTGATATTGCGAAAGCATTTGCGTGCGTGCTTATCGTGGCGGGGCATCTGCTTGTCGGTCTCGATTATGCGGGTATTGTCGCACCGGACGGTATTCACGGTTATTTTGTCCGCGCCATGTATTTCTTCCACGTACAGACGTTCTTTTTCTGCAGCGGTTTTCTTTACCAAAAGAGAGGTAAAAAAGGACTTGCCGCTCACGGAAAGAATATATTAAAAAAGCTTGTTGAACTTGGTATTCCCTATGCGGCATTTACAACGGTCTCCTTTTTCCTTAAAAAAATATTCGAGGGAAGTGTTAACAATCCCACGAACAGAACTCTTTTTCAGATGATATTCACGGATCCCGATGCTCCTTATTGGTATCTGTACGCTCTGTTTTTCATGTTCGTAATAACCCCGAAATTTTCCAAAAAGAAGACCTGCACTTTCTTTCTCGCTCTTTCCGTTGTCGCAAACATAGTTTATGAGCTGTTTCTGACAACGGCAAGGCTTCCCCATGCAGTAGAGTGGATAATGGAATTTTGGGTGTGGTTCGTTCTCGGTATGTTTGCCGCAAAGATTGAAATAACAGAAAAGAGAATAAGTCTCGGAAAGTGCATTCCCTATCTTTTGTTCATTCCCGTAAGCTTTGCTGTTTACAGATTTAACGTAAGGGTAGTGGGAATTGAGCTTATAATGGGTGTGCTCGGTATAGCCATGACAGTTTCATTTGCCATTCTGGCGGCGAGAAAGTGCTTTAAAGGGAAGAATACGGCATTTCTGACCAAATATACCATGCCCGTTTTCCTTATGCATACGATGGCTTCTCCTGCAGCAAGAGCCGTGCTTTTAAAGTGCAAAGTCACAAGTGTTCCCGTACATATTGCAGTCGGTATGGCGGTCGGAATCGTTCTCCCCATACTTGCCGCTTATGTAATGGAGAAAACTGTTGTTCTTGAATTTTTTATGTATCCGCTTAAAACTGTCAAAAAACTGAAACAAAAAATGAGATAAGGCCCTGACCCGTCAAACACAATTGAGAGTTTCGGACGGGTGCCCCGGAACCTTTTTTCACAATAACAAAAGTCCCAAGTGTTGTTCAGGCACTTGGGACTTCGCTGTTTTATATTATATTTTGTTTTCGGCAGAGAGCAAATGATACATTTCAATAAGCCTTTTTCTTGAAGAAACACCTAATTTTCCGTAAAGATTTTTATTATGGAATTTGAGGGTGTTTTCTTTTATTTCAAGCTCTGCCATGATCTCCTTCGTTGTTTTTCCCCGGATGTAATAATCGAAGATCGTTTTTTCGGTGGGCGTAAGTCTTTCAATTCCCGAAAGGTAGATCTCAATAAGCTCGGTCGTTTCTTCGGTGATAGGTACTTTGGAGACGGAGAGGTCGTTTTCATTGGCTGTCTTTTCGTCGGATAAGTGCTCTGTGTGGGAGTCTTGATTTTCGTCACTTGGCGTTATCATCGCCTTCAGCTTTTCGTTTTCGTGGATTACCACCGAAAGAAGTAAAATGAAAAATTCCGTTATGACGTAGGATACCGAGAGAAGCTCAAAGCTTGTTTCCACAAACTGTTCGAGAAGCCACACCGCAATATTGATGAAAACTGCGAAGGAGAGAAAAACTGCGTAGATAGGTGAGTCAGCTCTTTTTTTGACAATTGCATATAATACGGTGATTATCATGGCTGCAAAGTAGAAAAGAAGGAAGAACAGATACAGACTGTGCCATGGGCCGTAAACCTTGATAAGCGAGGAAACGCCGTTGCTTGTTGAGAAATAAACCTCTTTATAGTAAATGTCAAGGTATCCGGGACTTGCCGCAACAAGAAAAACAAAAATACTTATCAGTATAAGAAGGTAGGGCAGCCATTTTTTGTATTTTATTTTGCATACGTCGAGTATGATGAGCATTATAGACAAAGGTAGAAAGACAGAGCCTAGATAGGATATTCTGTTTGCAAGAAGTGCTTCTTCAAGATTTTTTGATACGGACAGAGTGAAATATCCGATGTTCACAACGGTGACAGATATGAATAAAACGGGGAACCAAACGTCTTTCTTGCGAATAAAGAGAAAATAACAGAGAAGATGTATCATTGAAAGAATAACGACAGCTGTATAAATTACGGATAGACTTGCCTTTTTTTCGCCGATGGCAGTACAGGCGGTAAGTATAAATGGCACTACCGAAAACAAGGCGGCGGTGACGTAAAGTTTCTTCATGATAAGCTCCTTTGGGTCGTTGCAAATAACAAATCCAACACTTTTTCCCACACTTTTAAAGAAAAAAATAAAAATCCCACACTTATATTTCATATAAGTGTGTCGAGATCGGGTAGGAAAATATGTAATATATAATTAAGAATAATATACAATATTGTAAGTTAATTATATCATTATTCTTTTATATAGTCAAGATAAATTACAGTTTTGTTTTGTTATTAAGGAGGAAAAGATGAAAAACCTAAAAAAACTATTATGTTTGATTTTAGCAATTACGATGGTGTTCGGAACGGCTAACGGCGTTTACGCGGGTTATGAAGATGGTCGGGATTGTCCGGACTGCGGCCATTATCATTGGGACGAATACATGTGCGGCAAATGCGGGACATGCAGTGCGGAGTGTACCAGTACTTCTTGCTTTCTAATTAACCATTGCAATGAGTGCGGCGAATGTTTCAGTGAAGGAAACGGCTTTGAGTGCGATGACTGTCTATCATGTATGGACTGCTATATCAACAACGGCTATCACTGCCTGCTTTGTGAGGAATGTTATTACATAGACGAGGAATCCCTCTGCGGTAATTGTTGGCAGTGTGAGGGGTGTGCCGGCTTTATCTGTAACGAATGCGGCTGGTGCCGTGATTGCCGTGAAAACGAAGGCGGTATGCACTGCGATGAATGTGACAACTGCTACAATGTAATTGAAGACTGTCAGAGCGGCGGAGAACACTGTATTGATTGCTGTGTGATCTGTGAAAACTGCGAAGGCTGTCTCTTTGACGATGGAGGCGAGCTTTGTATTGACTGCGGACTCTGCCTTGACTGTTGTTTCGAAGAAGCATCGAGCGAAGGCTGTGACTGCGGTGTATACTGCGTACTTGGCCCCGGTTGGAGCGAACACGTTTGTATCTCCTGCGGCAACGCATTTTGTAACGTTGAACAGTGTGAGATCTGTGGTGAATGCCTTGACTGTTGCATGTCCAACAGTGACTGTTCAGAAGGTATGTGTATATACGACGATGATTACGATACCCATTTCTGTGAAGACTGCGGCGATTGTTTCGATGTTGTAGATATTTGCGAAAGCTGTTATGACGAAGGCAGCATCAGATGTCAGGATTGCTGTCTTGTACTTGTTCAGGATGCGGGCTGCGATTGCTTCAGATATTGTATAAGTGATCCGTATTTTGAAGAACATATCAACGGTTATCATGCAGGCGGTGACGGGGGCAGCCATGATCCTACACCTAAAGCGGAATGGATATTCGACACTGTTTCCCATTGGAAGATGTGTAAATATTGTGACGAGGAGTGGCATCAGTATATCGACTCTGCTCCCCATGAACTCAACAAGTACGGCGTATGTGTAGTTTGCGGATACGATATTTATGCGAAAATAATTATAACGAGACATCCCGACAGCCGTGTTTGCAAAGTAACGGATAATAATGCGGATAAGGGCGAAAAGAATTCGGCTTTTGATAATCACGTTTATTTTACTGCTTCTGCTTTTGGTCTGAATGAGCTTTCTTATCAGTGGTACTACAAAATCGAAGGTGATTCAAGGTGGACCGCTCTTGAAGATGACATCTTTGATTGGGACGGCGATGAATTTATACAGGTTCACGGTTCTAATACCGAAAGACTTACTGTTGCTGTCGGAGCAACGGTTTGCTATGAGACACATTATTATAAATGTGTTGTAACAGACTCTGAGGGTAACGTAGCGGAGACTGCACCTGCGGCACTTCGCTCACCTCACATCTTCGATGAAGATGCCAATGCTATTGTTGACAAAACCCTTTTAGGCATTATCCATCAGCTTGACAGCTCCAAGAATATCGGTATTTATGAAACACCGGGTCATATACTTCATTGCATCGGCGATGGCTGTGACGTAGAGAAGACCGAGGCTCATCGCTGGAGTAAGGTAACGGCTGAGTACGTTGACTTCGGATATAACATGTACGGCGACCCCGTTGGCGACGGTGCCACATGGTATGAATATACCTGTTATGACTGCGGTGCACATAAATATCTGAAAGATCACGAGCATTATTTTATCGATCCCGAAACAGAAAAGATAGAAATTGACTACAGTTATGAAAACTCTCATGCTCATAAACTGAAATGCTTATTCAAAGGCTGTGAAAAAACGACCCTTGAAACTCACACGTATATGGGATGGGAAGACATGGGAGCCCCTTCCCAGACTTACAACGGAGTAGGTATTCCTTACAGAGAGTGCTCTCTCTGTTCCTATCAGAATACAAAGAAGCCTCAGATATACGATAAGTCTACGGACTCTATGAAGAGTGCAGACTGGACGGGTGACAACGACCTTGTTTACGTCAAATACGGCGCAGCAAGTGAGGACATTATAGTACCGAAGCAGAAATTTTACATTACTTTTAGTCCTACGGACTACGATAAAACGTTTATAGGCATGGAAAATCCCAAATGTATCACCTGGGACACTTATTATACCTATGAAGACAGAGACGGCAATGTTACAGAAATAGATGTCACCGATGATGTGTCCTTAGTTCTTATGGATGACGGTCCCAAATGGCAAGTTCAGATATTCGGCAGTTACACAGGCGGCGGTATATTTGAATTTGTGCCTGTAATTGCAAAGACGGAATGTACCCATGAAAGAGGCACCTACATCAAGGGTGCGTATGACCCCGTATGTGTCAAGGACGGCTACACGGGTGACCGTGCATGTGTTGACTGCGGCAAGGTAGTTACATACGGCGAGGAAATTGAGTGCGTCGGTTACCATACGGGTACACTCACTCTCAATCCCCTTACGGTAAGAGAGGGAAGCTGTACTACAAGAGGTTATACGGGAACTTCAAAGTGCTCGGAATGTAAGATGTCTGTAAGAGGCAGAGCAACACCTAAAAAGCATACCGGAGACATTGTTCTTGAAAATCACATTGAAGCAACGTGTTATGATTTCGGTTACTCCGGCGACGAATACTGCGGCGACTGCGGCGAACTTCTAAAAGCAGGTAAGATCGTTGCTCCCGAACATCAAAACGTAACGGTTGAAGGATATGTCGCACCCACCTCAGACAGCGACGGTTATTCGGGAGATCTTTACTGCGACGATTGCGGTCTTTGTATCAAGTACGGATACACCATCAAAAAAGAAAAAGTTATAAGTGTAATTGAATTTGACGGAGAGGACTTTGAAAGACCCACCGCAGGAGATCATCCTTACTACGATATTACGGAGGATGATGTACGCTTTGATATTGAAAGATTCGGAGTGCCCGGCACCGTGCAAGGAATTACCTGGTATAATAAAAACATCGAAGAAAAGGTATATCCTACAGAAAAATTTATAAAGGGGTATACGTACTCTGTATGCTTCAACCTTGAAGTCAACAGTACGTATGCGTTCTCTTCCGATCTTGAAGTATATATCGGCGGGGAACTTGCAAATGTTGAATATTTCAGCGACCCGAGATTTGTCAGAGTTGAATACACCTTCGACTATATTTACACGGCGGTCCTTGAAGAGCTTGATATAACAATGATTCCTCCCGTTCCCGGAGGATGCAGCATAGATTTCAGTCTTCCCAATGATTCTCTGTATTTTGTAAACATGCTGTCATGTCTTGAAGACGGCGAAGACTTTACCCCCGAAGAGGGATATAATTACTATACAGCGGGAAAGAACTATACCTTCCTCTTTGAAATAGTGCCTAAAGTCACATACGGATTCCCCCAGTGTGAATTTGATCCCGATATGACTGTCACCGTAAACGGAAGACCTGTTCAGAATTTGCAGGTGCTTCCCGATCTTAAAGACGGATTTTTGAGATTCAGCTATGATTTCGGAATATGCGGCAGGGCGACAGTCAGCGGAAGTGTGACTTCCTATTACAGCGGTACCGATCCCGTAACGATCCAGCTTATACCGGAAGGAACAAGTGAAGTCGCATATGAGACTGTTGTAACAGGGAACAATGCTTCATATTCAATTGATAACGTACCCGCAGGAAGCTATACCGTTAAGGTAATGAAAAAGAACCACGCTACCCGTGAATATACGGTTGTTATCGGAAATAATTCGGTAATACAGGACGTAAAGATCCATCTGATCGGTGACCTTACAGGTGACGGAAAGCTCAACTCAAAGGATACTGTAATAATACGATCCTAC
>JAZSLF010000017.1:0-13196 GCA_045535205.1 Eubacteriales bacterium
CCTTGCCGTTGGGAGCCAAGACGGACCCGCCCTTGCCGCCGCCCATGGGGAGAGGCGTGAGGGAGTTCTTGAATGTCTGTTCAAAGCCGAGGAACTTCATGATGGAAGCGTTTACGTTGGGAGCAAATCTGATACCGCCCTTGTAAGGACCGATAGCGGAGTTGAACTGTACACGGTAACCACGGTTAACCTGAACCTTGCCGTTATCGTCAACCCATGAAACTCTGAAAGAGATCATTCTTTCGGGTTCAACGATTCTGTCAAATACGCCTGCTTCGATGAAGTCGGGACGCTGGTCTGCAACAACGGAGAGGGATTCAAATACTTCTCTTACCGCCTGCAGAAATTCTTTTTCGTTTGAGTTTCTCTTTTCGGTATCAGCATATACCTTCTGGAGATAAGCGTTTGTAATAGCCATAATATATACCACCTTCGTTTAGATTGTAAATTAATATAAAAATAGTTTATCATAAAAAACTTGCAAAATCAAGAGCTATTTGCAAGATTTATGCCTAAAAATGAAATTTCGAGAGGTTTTTGTGTCATTTTTTGCATTTGAATTTCAAAAAGAAATTTCCTAATATCAACGAAAGAAGCTTATAAAGCAAAAGCCCCAAGACTGTCCCTGCCGTGTTGAGTATAAGATCGTCAACGTCGGTACCTCTCGGTAGTAAAAGCTGAGTTATCTCAATGAACAGGGAAATGCACCCCCCCATAAGAACGACCTTTTTGCCGGAAACGTTCCACAGTAAAGGCACGAAGAAGCCGATGGGGACAAACATAAGCACGTTGCCCAGAAAATTAATGATAAAATAGCTTGTATTCCCGTATCTGAACACCTCTATCCACGTTTCCAAGAATACTCTGAACGGAATAATATTCGTCTTGTGAAGCCCGTTGTTGACTACGTTAAATTGCACGTTGCCGAACTCAAACTTGGGAATTACGGTCTGTGACGCAAGTCCCACAAGAAACACGGCAAAAAGAAATGCGCCTGCTTCGTGATACCAATTTATCTTTGCCGATTTCCTTTTAAGTATAATGATTCTGACTATCAGATAAACGGGCATAGACAAAACCATATACGGTATCATGTTTTCAACAAATCTGAAAACAGCGTTCATTGTATCCTCTCACTTTCCTGTTCTATCGTGTATTTTTCATGGACTTCGCCTTTTGTTTTACTTCTTGCGAGTAAGCAGTATTTCACTTTCAACATGAGCTGTTTTGGGGAAAAGATCTATTCCGACAGCATTTGTAATTTCGTATTCCTCTGTGAGAGCCTTCAAATCTCTTGCGAGAGTGTCGGGACTGCAGGAAATGTAGATTATCTTTTCGGGTGCAAATCGGAGTATTTCACTTACAGCTTTTTTGGAAAGTCCGGCTCTCGGTGGATCAACGATAATACAGTTAATATCGGATACTCCTGTTTTTTCTGCAAAATCTTTACTGTCTCCGCAGAAAAATTCTATGTTGGAAATGCCGTTTGCGGCGGCATTGTCTTTTGCGTTTTCTATGGCTTTTTCGTTTATTTCCACACCGTAGATTTTGGCATTAGGAGAAAGCTTTGCAACGGTAAGACCGATAGTCCCCGTGCCGCAGTAAAGGTCAAGACATACGTCGCCCTCATTAAGCTCTGCAAGCTCAGAAGCAAGACGGCACATCTTCTCTGCATTCTCATGATTTACCTGATAGAATGAACGGGGAGAAATTCCGATTTTCATATCACAGAAAACGTCGGAAATTCGATCACTTCCCCAAATCAAAGTCAGCTTTTCGCCTCTCGCTTCAGGATTTTCTTCCTTTCCTTTCATTATACATTTAATACATGATAAGGCTTCTGTCAGTTTTTTCGCAAAGCCCGATAGAGAAACGCTTCCTCTGTAACCGAGAACGACGGAGGCTTCGTCGGTATCTTCCATATACCTTATATATAAATATGTAAGTTCATCACATATAATACTCTCATTTTCTTTTAAAAGCTCTTCGGCACAGTTTTTTATCTCAATTATTTTAGGGTGACATATAGCGCAGGAGTCTATCTTCAAAAGCTCCTTTGAGCTTCCCTTAAAGAAACAACAGTTCTTTTCGCTGTCAAAATGAAATACAGCCTTGTTTCTGTAGCCTTCTGTCTTTCCCGTAATGATGCCGTCAGCTTCTTTTTTAATACAACCGCATCTTCTGAAGGCGGCAGAAATGCCGTTCCTTTTGATCTTTGTTTCGTGCTCATAGGAAATATGACCGAAGCGGCAACCTCCGCACTCTTTAAAGTGGGGGCAAAGAGTATCTGTTCTGTGCTGTGAGGGAGACACGATTTTGAGAGCTGTCGCCTTGGCATAATTCTTTTTTACTTCATTTATAAAAGCTATGACAGCATCGCCTTCAACTGCATTTTCGCAGAAGACCACCATGTTTTCAACCTTGGCAACCCCCGAACCCATCATATTTGTTTCTTCAATGCACAAAAGCATCATATCTCCGTAATGTATCATATAACCCTCTTAATATATAATGTAGATTTTGACAAAAAATCTACCTTTTCTCTTATCTTTTCTCTATTCTCTCTTATCTCTTTTGTTATACGACTGCTCAAAAGGGGAGCAGTCGTATAACAAAAGACTGCCTACAATGAGGCAGTCTTAAAGTAAACTAAATTAAATTAGCTGAGCTTGGAACCGTTTACTCTGATACCGGGGCCCATTGTAGATGCGATAACGCAGCTCTTAATGTACTGACCCTTAGCAGCAGCGGGCTTAGCCTTGATAACTGCGCCAACGAGAGTATTGAAGTTTTCCATAAGCTTTTCTGCGCCGAAGGAAGCCTTACCGATGGGGCAGTGGATGATGTTTGTCTTGTCAAGACGGTATTCGATCTTACCTGCCTTAGCTACTGTAACAGCACGAGCAACGTCCATTGTTACTGTACCTGCCTTGGGGTTAGGCATAAGACCCTTAGGACCGAGAACTCTACCGAGACGACCGATAGTACCCATCATGTCGGGAGTAGCGATAACAACGTCGAATTCAAACCAGTTTTCCTTCTGGATCTTTTCAACCATGTCCATATCACCAACGTAGTCAGCGCCGGCTTCACGTGCAGCGTCAGCCTTGTCGCCCTTAGCGAATACGAGTGTACGAACTGTCTTACCTGTACCGTTGGGAAGTACAACAGCACCACGAACCTGCTGGTCAGCGTGACGGGAGTCAACGCCCAGACGGAGATGGATTTCGATTGTTTCATCAAACTTTGCCTTGGATGTCTGGCAAACGAGGTCGATAGCCTCGCTGGGATCATAAAGCTTGGACTTTTCGATCAGCTTAACGCTGTCCTTGTATTTCTTACCTTTAAACATTGTGCGGACCCTCCTTACTCTTCTACAACAACGCCCATAGAGCGTGCTGTACCTGCGATCATTCTCATAGCTGCTTCAACGGAGCCTGCATTGAGGTCCTTCATCTTTGTTTCAGCGATTGTTCTAACCTGATCCATTTTGATTGTAGCAACCTTTGTCTTGTTAGGTACTGCAGATGCTGTTTCGATACCGCAAGCCTTCTTGATAAGAACTGCTGCGGGGGGAGTCTTTGTAATGAATGTGAAAGAACGGTCAGCATATACTGTGATAACAACAGGGATAATGAGACCGATGTCGTTCTTTGTTCTTTCGTTGAATTCCTTTGTGAAGTTAGGAATTGCAAGGCCGTACTGACCGAGAGCAGGACCTACAGGAGGCTGAGGAGTAGCCTTACCGGCAGGAAGCTGAAGTTTAATATAGCCGATTATTTTCTTTGCCATAGTGTTAAAATCCTCCATATGTGGTTTATGACGGAAGAACTCAAAAAATTTTTCTTCCTCCCACGTTATAGCTGTTTAGGGGAGCTACCCCTGAAGAATTTATTCTTCAATTTTTTTAATATCCTTGACGGTAGTCTTAACAGGCATATCACGGCCTGCGGTCGAAACAACGACCGTAACGTTTTCACCGTCTTCGGAAATTTCAGTCAGAGTACCTGTGTAATTGAAAGCAGCGAAAAGTCCGCCGATAATTGCGACCTTGTCGCCTGCCTTGAGGGGCTCTGCCTGCGCTACATGCTCTTCGGAGATGAGCGCTGCGACCTCTTCCTCAGTGAGAGGAACGGGTCTGCTTCCGGGACCGACAAAGCCTGTAACACCCGTAATGTTTCTTACAACGTGCCAGCTTTCATCAGTCATGGTCATCTTAATAAGAACGTAGGAAGGGAACAGCTTGCTTTCAACTATTTCTTCCTTGTCACCCTTTGTTTCAACGATCTTTTCAACGGGGATAACCACGTCGTAGATAAGATGCTCAAGGTGACGGTTTTCAACGATCTTTTCAAGATTTGTTTTAACTTTGTTTTCGTACCCGCTGTATGTGTGTGCCACATACCATCTGGGGCCTGCATTCATTTCGTTAATATCACTCATAGCAGTAACCGCCCGTGATTACAAAAGAATACTGAGAATTACAATACCCTGTGAGAAAAGCAGGTCAACGAGACCGATAGCCGCACTGATAACGATAATAGCTGCAAGAACCATTATTGTGTTGGACTTTACGGTTGCCCAGCTGGACCATACGATTTTCTTCATTTCGGACTTGCAGCTCTTAAAGAATGCTGCGAGTCTGGAGAAAAGGGAGGGCTTGTCGGATTTTGCTTTCTTGGGAGCTTTCTTTACTTCCTTGATCTCTTTTTCAGCCATGTCTTTTTCTCCTTTCATCTTACTTTGTTTCTCTGTGCAGTGTGTGTTTACGACAGAAGCGGCAGAACTTGTTCATTTCAAGTCTGTCGGGATCATTCTTCTTGTTCTTCTTAGTGTCGTAATTTCTCTGTTTACATTCACTGCATGCGAGAGTGATCTTTACTCTCATATCGGCACCTCCTGATAAATTCAGAGCTTTGCTCTGTGAAATTGACGCTTACTGCGTCTGTACCTCCCTCAAGAAGGACTTTTTTGTACATTATAAAAATAAGCACAAAAAAAGAGCCCTCCAAACGAGGTGCATTCATTATAACATATATATATAACAATGTCAAGCGTTTTTTTTATTATATATTCAATCAAAAGAAGGAACTTTTGAGAGGTATATTTGTGATTTTGTATAAAATAAATTGAAATTGCCGTCTGTATAAATCATTTTATGTAGCTCCCGCAAAAGCGAGAGCTTTTTATTCGTCTTCTTTTTCCTTCAGATATTCGTCTATTTCGCTTTTTATTACAGTTACTTTCGGCCCGTAGACCACCTGTATTCCCACACCCTTTGCAATAACACCCGATGCCCCTGTTTCTTTCAGAGCACCCGTGTTTACAAGCTCAGGATTTACAACGGTAACTCTCAGTCTCGTTGCACATGAGTCGACGTTTTTAATATTTTCTTTGCCGCCCAGCGCCGTGACCACCGCTTCGCTGATGCTTTCTTTCTGTTCTTTCTTTTTGTTATAATCTGCTCTTGTATAAAGCTTTGTTTCGCTGTCTTCTTCACGGCCGGGGGTCATGAAGTTGAATTTTCTGATAAGGAAACGGAACAAAAAGAAATAAATAAAGAAGTATGCGATGCCGACCCAGATCACGTTCAGCCAATTGGTCTTGGCATTTCCCTGAAGTATACCGAAAAGGGTAAGGTCGATGATACCTCCCGAAAAGGTCATTCCCACACCTACGTTCAGTATATGCATGAGCATATAGGCAAGGCCCGCAAAAACACAATGAATGATATAAAGGAGGGGAGCTACAAAAAGGAACGTAAATTCAATGGGCTCGGTGATACCCGTAAGCATGGCGGTAAGTGCGGCTGAGAGCAGAAGACCGCCTGCAACCTTCTTTTTTTCAGGCTTTGCACAGGTGTACATGGCAAGAGCCGCACCGGGAAGACCGAATATCATAAGAGGGAACTTGCCGCTCATAAATCTTGTTGCCGAAACGCTGAATACCTGTGTTGCGGAGGATGCAAGCTCTGCGAAGAAAATATTCTGTGCACCCGAAACAAGTCTTCCGTCTATCATCAGAGAGCCGCCGAGACCTGTCTGCCAGAAGGGCAGATAGAAAACGTGGTGAAGACCGAAGGGAATGAGTGCTCTTTCGATAACACCGTAAATGAACGTGCCGAAATATCCGCTTTTCAGTACAAATTCTCCGAGTGAGAAAATTCCGTTTTGTATAAGAGGCCATACAAAGAACATGATTGCACCCACAAGAATGTAGGCGAGTGTTGAGATTATAGGTACAAAACGGACACCGCCGAAGAAGGAAAGGACTGCGGGAAGCTGTATTTTGTAAAAACGGTTGTGAAGCCATGCGACGCCGATGCCCGTTATGATACCGCCGAAAACACCCATCTCAAGTGAGGTTATTCCCACCACGTTTGCGATGGTTCCCTCATGAAGCTCGCCTTCGAGTTTATGAGTGAGTCTCAAAAGTGTTGAAATAGTCTGATGCATTACGAAAAAGGCGATGGCAGCGGAAAGACAGGCTGTTGCTTTCTCATTTTCAGCCATGCCGAGAGCAACACCCATGGCAAAAATAAGAGGAAGATTGGCGAAAATGATGTTGCCCGTTTCGCTCATAACGGTCAAAATAAAATTCAGGGTAGTTCCTTCGCCCAAAAGTTTTTCAAGATTGAATGCCGAAATGGTCGTCGGATTTGTGAAGGAGGCGCCGACTCCCAAAAGCAGCCCCGCTATTGGCAGTAAGGCTATGGGAAGCATAAAGGATCTGCCGACTCTTTGCAGAACTCCGAAAAGAGCTCCGCTTCTTTTTTGCTTTAACGTTTTTTCCATTGGTTTACTCCTTGCATTTCGCTTAGATAATGTAGTTTATAAGCGGCTCTCCGTTTTTGACGGGACCTTGGTGTCTGTCAAAAAAAGATACCTCGGAAATATTTGAAATGATGACGGGGGTGACAGCGCTGTAGCCCTTGCTTCTTATAAGCTCGACATCCGCTACGCAAAGGGTCTGCCCACGTTTTACGCTGTCTCCCGACTGAACCTTGGGGGTGAAGCCTTCACCCTTCAGCTCTACCGTATCAATGCCGATGTGTACAAGAACGTCAAGTCCGTCCTTTGATCTGATATTATAGGCGTGTGCCGTTTTTGAAACGCTTTCAACAGTACCGTCACAGGGGGATGCGAAGATGCTTTCAAATGGTTCGACGGCTATTCCGTCCCCAAGCATTTTGCCTGCGAACACCTCGTCTCCCGTGTTCTCAAGTAAAACGGTCTCGCCTCCCACGGGGCTTGAAAGGAACGCTGGTTTTTTCTTTTCTCTGAGCATAGTTTCTCCTTAAAACTCATATTCTTTGTTTTTTTGTTATGCAAATGCAGAAAATAGTACTGAAGCCATAAAGAACAGCGGTATTTTATGCAAATGTAAATAATCACTCTGCTTCGGTGTTTGAATTGCTTTTTGACATCTTTCTGCTGTCGATATTCATGATGGCACTTCTTACTTCGAGGACCTTTGAAGGCGGAACGGAAAGCTCGGTTATTCCGTTTGAAATGAAGTATTCTGCAAGGGAGGTGTCAGCGGCAAGCTCTCCGCAGACTCCTGCCCTTATCCCCTCTTTTTTAGCCGCTTTTCCCACGTGTGCGATAAGACGCATAACGGCTTCGATACGACCTTCCGTGAGGTAAGCGACATCGGGGTTTTCTCGGTCTGCGGCAACGGTGTACTGAATAAGATCATTGGTGCCGATGCTGAAAAAATCGACGTGAGGAGCAAGAACGTCGGCACAAATTGCGGCGGCAGGCGTTTCTATCATGATGCCGATGCGTGTGTGCTCAGAAAACGGGACACCCTCTGCTCTCAGCTGCTCCATCGCAAGACGGCAAAGCTTTTTGGCTTCGATTATTTCCTTTTCGTTCACTATCATCGGAAACATTATTGCGATCTTCACGTAAGCTGAGGCTCTGTATAATGCACGAAGCTGAGTCAGAAAAAGCTCTTTTTTTGAAAGACAAAGCCGTATTGCACGAAGGCCGAGTGCGGGATTGGTTTCTTTATTCATGTTCAGATAAGCGATCTGCTTGTCTGCTCCCGCATCGAGCGTGCGAACGATTATCTCCTTCCCGCCCATTTTTTCACCGACTGTCTTGTAAGCTCCGAACTGCTCCTCCTCTCCGGGCAGAGCACCGTTTTTCATATAAAGAAATTCACTTCTGAAAAGACCGATGCCCTCTGCGTCTCCTTTGACGGCATATCCTGCATCTGAAACGTCTCCGATGTTGGCATAAACCTTGATGCGTTTTCCGTCTTTGGTGACGGTGAGTCTGTTTCTGAGCCCTTCAAGCTCTTCCTTTTTCTTTTCCTCGCAGCTCTTTTTATTCATAAGAAAGCTTTCCGTGTCAGCGTCGGGTTCAACGTAAAGCTTTCCTTCGCTTCCGTCCAAAATGCACATCTTCCCGTTTAATGAACCGTCGATCTTTCCCACAGCAACAACGGCGGGAATACCCATGGTCCTTGCGAGAATGGCGCTGTGAGAGTTGTCGCTTCCCACCTCTGTGACGAAGCCGAGTGTAAGCTCTCTGTCAAGGTTTACCGTTTCTCCCGGCGTAAGATCGTCGGAGGCAATAATGACGGGTGAGGTGAAGCTGAATTCGTTTTTTCGTCCTTCGAGAGCATCGGTCAGCCTCTTTGCCACGTCGTGAATATCAAGGGCTCTCGCTCTCATGTAATCACCGGGCATCTCCGTAAATATTCTCGCAAGATTGTCTGCGGTGGCAGAAACAGCGTATTCTGCGTTGACAGATTGCCACTTTATCATCGAGACTACAGATTGGTCAAAATCCTCATCCCAGAGCATCATTTTGTGTATCTCGAAGATCATGGCTTCTTCTTCGCCCAGCTCACTTTCGGTACGGCTTTTTAAAGCGGTCAGCTCATCAGAGACTCTGATGCGGGCATTCTTGTAGCGTTCGGTCTCTTTGACGGGGTCTTCAACGGTCGTTCTCGTTACTTTTCCCGTCTCTCTGTGAGCAATAAAAAGAGTTCCTTTTGCAATACCGCCGCTTGCTTTTTTGCCGGAAAAAATCTTCATGCTTACAAACCTGCCTTCGACATCACTTCCGAAATACCCTTGCAAGCCGCTTTTTCATCACTTCCCACGGCGGTAACTGTAAGAGTATCTCCGCAGGATGCTCCTAAGCTCATCACGGCAAAAAGCCTTTTGCAGTCTGCATTCTTGCCGTTGCATTCCATTGTTATTGAAGATATATATTTTTTAGCTTCATTTACGATAAGTCCCGCAGGTCTTGCGTGAATGCCGTTTGTATCCTTTACGGAATATGTGAATTTTTCCATGTATTCCTCCATTTTCTTCAAAGGGGTAGTCGGTGAGGTTATTTTACCCCGTTTTTGAAAAAAATATGTACATAGTCAAAATCACTATATTTACGGTCTCAGATTTGTGCATTTTTTTGTAAAAACGGTGTTGCGTTTTTAGATATTATATGATAATATATTACATTATAAGGCTGTGATGAAGACAGACCCTTGAAAAAGTGTGATACAGAGAGGCCGCCGTAAGCTGAGAGGCGGTTGCATACGTCAAAGGTTATTTCACTTCGGAGCTGATCGGGTGACAATGTAGTCCGATCCGGTACGGAACCGTTATTTTCCGAAATGAGTGCCGACGTCTCTTTTGTGAGCAGAGGTGTCGGAATTCGGGTGGTACCACGGAGCTATGCCTCGTCCCGTATATGCGGACGGAGGCTTTTTTACTTTATTCCGTCTGAAACACATTCACATAAATATCTCAAAAAACAAAGGAGAACAAAATGAAAGAACTCTTGCAGAACATTAAGGCTGCGGCTCTTGAAGCGATCGCTTCACCTACAGCCGACCTTGAAGAGATCAGAATTAAGTATTTGGGCAAAAAAGGTGAGCTTACACAGGTCCTCAGAGGAATGGGCAAGCTGACTCCCGAGGAAAGACCCGTAGTGGGTGCTCTTGCCAACACAGTAAGAGCAGAAATTGAAAGTGCCATCGAAGAAAGACAGGCACAGGTAAAGGCGGCATCAAGAGAAGCTGCCCTGAAAGCTGAAAAGCTTGACGTAACAGTACCCGGCGAAGAATTCCCCGTAGGTCATTTCCATCCTCTTGATTCCGTTCAGAAGGAAATGGAAGAAATCTTTATCGGCATGGGATTTGAAATTGCTGAAGGCCCCGAGGTTGAAAAGAGCTACTATAACTTTGAAGCACTCAATACGCCCGCAGATCATCCCGCACGTGACATTCAGGATACCTTCTATATTACAGAAGATATTCTTCTCCGTTCCCAGACCTCTCCCGTTCAGATTCACGTAATGGAAGAAAAGAAGCCTCCCATCCGTGTTATCTCTCCCGGCAGAGTTTACCGTGCAGACGAGGTTGATGCTACTCACTCACCTCTGTTCCACCAGTGCGAAGGTATCGTAGTTGATAAGGGAATTACAATGGGCGACCTCAAGGGAACACTTGAAGCATTTGCAAAGCAGATGTTCGGTTCAAAGACGAGACTCCGCTTCCGTCCTCACCATTTCCCCTTCACCGAACCCTCTGCAGAGGTAGATATTTCCTGCTTCGTATGCGGCGGCGAGGGCTGTCGTGTTTGTAAAGGCGAGGGCTGGATAGAAATTCTCGGTGCAGGTATGGTTCATCCCAATGTGCTCCGTAACTGCGGAATAGATCCCACAGTTTATTCCGGCTTTGCTTTCGGTATGGGTATAGAACGTATCGTAATGGCAAAATACAATATAACCGATATGCGACTTCTCTATGAAAACGACGTTCGTTTTCTCAAGCAGTTTTGAGAAGGGAGGAATTTAGTATATGAATCTTTCAATGAAATGGCTGGCTGATTTTACAGACGTCAGCGACGTAAACGTAAAAGACTATTGTGACAGAATGACAGATACAGGCTCCAAGGTTGAGGGCTTTGAGGTAATGGCTGAGGCATTCAGCGGAATTATCTGCGGTAAGATCCTCAAGATCGAAAAGCATCCTGAGGCTGACCGCCTTGTTGTTTGCAGCGTTGATACAGGTGCAGAGACACCCCTCCAGGTAGTAACTGCCGCAACCAACGTTTTTGAGGGCGCCTATGTTCCCGTTTGTACCGACGGTGCAATTCTCCCCGACGGAACGAAGATAAAAAAGGGTAAGCTCAGAGGCGTGGTCTCCGAGGGTATGTTTTGCTCCATTGAAGAGCTTCAGCTCACGACCCACGATATGCCCGGTGCAGTTGAAGACGGTATTCTTATTCTTCAGCACTGCGGAATTGAAGATGCAACGCTGGGTGCAGATATTAAAGACGTTCTCGATATGAGAGATACTGTTGTTGAGTTTGAGATCACTCCCAACCGTCCCGACTGTCTTTCCGTTATCGGTCTTGCAAGAGAAAGTGCGGTATCATTTGACAGAGCACTCAATATTCCTGCTCCCGATGTAAAAGCTGCAAATGACGGTGATGATATTTCAAATTATCTTAAAGTTGATATTGAAAATGCTGAGCTTTGTCCCAGATATACAGCCAAGGTAGTTAAGAACGTGAAGATCGAACCCTCTCCTCTTTGGCTCAGAATGAGACTTCGTGCAGCAGGGGTCAGACCCATCAACAATATTGTTGACATTACCAACTACGTAATGCTTGAATACGGTCAGCCCATGCATGCTTTCGACTATTCGTGTCTCGACGGAAGTCACATCATCGTAAGAAATGCGGCAGACGGCGAAATTTTCAAGAGCCTTGACGATAAGGATCATACTCTTGATTCCACAATGCTCGTTATTGCCGACGAAAAGAAGGCTGTAGCTCTTGCAGGTGTAATGGGAGGAGCCAACAGCGAAATAGAAGATACAACAAAAACAGTAGTATTTGAAAGTGCAAACTTCAAGGGCTCAAACGTTCGTATCTCCGCTAAGAAGCTTGGCATGAGAACTGAAAGCTCAGGCCGCTTTGAAAAGGGTCTCGATGCTGAAAACACATACGGTGCGGTGCTTCGTGCCTGTGAGCTCGTACAGATGCTCGGTGCAGGTGACGTCATTGACGGTATTATCGACGAGTATCCCGGCAAAAAGGATGTAACGAAGATACCTCTTGAGGTCGAAAGAATTAATGCATTCCTCGGAGTTGAGCTTTCCCGTGAATTCATGGTTGATACACTTACAAAGCTTGATTTTAAGCTCGACGGTGATGAAATTTCCGTTCCTTCTTACAGAGCGGATGTAATGGAAATGGCCGATATAGCGGAAGAAGTTGTCCGTATATACGGTTATAATAAGATTCCTTCAACAGCATTCAAGGCTGCGGCTGATCAGGGCGGCAGAAAGCCCCACCAGCAGTATGAGCTTGATATGAAATATGCTCTTTGCGGAATGGGAATGTTTGAGATCGAAACCTTTTCCTTCATCAGTCCCAAGTTCTACGATAAGATCGGTTGGGCAGAGGATCATCCCATGCGCCGCAGTATAGTTATCTCCAACCCCCTCGGTGAAGATACATCTGTAATGAGAACAACTGCTGTTCCTTCAATGCTTGAGGTCCTTTCCTATAACAACAGCGTTAAGAACAAGAATGTTCGCCTTTACGAAATGGCAACTGTATATCTGCCTCAGGGAGAAGGCGAGCTTCCTTACGAGCCTAAGAGACTTACAATCGGTATGTACGACGATGATTTCAAGGGCGGCAAGTGCTTCTATAAGCTCAAGGGCTATGTTGAAGCTCTCATGAGCCTTTCGGGCATTTCCGGCGTTGAATACGAAGCATATTCCGAAGACGTTACTTATCACCCCGGCAGATGTGCAAAGGTGGTAAAGAACGGAGAAGTTCTCGGTGTGTTCGGTGAAATTCACCCTGCGGTATGCGAAACCTACGGCTTCTCATTCCCCGTATACGTGGCTGACCTTAACTTTGACGTTATGACCGCTATGAGAAGTGTTGAAAAGCAGTTTGTTCCCCTTCCTAAGTATCCTGCTTTGGAAAGAGACTTTGCTTTTGTTTGCGATGAAGAGCTTGAGACAGGAAAGATAGCTTCCGTTATGAAGAAAGCCGGAGGAAAGGCCGTTGAAAGTGTCCGCCTCTTTGATATCTACAGAGGTCATCAGATCGGCGAAAACAAGAAGAGTGTAGCTTTCTCCGTAATGCTCCGCGCCGCAGACAGAACAATGACCGACGAGGAAGCAGATGCTGCAGCAAAGAAAATAATGAA
>JAZSLF010000135.1:0-16781 GCA_045535205.1 Eubacteriales bacterium
AGCACCCGAACCCAAAGCGGCACCTACGCCGCCTCCTGCACCCAAGGCTGCACCCGAACCCAAAGCGGCACCTACGCCGCCTCCTGCACCCAAGGCTGCACCCGCACCCAAAACGGCACCTACGCCGCCTCCTGCACCCAAGGCAGCACCCGAACCCAAAGCGGCACCTACGCCGCCCCCTGCACCCAAGGCTGCACCCGCACCTAAAGGAGCACCTGTTCCTGTGCCTGTACCTGTGCCCAATGCTCCCGGTATGATGGCAACAGACCCGAAGAACTCCTTCTTCGACGGCAGTACGTGGGGACTTATCGGTGTAAATCTTCTTACGGGACTTTTGTCCATTCTTTCTTTGGGATTTGCATGGCCTGCACTTTATTGCTTCCGTCTCAGATGGTTCTATAAGCATACGGTCGTTGGCGGCAACAGACTTAAATTCAACGGAAAAGGTATTCAGATCTTCGGAAAGCATATTCTCTGGACCTTCCTCAGCATAATCACCATTGGAATTTTCGCTCTCTTTGTACCCATAAAGTATAAAAAGTGGGAAATAAAGCACGTTGAGATCGCTTCTCAGGTAATAAATAAAAAATAACGGCTTTTCTGCAATAAGCCCCCGGGTGTTTCGGCACCCGGGGGTTTTGTGCAGTCCTTAAAATTTGGAGCTTAACACATCGGCGTGGCAAATTTTGCAAAAAGCGGCAAATTTGACATCTGAGTTAATGCGAAGCGGCAAATTCTGCAAAAAAGCGGCAAATTTGACACATAAATATGACGTAAAAAAGACGGCTTCTGCAAGTGTCATACGGACACCGGCGAAGCCGTCTGATTATTTTTGGTAAGTTTAGCTTATTCTTCTTCGTCGATGATAGCTACTTCTTCTTCTGTTTCCTTAACGGAGCGTTCTTCGATGTTGAGCTTTTCGGAAACCTTCTTCTTTGCCTTTCTCCAAGCGAGAGCTACAACTGCACCCACAGCGATAACAACACCTGCGATAGCCTGAATAGCGTATGTCATAACGGAAGGATCAACGTAAAGAGCGTTAAATGTAAACATGGTAAATCTCCTTTTTTATGTTTTATATTTTGGTTTAATTGCCTTTCGGCAAAGCTTATTTGTTTTTATTTACAAGACGGTCAACGATGTATTTGCCGCCTACAGTACCCTGTGTTCCGAGACTGTAGAAGTAGGACTCACGTTTAGCCTTGACTGTTGCCTTGAACTGCTCGTTTCCGATAAGTCCCTTGACAGTATCTGCAAACTTGTCCTTTATCTCATTCTTTTCAAGAGCAACGCCGAGAATGTTTCTCAGCTGAATTTCCTGAGGTACGATGCCGATGTTTTCATAGTTGGGGTTTTCCATCTTGATCTTCGTGTTGATGTATACAACAGGCTTGAGAGTTGCAAAGCCGAACTCTGTGCCGATACCTGACCAGTCTGTTACGAGAAGGTCGGAAGCGTATACGGATTTGTTGGAGCTGAAGTCAAGCTCAAACTGAAGGCCTTCGCCGATCTTGTCCTTATACTTTTCAACGAGCATATCCATCTTGGGACTGTATCTCTTGATGTATTCGGGGTGAGGACGAACGATTATCTTGTATTCATCGGAGTAAAGGCTGTCGATAAGATCCTCTACACAGCTGTCAAGAAGGTTGTCCTCCTGCCAGGAGGGAGCGATGAGCACCTGCTTGCGTTTGCTGTCAGAGGGCTCAAGAGCTTCGCATGAGCTTATAAGCTGTTCGATAAGGGGATAGCCGAACTTAACGAGGGTCTTTTCCTTTGTTCCGTAGAGCTTTTCACTTGCTCTTACTTCCGCATCAACGTGAGGACCTACACAGAAGACTGTGTCGAAGTTGTCGAGAGAATGTTCACGGAAGCCCATGTGGATACTTGAAGGGTCATGGGGAACGAAGATATATTCTATATCCTTCTGCATGAGAGAACGCTTGATGTAGTAGTTATCAAGGTCGGGAGTCGTCATGATGACCATTTTTGCTTCTATCTTCATCATAAGACTTATCATCTTCTTGACGCCGATATAATAAGGCTTCAACTTGGGCTGTTCTTTTGCCTTTTCAAAGATAACGTCATTTGGGTCATTTGTTATATAGTGGATGGAAACGTTTGTCTTTTTGAGAAGATATTCGATAATTTCAGCGTAATACTTGTAGAAGCCGCTTCTTTCTGAATAGAAAACAACGTGCTTGTTTCTGATGCTGAAAAATCTCTTGTAATCTTCCTTTTCTCTCTTGGCATTGGGATCCTTTTCAAAAAGCTTCTTTTTGCCGCCGAGAGCGTTGAGTGCCGCAAGCTCCTTACGGCTTTCCTCAAGAGCCTCATAGTCAACGTACTTCTTGGGGGGGATTACTGCATTGAGAGCGTAAAGCTGAACTATTGCAAACAAGTTACTTGCAACCCAGTAGAGAGCGATACCTGCAGGAACGAAGAAGCCGAGGTAAAGGGAAAGTCCTACGGAAAGTGCGAGCATACCCCACTGGCTGACCTTACTCTGTTCAGCCTGGAGAACGTTTGAAGTATTCTGGGCTACGCAAAGAAGATAAGAGGATGCACCGGCAACGATGGGAACGAAAACGGAAATGCCCCAAACGATGCTGGGTGTATGTGAAAGGTTTACGCCGCAGAACATAAGGTCAAAGTTCTTGATGGTCTCAAGTGCTTCCATATATTCGGCACCTGAGGAGAGGGCTGCAAACTGTGAGAAATATTCGGGATTTTTGATGCATTCGATGGCCGTGAGCTGAATTGCGGAATTGTCAAGTGCCATTCCCGTAATTTCGGAAGCAAGGGAATTAATACTTGCAATAACCTCAGGTGAAAGGTGGAATAAATAATCAAAGGGATTATAGATAACACCCACAACGCCCATGAGCAGAACTATCTGAACAACAAGGGGAATGAGACTTGCAAGAGGATTGTACTTATACTTTTTGTAAAGCTTTGATTCTTCATCAGCTGCAGAATCGGCATCACCGAAAAATTTTGCCTTTATTCTGTTGAGCTCAGGCTGCATCTGAACCATTTTGATGGAATTCTTCTGAACCCATACGGAAAGAGGGAGTATTATGATTTTTGTAATAAGGGTGAAAACGATTATCGCAAGACCGTAGTCACTTATAAATCTGTGACACAGCTCCATAACAAAGCCAAGGGGGTATGCGATAATACTTGTCAAAGTATCCATATCTTTCTCAACTTCCTTTATTATTTTTTTAAACCATAATATTTTATCATATTTTTTTTAGTTTGTCTACTGCAAATATTTACATATTACATTGCATTTTTCAAAAAATAATGCTATAATATGTTGAAATTTTTTAAATATGGAGAAAAATTATGGCATCTAAAAAGAATTTGCTCGGCAAAATCTTTTCCGGAAAAAAGATTTCTTTTAAAAACAGAATTCTCACAAGCCTTGCAGTAAACTTCGGTCTTGTCTTTTCTGTTTTCGTATTTATACCCATGGAGACCTATCTCGGTAACACCTCCGAGTTTGTCTTCACCTTTTCCTCTCTTACGACATCGCTTCTTTTTATAGCAATACCGCTTTTTGCAGTTCTTACCCTTGTTGAAATACTGTTCAACGGATTTTTATACCGTCTTATTGTTTCCGGGGTAGCCGGCATCACTCTCGCCTGCTATGCACAGGGTATGTTCCTCAACGGTATGATGAAGAGCCTTGACGGTGCGGCTGATACGTATACGTCAAAGCAGAAGCTTATAAACCTTGCCATCTGGGGCATAATTTTCCTCATCCCCGTCATTATTGCTTTTGCATGGAAAAAGATCTCGCTTAACGTAAACAAGTTTGTTTCTCTCGCTATTGCGGTAATGCAGATAGTGGGTCTCGTTTCGCTTATTCCCACCTACACTCCCAATGAGCTTGAAAAAATGCCCACCTATGACAAGATATATGACCTTGCCGACGGCAAGAACGTGGTTCTTCTGGTGCTCGACCGTTTCGATACCGAAAATATCGACGCAATTCTCGAAGAAGATCCCACATATCTTGACAAATTCAAAGGCTTCACCTATTATCCCAACATGGTTGGTGCATACGTTTATACACAGAACTCTCTGCCCTATCTTATTTCAGGCGTTGAAAATCCCGACCTTTATATTTCTGCCGAGGAAAAGAAATACAATAATGAGACAAGCGTTTATCTGAACAGAATAAATGAGCTTACAGACAGCATGACCATCTATACTGAAAGCAAATATTTTGAAGTAAGTGCCGAAAACATCGACGAGATCGGCGAAAATGTTACGGCGGCTCAGCCCATGCTCGACATCAAAACGGCATTCAAGCCCCTTGTCAAAATGAGCCTTTACAGAGTTGCACCCCTTTTCCTCAAGTCCCGCTTCATGTACACCTCCGCTGACCTCAACGGTGCAACGTATACAGAGGAAGGTGCTGAGATCTATCATTGTGAAGACCACAAATACGACGTCTTTTTCAAGGAAGGTCTTGAAGAACAGGGAATTACAATTGATGAAAGCATAAATTCATCATATAAGCTCATTCACTTCCAGGGTGCTCACTTCCCCTACAACATCACGGAAAACGGTGAATACAGTGCAGAAGAGACTGACCGTATCACCGCAAGCAAGGGCTCACTTACAATTGCTTACGAATATCTCGAAGAGCTTAAAAAGGTTGGCAAATACGAAGATACGGTTATCTTCATTTTTGCAGACCACGGCGAAACCATTCTTGTTCCCGACCTTGAAAGCCATACAAAGCCCAACGTTAACCCCATCATGTTCTATAAGCCCGCAGGTGTTGGCGAAGACGAAGCGTTCAATATCTCAGAAGCTCCCATAAGTCTTAAAAACCTTTTCCCCACAGTTATTGCTGAGCTCGGCGGAGAATACTCCGACATCGGTGCAGGCAGAACCATCACGGAGATCGGAGAAGACGAGGAGATCACAAGAGAATTCTACTACAGCATCCGTGACTATTCCTATGAGGATGAAGTCTATACACCTCATAAGTATATCATCGAAGGCGACAGCCGTCTTGCTGAAAGCTGGATCTACGTAGGTCCCGTTCCTGTTGATTGAGGTGATAATTAAGGGGGAAACTCTTGAAAGAGTTTCCCCCTTAACCCCCCTTCAGAACTTCTGAACGGGTTAAAGGGTCAACTTAAAAAGATATTATAAATATTAACGGCGGTATGACATTTGCGATTATTTGCAAATCTTAATACCGCCGTTATGCTGTTTTTTATCACTATTTGAAAAAACCTGAACCCGCTCAAAAGTTTGAGGGGGTTTGGGGGAACTTTTCAAAGTTCCCCCAAATTCTCCCACTTACTCATAAAATTCGGGTGCTGTTTTAAGAGTTTTGAAGAACTCATAGTCATGAGCAAAAATAATTTTTGCATCGTATTCCTTTTGGAGAGAGCGTACCTTTTCAATGGACTTGAAGAAGGAAAGGCTGTCATAGAGAAGACCCGATGCCTTTGCGGGAGGGCCGTAAATTTCTTCGGTGTAAACACAGTCCTGAGGAAGAATGTAGGTGCCGCCCTCAAGCTCAACTATCATACCGAGAAGATTCGGTGTGTGACCGGGAAGACAGATGAGCTTTACTCCCTTTGCAATTTCAATATCGCTGTCAACAAGGATATAATTGGCAGAAGCCTCGCAGTCAGCCTTTACGTAGCCGCCGTGAGATGCAGGATCGGGTGACTTATGAACCGAAACCTGAGCGTGACGGTAGTCTTCGCCCGGAACGTAAATATCGGCATGGGGGAAAAGGTGAAGGCCGCCTGCATGGTCAAGGTGCATGTGAGAAATAACTACCGTTTTAATGTCTTCGGGCTTTACACCGCAGAGAGCAAGCTGATTTTCAAGACGTTCTTCCTCTTTCTGATAAAGAGGATATATTTCCTGAAGGTTTTTGGGCCAATAACCCTTCATAGCGTCGGGGTGACTGCCTGTGTCGTAAAGGATATAACCGTCGTCTGTTTCAATAAGGAAAGCCATAACGGGCAGCTTTATCCATTCGTTCTGTACGTGGGGGTTACTGTAAGTACCGATAACGCTGCATCCCACAACGTTGTTTTTATCAGTTTCAAGATAACCTGTATTTAAAATATAAAGCTTCATTTTTTCACCTCTCATTTTTTAAAGCAGCTCCATGGCTGTTTTTATTGCCTTTTTGCAGTCCTCGTAGAAAACAAGGAGCAGATTGCCGCAGTCCTCGTTTACGCTTTCCTTGTATATCGCCCAACAGGTGTAGTACCAATAGTGAACAGCTCTGTAGCATATCCAATGGCGTTTTTCTTCTTCGGTGGGACGTCTGCCGTAGTAATACTCAATATAGGAAAGCACGTCTTCTGTTTTGAACTCATAATTGCCCAGAAAAGGAAAGTCGTAGGCAATATCGCAGTATCCCGAAAATTCCCAGTCGATAAGCTCAAAGCCGTCTTCGGTAATGAGACAGTTGTTGGAATTGAGGTTACAATGGCATATGGCTTTTTTGAAATTGTCCTTTTCAAGAACGGAGCTTATATGATGAACTGAATTTCTCATATCCCCGAACACCTCAAAGAGATTGTCCTTGTTTGCACAGGCGAGGTTCAGAAGCCTGTCCGCCTCTTTTACGGGGTCAAATTCATATTTTTCCTTTATATCTTCGGGGATTTTCGCATCGTGAAGTATTTTCACCCTTTCGGCAAGGGCACGAAGCTCACTCTTGTTCTCTTTGTTCAAGGGGTGTGCGTTATCGACGAAGACCGACATTTTATGACCCATTTCGTCGATGTAAAGAAGGGTCTTGTCTATTCCAAGCTCCTTCGCAAGTCTGTTGGAATAGCTTTCCCTCGTTCTGCTGACTATATTCTTTCCGCTGACTCCGGGGTATCTGTATACGTATGCCTTGTCCTTGACGGTCACCTTAAAGGTTATGTTGGAATGACCCGCCTCTAAAATGTCAACTTCCGTTATATCGCTCTTTTCACAGCCGAGCTGTTTGCAGATGTTTTCAACTATATGGGTGCTGACGCTGTTTACAAACAGAACGTTAAGTGTTTTAAGGGAGCTGAGGTCGTCAAATTCGCTGACCTTTTCACCCGAAAGATGTCTTGCGTATATATCAAGCTCGTCAAGATGACGTGCCACAAACTCCTGCCAGAAAAGAGAGTCCACTCTGTATTTATTTATTTCCGCTTCCATAAGAGCTGCCGCGGTTTTGGAAAACTCCCTGTCGAAGTAGGCAAAGCCATGGATGCACTCACCGCTCGGAAGTCCCGCTTCAATACCTGTTATTCTGCTTTTTGAATTTGTTTTTACGGAAAACTTATCAGACGCATTTTCCATATATGCCGTCGTGTGATAAGCAGAAAATTCATAAAGAGAAAAGGGATTTTCGTGATAATAGTAATCGCAGGAGCACACGTAGGTGTTTCCCAGAACGTTTCTTGCAAGATAAAGAGAATAAATGTTGTTTTTGTCAAGCCTCGGATTTCCGATGAGCTTTACACCGTATTTATCCTCAAGATAGAAATACATTTCTTTTTTATATCCGACCACCACGTATATCTCGTCAATACCCGCTTCCTTCAGCTGAGTTATCTGACGCTCGATTATGGGAATGCCCGCCACTTTAAGCAGACCCTTGGGAGGAGCATACATCGTCTCACGGTTTACTCCCGCCGCAAGAATGACGGCACTTTCCACTTTATAGTGCGAAAGCTCTGCGGGGGCTTTCTTCGTGTTTGTATATTCACTTTTCAGTTTTTCAAAAAGCTCTCTGTTCATTCTTATTTCCTTTTATCAGTCAGCATTTGTTCCATCAGAGCCACGTCTGTCTGCTCTGTTATCTTAATATTACGGGCATTTGCCTTTGAAAAATGCACCTTACCGCACGCCGCCGCATAAATTGCAATAGGATAGCTCTCGCATTTCGGAAGAAGACCGCTTTCATAAGCATCAAGTGCCGCCGCAAGCCCGCCGAAGCGGAACGCCCACGGTGTTGCGGTCTGCACAAGCTCCTCACGAAGATATTCATCGGAACAGCTTCTGTCCTCGCCGACTCTGAACATACAAAGTGAGCAGGGTCTTGCCGCGATCCCCGATCCCTTTTCATCGCAGACTCTCAGGGCGTCTTCAATTTCTTCTTCGCTTATAAAGGGTCTGTCAGCGGAGGTGATGACCACGTTATCCTCATCGGAGCAAACCCCTCTGAGACTGTTCATTCCGTTTATGCAGGAATGAAGAAAGTCCGCACCGCCTTCGACGAAGGAGACCGCCTTCGTTATCCCGAACTCATGACAGTACTGTTTTGCCAGGTCCATGTGTGAAGCAACGCAAACCAAAATTATGCGGTCTATAAGCTCACATTTTTCAAAAGCCTCCATCGTGTATATCATAATGGGCTTTCCGAGAACCTTAATAAACTGCTTGGGAATACCCGCACCGACTCTTTCGCCGACTCCGCCGGCAAGTATTACAGCTGTATTCACGGCTTACACCTCCGAAAAAGCATATTTATCTTAGGATACACTATTTGTATTCTAACACACAACACTTTAAAATTCAACTGTTTATTATATTTATATCAAAATGCTTTATGAAAATCCATTGTCAGATTTTATTTGTTTTTCAACAAATTGCCGCAAATTTTTATTTTTCCCGACTTGAATATGTCCTCATTTTATGTTATATTTAATATGTTATGCTATAAGAAAATGAATTTTTTTGTAAGGAACCGATTTCATGAGTTATAATTCCCTGCCCTTTGCTGTTTTTACAGCGGTGGTTTTTCTGTTATACTATATACTGCCCAAAAAACTGCGAGGTACAGTTCTTCTGGCGGGAAGCCTGGTTTTCTACGGCTTCTTTGACCTCAGATATTTTATATTTTTACTTATTACAGCGGCTACGACCTACGCTACGGCTCTGCTTTTGCCCCGCTTGAAGAAGCATAATAAAGATCCTCTTATCATAGGCGGCTGTGTCGGTATCAACGCAGCCTTGTGGTTTGCCGTAAAGGAGCTTCCCTGGGTATTCGAGGTGGCATCTGACATATTGGAAAAGCAAGGCTCTGAGGCAACTGCACCGACTCTTTCTCTGCTTGTGCCCGTCGGTATCTCATACTTCACCGTACAGGCGATAGGCTATATGATAGACGTTTCAAGAGAAAAAACGGCACCCGAAAAGAATTTCTTCAAATATCTTCTTTTCCTGTCCTGGTTCCCCGCAATAGTACAGGGACCCATATCCCGCTACAGTCAGCTTGCACCTCAGCTTTTCCATAAAGAAAAGTTCGATTTTGAAAAAATAAGACGGGGTCTCTTGCTGATACTTATCGGTCTTGTGAAAAAGATGGTCATCGCAGACCGTCTGGCAATTTTCGTAAATCATTGTTTCAATAATTATGAGGAGCTGGGAGGTATCATACTTTACCTCGGTGCAGTAGGCTATTCCATTCAGCTGTTCACAGACTTTGCAGGCTGTGTAGACATCTGCCGAGGTGTCAGCCGTCTGTTCGGCATTGAGCTTATCAACAACTTCAACAGACCCTATCTTGCCCGTTCAATAAAGGAATTCTGGGGCAAGTGGCACGTATCCTTCAGCACCTGGCTCAAGGATTACGTATACATCTCTCTCGGCGGTAACCGCAAGGGCACCGTCAGACGTTATATCAACATAATCATTACCTTTCTTGTCAGCGGACTTTGGCACGGAGCAGGCTTTACCTTCTTCATATGGGGACTTATCCACGCTCTCTATCAGATAATCGGAGACCTTGCCATGCCCCTTCGCCGCAAGGCAAAGGCACTTATCGGCTTAAAGGAGGGCTCTGTAAGCGAAAGGATCTATCAGACAGTCGTCACCTTCAACCTTGTGACGTTTGCCTGGATAATATTCAGAGCAGCAGACCTTACAACTGCGTTTTCCTACATCGGAAGAATGTTTTCCGAATTTGACCCCTGGGTGCTCTTTGACAACACCCTTTTCTCCTTCGGGGTCTCGCAGAATGCCTTCGTGCTCATATTCCTGCACCTTATTGCCCTGTTTGCATTTGAACGCTGCACTAAGGACCAGGATCACGGGCTTTCCCTTATCCTTGACCGGCATCTTCCTATCCGCTGGGCTATATACCTTATACTTATCTTCGACGTACTGTTGTTCGGTGCATACGGCAGCGGCTTTGATGCGTCAAGCTTCTTGTACGGAGGTTTCTGATGATAACTGCAATTAAACGAATAACTGCGTGCGTTTTGTTCTGCGTTATCGCCATAGGCTTGATAATTCAGCTGAACGACGTTGCGGTAAGCAAGGAAAACAACCGTTATTATTATCTGGAAAAGGTTATTGAGGAAGCAGACGAAAGCTACGAGGTGCAGATATACGGTGCCTGTCACGCCTATACCTCTTTCAATTCTCAGAAATTCACCGATGAAACAGGTGTTTCTTCTTTTGTTTTCGCAAATCCCAGCGAAATACTTCCCCTGAGTTATCTCAGAATGACGGACCGCTTTAAGACTGACACACCGAAGGTTGCCCTTCTTGACATATGGGGGCTCAATCCTTATGAGACCTACATCGAAGAGAGATCCATATTTGAAAGCTACTCCCCCGTAAACCTTGAAAGAATACCTTATTCCGAGGAAAAAGCGGAGGTCATCGAAAGATATTCCGCCTTCAAGTCCCTTGAAGATAATTTTTCGATCGCCAAATATAAAAACAGATTTTTAGAAAGAACTCTTTTAAAAGTCGATTTTGATTTTTCATACGAGGAAACAGAAGAGCTTTCACCCAGTCTTGCTGAAGAAATGAAGCTCCGCCGTGAAAACAGAGGCTTTTCGGCGAAGACCAACATCTATGACGTAAGCGATTATGACTTAATACAGCCTGTGGTCGATGACAGCGACGTTTTGCCCTATGAGGACGATATAACGGAATATCTTGAAAAGATAGTTGCACTTTGCGATGAATACGATGTTCAGCTTATTCTTTACAGGGCACCTTATATAGCAAAGGAAAACGAGCTCAAAAGAGTAAACTGGCTCAAAGGCTATTGCAGCGACAACGGCATTCCCTTCTATGACATGGAAGAAGAAATAACCTTTGACTATTCCTCAGATTTTCAGGATTATTACCATCTCAACGTCACCGGTGCAGAAAAGGTGACAGACTTCCTTTCGGAAATAATTCTTGAAAAGCTGGGATAAAGAGAATATTTTATAGGAGAAACCAAAAATGAAAAGTCTTACAGATGTATTTGTACTTGAGAACGGTGTCAAGGTACCCTGCGTCGGCTACGGCACTTATCTTACTCCCAACGGTGAGATCGCAAAAAACTCCGTTATTGAAGCCATAAAAGCGGGATACCGTCATATAGATACTGCTTTTGCATACGGGAATGAAACTGCCGTCGGTGAAGGCATAAAGGCTTCAGGCATTAAAAGAGACGAAATTTTTGTTACAACAAAGCATTGGGTCACCATGCGTGGATACGAAAAAACAACCGAAGCCATTGACATTTCCCTTAAAAATTTAGGTCTTGACTATCTTGACCTCTATCTTATTCATTGGCCCTGCGTGGAAAAGGTATCTCCCGATTGGAAGGAAATAAACGCAAGCACCTGGAGAGCCTTTGAAGAAGCATACAAGGCGGGAAAAATACGTGCCATCGGCGTTTCCAACTTTCAGAAAAAGCACTATGATGCTCTCTCTGAAATGTGCTCCGTAAAGCCCATGGCAAATCAGATAGAATTCCACCCCGGCTACACACAGCCCGAAACGGTCTCCTATTCCAAGGAAAAGGGAATGCTGGTTCAGGCGTTCAGCCCTCTTGGCTGCGGAGCAGTCCTCGGAGACGAGACTCTCGGTTCAATTGCGAAGAAATACGGCAAGAGCACAGCACAGATCTGCCTGAGATTTGTTCTGCAATCAGGCCTCAACGTGCTCACAAAGTCCGTAACTCCTTCAAGAATAATCGAAAACACGCAGATCTTCGACTTTGAGCTTTCCGCAGAGGACATGGCACTCATTTCTTCAATGAGTGAGCTGGGATTTACCGGCTGGCTTCCCGAAAATGCACCCGCAGACGCAATTGCGTAAATACTCCCAAAACGGCTCTATATCGGTACACCAAACACGGCAAATATTACGCCAAAACCAACGGACAGCAAATAAAAATATATTAATTTTCAATAAAAGGTTGATTTTTTCTGACATAGTGATATAATATATTTGATTTATAATGCAAAAAGTATGGAGGCTCATGATATGAAGCACATCAAAACTATCAAAACTCGTAATCTCTGTGCAAGTGCCAAGAACGGCGGTTGCGGCGAATGCCAGACATCCTGTCAGAGTGCTTGTAAGACAAGCTGCGGTATCGCAAATCAGAAGTGCGAAAAAAAGGAAAGCAAATAAGCTGATAAGCGACCCCTTGCCTAAAAAACTGCCGCCTGAATTGGCGGCAACTTTTTTGAGAAAAGAATTTTTAAGGTCAGCCTTACTGACCTTGAACAAATGATTATTTTACAAAAGGTACGGTGATATTATATGGTACATACATATAAAATGGGCGGCTTCAATATTGTCCTTGACGTATGTTCCGGCGGGATCCACGTGGTTGATGATGCCGCATATGAAATTATTGAAAATTTCGAGTCAATGGAAAGGGAAGAATGTATTTCTGCCGTTTTTGAAAAATTAAAGGACAGGGAAGCAGTCACCCGTGAGGAGCTTGAAGAATGCTACAGTCAGATAGAAAGGCTGCAGGCAGAGGGTATTCTTTTCAGCGAAGACATTTTCGAGTCCATGGCGGGACATCTCAAGGAGAAGACCTCGGGAGAAGTGAAGGCACTGTGTCTCCACGTTGCTCACACCTGTAATCTCAACTGCGAATACTGCTTTGCAAGCCAGGGCAAATATCACGGCGAGCGTGCCGTTATGGACTTTGAAACAGGTAAGCGTGCCCTTGATTTCCTTGTCGAAAATTCAGGTACGAGACATAATCTTGAGGTGGATTTTTTCGGCGGTGAGCCTTTGATGAATTTTCAGGTGGTAAAGGATCTTGTGGCTTATGCCAGAAGCATTGAAAAGGAAAAAGGGAAGAACTTCCGCTTTACTCTCACAACAAACGGAATACTTATTGATGACGACGTTATTGAGTTTTCAAACCGTGAAATGAGCAACGTTGTCCTCAGTCTTGACGGCAGAAAGGAAGTTCACGACAGATACAGAGTTGATTTTGCAGGCAACGGAAGCTGGGATAGAATAGTTCCCAAGTTCCAGAAATTTGTCCGTGAAAGAGGAGACGGTGAGTATTACATGAGAGGAACCTTCACTCATCTCAATCCCGATTTCGTAGAGGACATAAAGACGATGCTTGAGCTTGGTTTTGACAGACTCAGCATGGAGCCTGTAGTTTGTGCGGCGGGCGACCCCTCAGAGCTTACCGATGAGGACATAAAGATCGTTCTTGAGCAGTACGAAAAGCTTGCAGAGCTAATGCTTGAGCGTGAGAAACAGAATAAACCCTTTACGTTCTATCATTATATGGTCGATATTAAGGGAGGTCCCTGTATCTATAAGCGAATTTCAGGCTGCGGAAGCGGTACCGAATATATGGCGGTAACTCCTTTCGGAGACCTTTATCCCTGTCATCAGTTCGTAGGCGATGAAAAATTCAAGCTGGGCGATATATGGAACGGTGTTACAAATACCGAAGCTCAGAAGGAATTTGCCTCCTGTAACGTTTATGCTCACGAAGAATGCCGTGATTGCTGGGCAAGATTTTATTGCTCAGGCGGCTGTGCCGCAAATGCCTACCATGCAACAGGCAAGGTAACGGGCATTTACAAAAACGGCTGTGAGCTGTTCAAAAAGAGAATGGAATGTGCCATTATGCTGGCTGTAGCCAAAGAGTGTGAAGATGAATAAGTCTGTTTCAACACCTATCTGTGATTTTGTAAACGGTTATATAAAAAAAGATCCCCTTCGTCTGCATATGCCCGGTCATAAGGGAATGCATGAGGGAACCTGTGCCGACATCACGGAGGTGGCGGGAGCCGATTCATTGTTTGAAGCAAACGGAATAATTGAGGAAAGTGAGAAACACGCTTCCATGCTGTTCGGTGCCAACACCTTTTACAGTACGGAGGGCTCATCTCTCCCCATAAGAGCCATGCTTTACCTCGTTTGTCTTTATGCCGCAGAGAAAGGCAACATTCCGAGGATCCTCGCAAGCAGAAACGTTCACAAAACCTTTCTGACTGCGGCGGCACTTCTTAATATCGAGGTAACCTACATTCCGTCGGAAAGCTATCTTTCCTGTACCGTTACCGAAGAAACGGCAGAAAAAGCTCTGTCGGAGGGTGAATATACGGCTCTCTACGTCACGACTCCCGATTATCTCGGTGCCATGCTTGACGTTTCGGCACTCCGCAAGGTGTGCGACCGCCACAGTACCCTCCTTTTAGCAGACAACGCTCACGGTGCATATCTTAAATTTTTAAATCCGTCAGCTCATCCCATGGATCTGGGTGCTCATATGTGCTGTGATTCCGCACACAAAACCCTTCGTGTGCTCACGGGAGGTGCATATCTCCACATCAGCAAAGACGCACCCTCCATACTTTCGGATAACGCAAAAAGAGCTCTCGCTCTGTTCGCCTCCACCAGTCCCTCTTATCTTATCCTGCAATCCCTTGACAAAGTAAACTCCTATCTCGCAGACGGATATGCAGACGAGCTTTTGGAGTTTTGCAAAAACGTTCAAAAGCTCAAAGGTGTTCTCAGAGATAAAGGCTTCGTTCTTTACGGAGACGAGGAGCTGAAGCTCACCGTATGCCCCAAAAGCTACGGCTACAGAGGTGACGAGCTTGCAGATCTATTGAGAGATTCGGGCATCGAGGTCGAATTCAGCGATCCCGATTTCACGGTGATGATGTTTACTCCCGACACAAAAAAGGAAGGCCTTGACCGCTTGGAAAAGGCTCTGCTTTCCGTAAATCCAAAAGAAGCAATAACGGAAAAAGCTCCCTCCATGTGTCCCCACGTACAAGCCATGACTCCCCGTGAGGTAATAATGAGTCCTTGCGAAAGCGTGAACGTAAGAGAAGCCGCAGGAAGAATTCTCGCCGATCTGTGTGTAGGCTGTCCTCCGGCAGTTCCCCTTCTTGTTCTGGGCGAAGTAATAAAGGAAGATGACGTAAATACCTTTCTGTATTACGGCATCGAAAACGTAAAGGTTGTTGCAAACCGATAAATCAATCAGAGGATATTTTTTGCTTGGCATAATAATCAACAATCTTGACCCCCAAGTGCTTTGGCACTTGGGGGCTTTTGTTTGAGGTCTTCATTGATCTCTATTCCTGAGTTGACAGTAAAAACAGATCATAAGTTTCAACTCCGCCGTAGACTCTCGTTCTCAGATCGAATATCAAATAGTCCATATTTTTACTGCCGGTTTTCTTGTCGTCCAGCTCTATACCAAGTCTTTCCAGAGTGCTTTCGGTGTTGGGATCTTTTTCGGTGGCTGTGGGATCTTTAAGCTCTCTGAACTGTGCGACCGACACTCCGTCGGCAACGGGACTGAGAGGATATTTCTTTCGATCCGTAAGTGTGTCCGTATAATTTGTAAAGGTGTAATTGTATATTGAGGAATTAAGACAGTCGGTAAGCCTTACTGCGTCCTGATAGGTGGCATCGGTGATCCCCGTCAAAGCAACGAGCACCTCCATTCCATCTTCACAGAAATAAATTTTAAGATCGGCACCCTCTATTTTCACGTCAGCAGTATACATAAGCCATTCATAGCCGTGACTGTCAACGTAAGAGTGGGTGTTTTCAAGACTGTTCGGGTCCCAAAGGTCGCCGAGACCGTTTTTGCCGGTAAGATATATGGCACGGACACAAAAATCCTCATAAGTTGTTATTTTATCATACGAGGAATTTGCAAAAAGATTAAGCAAAGCGATTCCCGCAAGACACGTCGTTACAGCTGCCGCAATTATCAAAAAGACGAGCCGCTTTTTTCCGCCTTTTCTTTTCTTCACACCGTCAGAGGTAACGTTCTTCTTTTCTTCGAGATTGTTCATACAGTAAAGACAAAATTGTGCATTGTCCTGAATCTCAGCTTCACAATAGGGACATTTTTTCATAGTACCTCTCCAAATCACGCAAGGGTTTCTTCGCCGTAATCGAAAAGCAGACAATTGATGTCGCTTACGGAAAGCTTCTTGCATATTCCGAATATTACGATGCAATCGAATGCGTTTTTGGTATAAAGCTGAGCATAGCCTGAACTTTTCAGAAGATTTTGAATCTCGTCAAGACTCAGCTCCATAGCGACAGCAAGGCACAAAAGCTTTTTTCTTTCGGGAATTCTCACTCCGGAGAATATCTGGTATCCGTACACTTCGCTGAGCTCAGATCTTTTAATGACCTCTGATTTTTTGAGACCGTGAGCATTAAGTAATTCGCAAAGGTAGCCGGAAAGGCTTTTTTTAACGATGTATTCTTCGTTTTCATTGTAAAAACGTTTAAAATCCGAGCAGGTTTTAAGTTCATCAAGCAGTTTTGAAGTATCCTTTTTCACCATAATTCCCTCCTTTTTTGAACTTTATAGAATTAGTGTATCACAAAAAATGCTTACAGTCAACATACCTTGTCTCATGCTCGAAAAAAAGATAAAAAAGCAGATTTCTATGCTGTCAGCACAGGACAAAACGGAAAAAAGAAAATATAATAAAAATAAAAAAGCCGCAAACAAAGGGTCTGCGGCAATATATTATTTT
>JAZSLF010000131.1:0-6102 GCA_045535205.1 Eubacteriales bacterium
GACTTGAATGTGTTATGCACGCCGCCAGCGTTCATCCTGAGCCAGGATCAAACTCTCTAAATATTGTATATTCAAAACCTGCTCTCACAGGCCCTCAATATCTCGAGTGATCCGCTCTATTACTTTAAAGAGCTTCTAAAATTTTTTAAATTCAAAAGAATTTTCGGAGCTTTGTTTCTTTTCGTCTTGTTGTTCAATTTTCAAGGAACATTTTCACTAACCTCGCCTCAGCGGGTCAGCTTGATTAGTATAGCACATCTCGTTTGCATTGTCAAGCACTTTTTCAAAGTTTTTTGAAAAAATTTCAAGTTTTTCAAGCTGTACTCTTTTGTTTCGCTGTGTTTTTCACAGCCTGATAATTCTACCACCGTTTTCCTTTTTTGTCAACAGTTATTTTGCTCAATCTCACAAAAAATCGCATTTTTTTATGTGCAACCTGCACAAGACACACCTCGAAAGGCAAAAAGCAAAAACACTCCCGCAAGCGAAAGTGTTTTTCATCTCTATACATATATTAATAATGAAGCTTTTCGTCAACTCATGGGGTCGTAGAGATCCACATTTGAGAAATCAAGAATGTCGGACAGAATATAGTTGCTGACAAACATACCCTTTGGAGTAAAGTAGTATCTGTCATTTTCATGACCGACATAGCCTGCATTTATATATCTCGCAAGCTTTCCGCCGTACATACGGTCAAAATCCTTTCCGAAAAGTCTGAAAAACTCCCTTGTGGATATTCCATCGGAAAGTCTGAAGCGAAGCATTACGTATTCACCAAGTCTTTCCTTTGTCATAAGCTCCTCGGAAGACTCCGTAATGCGAATACCCGAAAGCGAATTTTCAAGAGCCGCCATATATTTGTTTATATCGCTGCAGAAAGAAAACCTCGTTCCGTTAAAAAAGGAATGAGCCGCAGGACCGAGACCGAGGTATTCCTCGCAGTTCCAATATTTTATGTTGTGCATACATTGGTAGCCGGGCTTTGCGAAATTACTTATCTCATACTGATTGTATCCTCTGGAAGCAAGGAACTTCACGGCGGTCATATACATTGTATACTCGGTATCCTCATCGGGAAGCTCAAGAGTTTCTCTCATTTTCCAGAATGGCGTGCCCTCTTCAATTTTAAGATTGTAGAAAGAAATATGCTCAGGGCCGAGTCTTGTAACATAGTTCAGGGTTTTCAGCATACTGTCAACCGTCTGTCCGGGGATGCCAAACATAAGATCGACGTTGATGTTACCTATCTTCGCCTGTCTTGCATCACGGAACGCCTTTTCAAACTCCTGTCTCGTATGAAGTCTTGAAAGAGTCTGAAGCTCACCGTTGTCAGCACTCTGGAGACCCATGCTGAGTCTGTTGACTCCCGCACGTCTCAGCCTTTTCAGATCCTTGAGAGTAACTGTTGCGGGATTTGCCTCAAGAGTTATCTCAGGTCTTTTTGTGAGTCTGAAATTTCTTTTAATTGCCGTTATGAGCTGAAGCAGAAGCGGTATCGGTAATGCAGTAGGGGTTCCTCCGCCGATAAAGACAGTATCGGGTGCGTAGTGCTGACAGCCGTTTTTGTAGCTCTCCATGTGAGTAATGAGTGCATTTACGTATCTTTCGTAAACACTTTCGTCACTCGGCACGTAGGAATAGAAGTCACAGTAGGCACATTTGCTTTTGCAAAAGGGGATATGAACGTACAGTCCAAGCCTTTGTTTATTAAGTTTTTCCATACGCCGATCTCCTTTCGTAAATTGGTGGGGTTAGGTTAAGGTTCAAGTATTTAAAAGATAGATTTGTGTTGAGAATGGGAGTTTCGCTCTCTGCGGAGAGCGACCAAAGGTTCCACCCTTGGAATCCCGGAACGCTTAGGGGTTTCGCTCTCTGCCAAGAGCGACTCGGGGCGCTGCCCCAAGACCCTGCAAGCTTTTGTAAAAGCTTGACCAAAACTTTCAATATATCTCGTAATGAAGGGGGATATTAATTATCGTCGAGCTTGAGGACAGCCATGAAAGCTTCGGGAGAGACCTGAACGCTGCCGAGCTGACGCATCTTCTTTTTACCTTCCTTCTGTTTTTCAAGAAGCTTCTTTTTACGGGTGATGTCACCGCCGTAGCACTTGGCAAGAACGTCCTTACGCATAGCCTTTACAGTTTCACGTGCGATAATTCTTGAGCCGATGGCAGCCTGAATGGGAATTTCAAACAGCTGTCTCGGAATATTTTCTTTAAGCTTTTCGGCAATTTTTCTTGCTCTGGCATATGCCTTTTCTTCATGGACAATAAAGGTGAGTGCATCCACCATTTCGCCGTTGAGAAGGAAATCGAGCTTAACAAGCTTACTTGCCTCGTAGCCGCCGAACTCATAGTCGAGGGAAGCGTAGCCCTTGCTTCGTGATTTGAGGGCATCGAAGAAATCGTAAATGATCTCGTTGAGGGGCAGTTTATAATAAAGCTCAACACGGTCCGTATCGATATACTTCATATCTTTAAATATACCTCGTCTGTCCTGACAGAGATCCATGATACCGCCCACAAATTCCGTGGGAGTAATGAGTGTTGCATCAACGACAGGCTCAGCCGACTCTGCTATTTCATCGGGAGCGGGGTAGTTTGTGGGGTTATCAATATATACCACACTACCGTCAGTTTTGGTTATCTTATAAATAACACTGGGAGCTGTGGTGATAAGATCAAGGTTAAATTCCCTTTCAAGTCTTTCTTCGATAATTTCCATATGAAGAAGACCGAGAAATCCGCAACGGAAGCCGAAGCCGAGAGCAATACTTGTTTCGGGCTCGAAAACAAACGCCGCATCGTTTAGCTGAAGCTTTTCAAGTGCATCCTTCGTTTCGTTATATTTAGCACCGTCGGCAGGATAGATACCTGCGTACACCATGGGCAGAACGCTTTTAAATCCGGGAAGAGCTTCCTCGCAGGGAGCATCCGCATGAGTCACCGTATCACCGACCTGAGTATCGGAAACAGTTTTAATGGAGGCGGTGATATAACCAACGTCACCTGCTGTAAGAACCTCTTTTCTTTTAAGTCCGAAGGCATCCATCACGCCTACTTCAACGACCTCAAATTCAGCACCCGTATTCATCATCTTTATCTTATCTCCGCTTCTGACAGAGCCGTCATAAAGTCTGATGTATACAACAACGCCGAGATAGCTGTTATAGACTGAGTCGAATATAAGTGCACGGAGAGGAGCGTTTTCATCACCCTCGGGTGCCGGAATATCTCTGATTATGGCATCCATAACGTCGGAAATATTAAGACCTGTCTTTGCGGAGACAGCAGGGCAGCCCTCTGCGGGAATACCGATAACGTCTTCTATTTCCTTCTGAACTCTCTCCACGTCGGCAGAAGGAAGATCTATCTTGTTTACTACAGGTACTATTTCAAGATCAGCATCAACTGCAAGGTAAGCATTTGCAAGGGTCTGAGCTTCTATGCCCTGCGTTGCATCAACAACAAGTAGAGCGCCCTCACAGGCATTGAGAGAACGGGACACCTCGTAGTTAAAGTCAACGTGACCGGGGGTGTCGATGAGGTTGAGCTGATATATCTCACCGTCGGGAGCAGAATAGTCTATACGCACAGCTCTCGCCTTGATAGTGATACCTCTTTCTCTCTCAAGGTCCATGTTGTCAAGGAGCTGTTCCTCCATATCTCTGCCTGCAACGGCATTGGAATATTCAAGTATTCTGTCGGCAAGGGTACTCTTGCCGTGATCTATATGTGCAATAATCGAAAAATTTCTTATGTGCTTTTGCTTTTCGGTAGGCTGTGCCATCTGGTCCTCCGTTCTGACAAGCTGCAGTCAATTTATATAACAATTTATTATAACAAAAAAACTTTAAAAAATCAAGTAATTGTTATAAGCAAAGAGATGTATGAGCAAAAGAAATGAACATTTTTTACAAATATATATCAGATACAAACAAAATGAGATTTCAGTATTGTAAAGGAATAAAAAATATGATAGAATAGTTTACAGTAAAAATTAATATGGATAATTATATTCACTTGGAGGATTTTATGAAAAAACTCGCAAAAAGCGTCCTCAGCCTGTTTTTAGCGGTGATTTTACTGCTTGCTCCCGCCGTTTCATTTGCAGCGGGTGAGTTGGGTGCCGAGGATAATCCTTTTCTTATCAGCGTAAGCGGTGCTGACGCACGTCCCACAAAAGTTTCCGTGCCCGCAGGTTCATCCGCCTGGATCAAAGCTCAAGGCGGCAGTGCATACTTCTTCGTTGGTCATGCAACACACGCAAACTACACCGTCGAGCACAAAGGCACCACCTACACACCGGACCTCAGCACTCCCGAAAACCAGCTGTACATCAACGGAATTAAGGCAAGAGATACATTTCTTGTCACAAACACCGATACGGAAAACAGCCTTGTGCTTAACACTTTCCTGTTCAAAGGCTCATACGAAAACTTAACGGGAACCATCAACAAGCCCGAAGAAGTTACACTTACCCCCAATATTTACGGTGCCATCGGAGCTACCGTGACAAAGGAGCTTGCTCTCGGTAACCAAGGATACCATTTCGTTACGACTGCAGCAGATGACGGTGTTATTTCCGTCTCCATTGAAGCTTTTGATAACCTTGAAGATCACAATGCTATCGGTTGGAGCTATTACGTGATCAACAATACGAAGGGTGTATCCAGTAATATTCATTACAGCGATGCCGAAGAACCGGTTTACCACGAAGAGCTTGAGGTTTCCGAAGGCGATGAAATCATCGTTTTGGTATCGACCTATGACCCCGCAAAGCCCACATCCAATCCCGAAGGTGTAGTATCCGTACAATTCCTTTTCTCTCCCATCGGTTCAATGAACGTGCCCGAAGAAATAACACTTTCTTCCAACATCTACGGTGCCATCGAAGCTACCGCAACGGCAAATCTTGAGGCAGGCAACCAGGGTTACCACTTCATGACAAAGGCGACAGGCGACGGCAAGCTTTCAGCACTTATCAAAGCATTTGATAACGAAACCGACCTTAACGCTATCGGTTGGAGCTACAGCATCAGTAACGTAACACAGGGAATTTACGGAGACATTCACAGAAGTGACGAGGAAGAACCCGTATTCTACGAGGAATGGGACGTTAAGGAAGGCGATGAGTTTGTCGTTATGGTTTCCACATACGACCCCGAAAGCTCCGTAAATCCCGAAGGTGTAGTATCTGTAGAATTTAAGTTTTTCCCCATAGGCTCATCAAATCACCCCGAAAAAGTTGAAGAAGGCGATACTGTAACCTCTCTCGAAGCAAACAACGAAGGCTACTACTACAGCTGGACGGCAACAGAGGATTGCACAGCAACTGTCGGTATTGACACAGAAGCAACATCCCGATGGCAGTACAGCGTAAACGTTATGAGAGCAGACGGTAACAATTCATACGGCGACACACATTGGAGCGATGATGAAGAAGTAATTTCTTCCGAAACTCATGAGCTCAAGGCAGGCGACACACTTCGCATCTGGATCGCCACCTACAACGGAACCTTCCGCAACCCCAAGGGCTCTGTTTCCTGGTATATCAACGCAGAAAAAATAAACAACGTTGTTTACGGCGATGCCGACGGCAACGGAAGAATTACAATATCAGACGTTCTTCTTATAAGAAAATATCTCGCAGGCATCGATACTGCAATCGACGAAGCAGCAGCAGACGTTGACGGCAACGGCAGAATAGTTCTTGCAGACGTCCTTCTTGTAAGAAAGTACCTTGCAGGTATTATTACCTCCTTCCCCATCGAAGAATAATCACAAAAGCTCCCGATATTCGTTTGGAATATCGGGAGCTTTTTCTTCACCCAAAACGTTTAACCGAAAGTTCGGGGAAACATATCGTACCGAAGACTTCGTCTTCAGTATATCGTATTGAACCTTGTTCAATATATCGAATTTGCCATCGGCAAATATATCGCATGAGCTCCGCTTTTAGCGAAGCTCATTTTTTTGCATGGATCCCCAACTGCCTTCTGCGGCGGAGGAACTTAACTGATGTGGTTTTGTAAAGACTTTGATCTCCTCATCCGTCTCCTTCGGAGCCACCTTCTGAGAACCCCAAACAGACAAGTCT
>JAZSLF010000086.1:0-44042 GCA_045535205.1 Eubacteriales bacterium
ACTTATCGTACTCTGGGTTTTGGCAAGTACTAAAGATATACGTTACGTTTCCGTAGTCGTTTGCTTCGTGGCTTTTCTTCTTAATGATATATACGGTTATCTAAACTGGAAGAAAATGAAGGCACGGCAAGCAACCGTGAGCGATACCGCTTCGGATCCCATCGGGTGTGAATAACGAAAAACGTTAAAAGTGCTGAGACGTTAAGTTAAAGGGAACATTTTTCATATTCTCTGATAAGTCGTTCACGTGCAGCAGCAAATTTTTCTGCGTTCCATTCTACGTCATTGAAGCTTCTGAAGACACTTTTGCAAATGCTGTCTGCAAGCTCACGGTCTTTTGCCGCTATGGTTTGGAGCATTGCATATTCTTCGGCACTTTCACGGTGATTTTCAAGTCTGAGAGATATCCACCCTTTGCCGTCTGTTCCGGGATAAATAAGCTTATCATCTCCGGGCGGAAGAATACTCACGTTTCCTGCATTGACATGGCGGGTACAGCTTTCTTTGAATGGATCGCAGTCGTTTTGATAGCAGTTGACTGTCCAATGTATATATCCTGTAAGATAATAACGGTAATTGCCCCAAAACAGGTATCTGGTAGCAAGCAGAGGTATGTCAAGAAAACGGTTGATGTAGCCATTTTCTCTCGGAAACAGACATACATAATCCCATACTTCGTCGCCTCTTTCCCTGTAATAATCAAATATGTCTTTGTTCTTTTCATATTCATCTGCTCTCGGAATCCATATATCAAGAGCTCCGTATATGGGGGCATCGCTTGTTGCATCATAAAGCTTTATTTCGGGAATAAGCTTTCGTACAACACTTGCGAGAGCCCTGTAGGTCATGGCATTTTTGTCGTTGGGCTCGTCGCACAGTCCCAAATAAAAAATATCTTTATTGAGCCAACCTTGTTTTTTGAGATTTTCTCTCATTGACGTGAGGTAAGCATCGAGATATTTATATCCTGTTACTGATAGAAGATCTATTTCTCCGCGCATTATGTCGGGGGCATCCCACGAACGCCTGAAGCCGACACCGTGTATAAGGAGCTTTTTAAAGCCCATCGACATGGCTTTTTCTGCAAATTTATTGAAATAATCGAAACTGAACTCCCATTTACCGTCATGACAGATTCCATACGGACCGTGAATATAGATCATGTTTTGATGCTGACGGCGCAAAAGGGACATATATTGAGTTTGTACAGCTTCAAAATCTTCTTTTGATTTTACATCGTGATACTTTGCCATATGAATAAAATCGCAACCCATACCGATCTTCAGAAGCTCCGGAGGCAGAGAAGCGGAGGAGACCTCAACTGAAACCGGCACACTTATACGGTCGGTTCCGTCTGTAACGGTAATGCTTCCTTGAATTGTGTTCGCAGCATCATAGGGGATCGGTATTGCAAAATAAATGCCTGTGGAATGCTCGGTACATTCTGTGCTGTCTTCAATGGGCATAAGACAATCACCTACAAGGAAAGGCGCTTTTCTTTCGGGAAAGTGGGGAAGTGGCGTTTGTATACCCGGACAGCTCTCTACTGCGATAGGTATTATTTTGTATTTTTCGCAGGAAAAACCGCAGCACTTAACGAGCAGTTTTTCTCCCGACGTTTCATAGATATGAAGTTGAAAAGAGGCATAGCCTCCCCTCAAAGACAGAAGAGTTACGCGGTCGGCGCTTTTAGGATAGTTGTGAATATCCGGATAAGTCCAGATATAAGACGGTAAAACGCAATATTTCATAAAGTGCTCCGATGAGTTATTATATATTCAAAGCATATCATGTTTTGTGCTTCTTTTCAACGGCTGCAATTAAAACAATTAAAAAATGTTAAAAACGGGAAAGGTAAACAAAAAATTTGCAATGACGAGTGCAAGGTACGGGGTTGTATGTTAGCTGAACTTTTCTGACAATTTCAAAACGTTATCTATTATCTGAAAAACAAATTAACAAAGTCAATTTGAAAAAATTCCAAAAAACATATACTGATGATCAGTGCAGCGGCTTTATTTTGTTTGGTAACCGTATATTGTGACCCTTTGTATGAGATAAGGGTGTCTTTGGCTTCAAAGATGACGCACCATTTATTCATACGAGGCAATTGTAAAGTGTGAACCGTTCCAGATGCCATACCAAAATATATGTTTTTTCTCACTTTTGTGGTGAGTTTTTTATTTTTTATTGTGTTTTGTTGAAATTTGTGGTAAACTGATAGTGCCAAACTAACTTAATATGTGTACAATTGGGTGTGTTTTTCTTTTTTGAGAATAATTATGCTCTTTTTTGTCATACATATATATTGTGATGAATTTGATAAAATGCAGATTCCAACAATATATATGTGTGCTTTTACGCCCATTTCATATTGAGTTAGTTTGGCGACTATCGGAGTTTGCGTTTTTGTGCGGTTACTTCGGTAGCCGCACTTTTTTTGTTCAGAAAGGAGAAAAAATAAATATTTAAAGCTTATAAAAACATATAACATTATACATTATTTATTAAATCAAGAAAGAGGTATATTTTAATGAAAAAACTGAGATTTATTGCTTTGATCCTTGCAATGATGACTGTTCTGACGATGCTTTCGGGCTGTGTTAAGATCGTCATTGACCCAAACGGCAATGATACCACCGAAAGTCAGGAAACAGCAGATACTACTCCTGCAGATACTACGGCTGATACAGAAGCTGTTGAAACACCGGAGGAAACTCCGTCTTTTGACACTTCTTCAAGCAAGGGCTTTGTGGGATTTACCGCAACAAAGATCGGAACGATCAACCGTGATACGATCACTCCGACCGAATTTGGCATTTATTATGAAGATAACGGCAAGTACGGAGTCATGACCTATGACGGAAAAAAGGACACGGGGGCAATATATGCATCTTGCAGTCTGAACGGTCAATATTTTGCCGTCAGCACGACAGAGGACCGTTCTGTTACAGATGTTGCATCCTTGAATAACTTGGGACTTATTGATGCAGAAGGAAAAACTTTGATACCCATGAAATATGCAATCGTAGAAGTGCTCAATGAACGCTATGCACAGGTGTGCGAGGTAACGGAACAGACAACAAACCGAGATGAGGCTATAGTTTGGTATACCGACGGAGCATTTACTCTTACTGCATTGGACGTAGATATGTTCTTTAAGGGTAAGTGGTATGTATATGATCTGGAAACAGGGTTTATTGTTGACGGTGCATCCGGAACTGTAACTACCAGCGTTATTGCCTGCGGCAATTATATCAAATTTTTTGATGAAGTAAAGGGATATTATGTTACGGTTGACTGCAAAGGCGAAGAAAAACCTCAGAATATACATTTGCTTAATAACGGTTATTATACAATAACAGGTAACGGTTCCTGTGTATGTTATACCACAGACGGAAACAAGCTTTTTGAATATGACGGTGACAGTTATGAGCTTTATTCGGCAAGCGGGCATTACCTTATAGGCAGAAGATCCGGTGGCAATTATGATGACGATACGTATGTTGTTGTAGACATAAGCGGAAAAGTAGTTTCCGTTGAATTTCCTGAGATTTATGAGATTTACGGTGAATTTGTTTGTTGCGAAGATAAATTATATGATTTTAGCGGCAACGAGGTCGTTTCCGGCACTTATGATGGTATGTATTATGATGAGACATTCGGAAAAGGTCTGATGTTAGAGGCCGATTATACGTATACTGTACTCAATGGGGATGGTACCGTTTTGTATAAGGCGGCTGAGGATGATATGCTTACGTTTGTTTATAATAATTTTGCAATTGAAAAGTACGACTACGACTATAACAATAAGAGCTATTCATTTGCGGAAAAGGATTTTACCATAAACGGTTCAGCTTTTGCCCCTTGGCTTATAAAGGCGGAAACGAACAGTTCTTCAAGCAATAACATTGTTGATTCCATTACCGGAGAAATTCTTATTAAAGGGTATAAGAATTATTTGTATTCCGATGCACCCGGTTATGCAATTTACGTTTATGCGGTTTCCTCTGACGGTACCTACGACGTTTATTTAGTTCAGTAATCTTTCAATTGTGAGAGGTCGTTATGTATAAAATCAAGCACACTTCGATAGTCAGAAGAAAAATAATCGTGGCATTTAAATGTAAGTACTGCGGGCAAATATCCACATCTGAACAAACGCTTCAGACAAGCACCGACTTCCGCCACAGAGGAGACAGTATATTTAAAGGAAGCGTTGAATCAAGAGAGTATTCGGCGAAAATGAAGGCCGAAGAACTCAATGACAAATTGGCGGAACAGGTCTTGAAAGATGCAGAAAACAGGAAATACAGTGCTGCAAAGTTTAATTGCAGGTGCGCTCATTGTAAGCGTAAGCCGCTGTGGGCAAGAATGAGCTATGGTCTTGTTCGTTTGTTGAGTAATTTGCTTTTGTATGCCGGATTTATGGTATCTATTTTTTCACTTCTTGCAATAGTTGACAGACATTACCGCGAATTCACAGAAACGTATTTGCCGATAATAGCTGTCTTGTTCGGAGGATTTTTCTTGTTGAATCTCGGAAAGATAATTCATACGGCTGTAATACATAAAAAAATCAAAAAGCTTGATGAAGAATATCTTCCGGTAATTCGTATGCCATTAAAAGAGTCTCGTAAAATAAGTGCAAACAAAAAAATCGGTTATGATTGATTGTGTCTGTATATAAACTGAATTATCCGTTAATTGTTTACAAAAAAAGACCGTCGAGCACCTCGGCGGTCTCAGAGTGTAGACAAAGTCTACACTCTGACCCAGACTGAGAGAAACGAAGGTAGATTTGGCGATTTTTTCCTCGTCGGCGTAGTGGACTACGGTAGAGGGAAAAACTCGCCAAAAGCAGATGTGGCGGGCTTTTGCCCGCCTTTTCAATGTCAGATAGTTTCATCAAGAAAAGTATGTTTTATAAAAGTTTTCTCACTCACATCTGCGTTATACCGAGTTTGTCTTCAGTCTGAGACCGCCGAGCACCTCGGCGGTCTTAATATTAATGATTAATTATTCAACTACAGTAATACCTGTGATATGTGTATTGATACCTTCGTACCAGTATGCAAAGCCTTCAACGTCAACCTTTGCACCGATCTCAAGTGCACCGACAGCTTTGTAAACATCTGTGTCGGAGCCTGTAAGGTATGCTTCAACGCAGAAGTCGTAGGAAGCGCCGTTGTAACCTAAAGTTACATAAATATCATCGCCGGGTTCACCGTTCTTGTATTCTACCTTTTCAACTGTCATGCCCTTGAAGATGGCAAACTGATTCTGGTAGTTAATGAGTTCATCTGTACCGAGCTTGTCTGTAAGATCGATAGCATCAGCGATGTAGTTGCCTTCGAGAACTTCGTATGTAGCGTCGATGATCTCAACTTCGCCGGACCATTCAGCCTTGTAGCCTGTAACACGGATCTTTGCACCCTTAACGAGCTTGTTGTTATAATCGTCTTCGGAGCAAGGCATTTCGTAGATGAAGTATGCACCGTCTTCATTCTGTGTGTAGAATGTAGCAACGCCTACGCCGTCCTTTTCCCACCAGCCCTGTTTTGCCTGTACGTAAGTTTCAACAACTACTTCAGACTCAAGCGCTGCTGCAACGAATTCATCGTAGGACATAACCTTTGCAGTATCGTCTGCGTTTTCTTCATTGTTTACAACTTCGTCTGTGTCGGGGGTGTCAACTTCAGGTTCATTTGTTGTGCCACACGCTGCGAGAGTGAATACCATAGCTGCAAGCATAAGTATTGCGAGAATCTTTTTCATAACTTTGATCTCCTTTATTAGTTATAAATTAATAACAAAAAACATTATACTCTTGTTTTTTTGAAAAATCAAGTGATTTGGCTTTATTTAACAGTTTTTGACTTGATTTTTTCCTTTAATGCGTATGCGATTATGCCTATCCAGCATATACCGATGCAGGAAATAAGAATGACCGAGCCTGTGGGCAAAGGTCCGAGCGTTACTTTACCTTGAGAAGTGCTTATCTGGTCAAGTCGGTACAGAGAGACAGTTTCCTTTTCGAGTTGGGTAAGATAATCTTCATCAACAGTCTGTTTACGTCTGACACTTTTGTTTACGCTTTCAATAAGCTGACCTGCGGCATTTCGAAGGGCAGCCGAACCGTTGAATACGGGAGTAACAAAAGTGTTTTCCGTGTTATCAAGCAAAAGCTTAGTCGCCTTCAGCTTGATGTCATAGTACAGTTCATTGTCTTCGCCTGCTCTTGAAAGGTAGTCTGTGTAGCTTTCGCTGCTTTGAGCTTTTGATGTAACAGGGCAGTAGCCTTCAGTTTGTGAATATGCTATCTGTACTTCATTGGTCAGCATGAACTGACAGAAAAGCCATGAGGCAAGAACCTCGTCGGAGTCGGGCTTGTTGAATACACACATCGAAGGCCCTTGAGATATCATAACGGGGGTTTCGGGATCGGTCTGGGGAACTGTCATTACTGCAGTTTCAAAGTCAACAAGCTTGTCTTCGTCTATGTCAACGAGAGGGGCATCGGCGCCCATCCACGTTGCTCCTGCCGTCGAGTCAACGGCAAATATACATTGACCTGCGTTAAGGAAGTTTGCAGGATAGCCTGCAAGCTTGAAGGTGTTAAAAGCTCCGCTTTCAACGTGCTTTGCGACTGTCATAAGTATTTCGTCAGTGGTATCGTTGAAAAGCTTTACTTCACCGAGCGCGGTGGAATAGTCAGCGTTTTTTTGCTTTAACATCTGTATCATCATATTGTCGGTGGATTTGTAGATAAAGGGAATGAGGACTTTCTGACCGTTCACCTTGAAATTTCCATCGCCGTCTTTTTCCATAGCCGCTTCGCTGACCTCCCAAACGAAATCCCAAGTGAGCGTTTCGGGCAGAGTGTAGCCCAGCTTTTCAACGTAGGTTTTGTTTATGTAGCAAGCCTCCGTGCTTCTCATGAAAGGAACTGCGTAATAATTGCCGCCAAGCTCACACTCCGAAAGGAATTCGGGAATGATCTCGTTAAGACGGGGTGAATCAAATCTGACCTCGCTTCCGCCGAGACCGTATTTTTCATCGGCAAACAGTTCGTTAAGGGGAACAACGGTCTCTTCTCCCATAAGATACGTTGCAATATGGTCGGGATAGGTTATACAAACGTTGGGAGTTGTATCGGTGGATATATTGGTGATAACGTCATTATATATCTTCCCGTAGTCAGTATAAAGTTTCAGATTGACTTTGATATTGGGATAAAGTGCTTCAAAATCTGCAATTGCTTTTTTGTATATCTCAACTTGAGTCATATTGGTATCATTCTTTGCCCAGAATGATATTTCATACTGCTTTTCTTCGTTGAAGCTTTCGGGTATCTCAAAGACAGCCTTTTCCCTTGCACCGTGACAGGAGGAAAGTGCGGTAAGAGTGAATATGATAAGTATAAAAGAAATAAAACGCTTCATCCTTTCATACCTCCTCTTGAAACACCCGCCATTATCTTACGGCGGAAAATAAGGAAAAGTACGATAAGAGGAATACTTATAACAACAACTGCCGCCATCATGGCAGGAATGTTGTCACGGCCGAAGCCGTTTTCACGGATCTCCTGAATACCGTTTGACACAAGAAAACGGGTGCTGTTGTCAGTTATAAGTCTCGGCCATACGTAAGAGTTCCAGCATTCAATTACCTTGAGTATGGTTATCGTAACCACGGTAGGTCTGCATATAGGCACCATAACTTTCGTAAGATATCTGAAATCGCTTGTTCCGTCAACCTTCGCGGCATAGTAAAGTTCATCGGGAATTTGTGAAAAGTTTTCTTTCAGAAGATAAATATAGAATACCGATGTTACCGAGGGAAGAATAAGACCGCAAAATGTATTTCTTAGGTCGAGATTTGTGACGGTAACGTAATTAGTAATGATAACAAGCTCATTCGGTATCATCATAAGGGACAGAAACAGGGTGAAAATGATGTCCTTTCCCTTGAAATCAAGTCTTGAGAATGCGAATGCTGAAAGAATTGTAACAATAAGCATTACAGCTGTTGTTACAAGGGTAAATATTATGGTGTTGAGAAAATATTTGCCCAAAGGAACTTCCGTAAAAGCACTTATGTAGTTTTCAAGAGTCGGAGTCAGAGTGTAAAGCTTCGGGATCCACTCCGAATTGTATGCACCGTATTCTTTAACGGATGTAAGCACCATCCAGTAAAAAGGAAACAGTACGCAAAGTGCCCACAAGGTCAGAAGACTGTAAATAATGATATTTCCGAGCCGCTTTTTGTTTCGGGCGGCTTTTTCTATTTTTTCAAAATCCATGTGCCACCTCTTAATAATGGACATTCTTGCGGCTTACAAGCAGATTTATACAGGTTATCGTCAACACGATAACAAAAAGTATAATAGCAGCCGCCGATGCGTAGGAAGGATATCCGCCTGAATTACCGTAGAGCATATCGTAAATATATCCTACAATAGTATTCATTTCTGCGGCATTGAGGTCTGTACCGAAAAGAGCGACCGCATCGGAATATGCTTTGAAAGCACCTATAAAGCCAGTGATTATAAGATAAAACAGGGTAGGAGAGATCATGGGTAAGGTAATTTTTCTGAAAACCCTCAGCTTTGAAGTCCCGTCAATTCTTGCTGCGTTGTAGTAGGTTTCATCAACTGAAGCAAGAGCACTTGTCAGTATAAGTATCTTAAAGGGCATAACGACCCATACCGTATAAACACAGAGAACAAGCATCTTTGCGAAGTATGGTCCGCCGATAAAATCAACGGGAGAGATACCGAATACGGAAAGCAGACTGTTTATAAGTCCGTCGCTGTATGGGGTCTGCTTAAAAAGTATCATAAACACAAGACCTACCGCCAAAGTGTTTGTTACGTAGGGCAGAAAATATACGGTCTGATAAAGCTCGCGGAGTTTTTTTATTGAGCTGAGTCCCACCGAAATAAGAAGTGAGAGTGCCGTTGAAAGGGGAACTGTGATAATAACAAGTATAAAGGTGTTCTTCAAAGCCTGTAGAAAATAAGGGTCGTGCAGAACGTAAGAAAAATTGTACGTTCCCACGCCGAAGTACGTTTGTGATGCAAAGTTGTAGCCTTCTTCAAAGGAATAAACGAAAACGTCTATCAAAGGATAGACCATGAATACTCCAAGGAAAAGCGCGGCAGGCAAAAGGTACAACCAGCCTTTAAGGTTGTTTTTCATATTCTTTCACCCGTTTCTTTATTGAAAACATATATTTTACTTGATTTAATGCCGAAACGCACAGCTTCTCCTGCAATATTTCCGAGATGGTCGCTGTCAACTATCGCACGTATGACATTGGTCTGAGAAGCACTGTGCGATGCAACAACACTTATATCCCGTCCCATAACCTCAACACGTTCAAGAGTGCAGGTCAGAGTGCAGTCTCCGTCAAGAGTGAAGCCCTCAGGTCTTATTGCCACATCGACAGAACGGTCGGGGGAGTCAATATCTAACACGGCTTCTTCTCCGATATAGAGCTTTTTATCTCTGATATTGCCGTCAAAAACGTTTACGGGAGGTGTACCGAGAAATTTAGCAACGAACAGGTCACAAGGATCGTCATAAACCTCCTGCGGCTTTCCGACCTGATGAAGAACACCCTCCTTCATAACGACGATAAGATCGGAGATCGACATGGCTTCCTCCTGATCGTGAGTAACGAAAACAGTAGTTATACCTGTGGAACGTTGTATGCGGCGAATTTCCTCTCTTGTCTGCAGACGCAGTCTTGCATCAAGATTTGAAAGGGGTTCGTCAAGAAGAAGCACACTCGGTTTTTTTACAAGAGCTCTTGCTATAGCAACTCTCTGCTGCTGACCTCCCGAAAGCTCCGACGGCTTTCGGTCAAGAAGCTCCTCTATCTGTACGAGCTTTGCCGTCTCAAATGCCATATCCGACATCTGCTGCTTCGTCAGCTTGTCCTTGCCCTTTCTGTTTTCAAGAGGAAACATAATATTCTGCTTTACGGTAAGGTGAGGATATAAAGCGTAATTCTGAAAAACAAGTCCGACTCCTCTGTTTTCGGGAGGAAGTCTTGTAACATCATCGTCACCGAAATATATTTTACCGCTTGTTGGTTTCAGCAGACCCGAAAGGAGATTAAGGGTCGTGGATTTTCCGCATCCCGACGGTCCGAGCAGGGCAATAAGCTGCCCGTCTGCGATCTCAAGGGAAAAATCATTCACAGCAACAACTGCCTGCGGTTGCTTTTTATTTCTTGACGGAAAAGTCTTCGTCAGATTTTCAAGTGTAACCTTCATGGGAACACTTCCTTTCACACATGATAATTCATTATATACCTTTACAACACTAAATGCAAGAAAATGTTGCCTTGACATCAAAAATTTAATTATTAATAATAAATCCGTATTGACATAAACACGAATTGATGTGTGATAAATGGGAAACACAAAATATATAAGGAGAAAATAAGAAATGAAGTTAATGTATAATAAGCTTTAAGAGAAATATTATGTAAAAAAACTCAAGCTGTCGTATGACGGCTTGAGGTTTCTGCAATGTTTTTCCAAATCTGCCGCAAGACAGCTTGGCGTTGTTTGTAAAATATGTAAAAATTATAAAAATGGGTATGTTTCGTAGAATGATTAATTTAACGAAAGGAAGCGGAAACATCGCTCTATAGGGCAGGTTGCTTTTTTTTGACCACATTATTGACCACTAAATGAGTACAGCTTTTCAAGCTGTTTTCGTTTTTGATCCAAGGAAGAATGGACATAAGTGTTTAATGTAATACCTGTGTTCGCATGACCTAAAACTTCACTCAGAGATTTAATATCTACACCGGCTTCAATGCATCTTGTTGCAAAGGTGTGTCTAAGTGCGTGATAATTTATCTTTTTTAAATTACAAGCGTTTAGACATTTGTAAAAATAATTTTGGTATGTGCGTGGATCAGTATAAGGATACGTGTTACCTTTTAAAACAAAGCCGTCTTTTTGTTTATAATATAAAAGAAAGTCGAACAACCGTGACGGGATAGGAATTATTCTGTCTGAGCTGATTGTTTTAACGTTGCCTAAAACCAGTTCTGTCTTGGGTTCATCATTTTTTGCATTTGTAATTGGTATTCTTTCTACTGTGTATTTGATATGCATGAGTTTGGCATCAAAATCAATATCTTTCCATTTCAAACCGCAGACTTCTCCGACTCTCAGTCCGGTGTATAAAGAAAGTAGAATTCCGAGCTTTCGTTCATCGGCATTTGCAAAAATATACTCTTCCAGTATTTTTTGTTGACTTGGGGATAACACTTCTGTTTTGTTGTGCTTTTTTGAAAGCTGAGGCTTGGTAATAGTGTCTGAAAACGTTGGAATATACCCTTTGCGAGAAGAATAGTCAATTGCCGATTTTACAATAAACAGTATACTTTGTAAATAGCTTGCAGACAATCCGCCGCATCCGTCAAGACGACCGTTTTCTGCTTTTTTTTGCAAAAAATCATTTATTATTTCGGAGCTTAAATTTTTTATTTTTATATATCCTAAATCGGGAATAATGTGAGTTTTTATCAGATAAAGGTATTTTGCATATGTCTGCTGCTTTAAACAATAATTATTATCCCGAATCCACATATCAAGTATTTCTTTAAATGTAAGTTTGGATTTTTGTATGTTTACATTATGGTTTTGAATGTCTTTTTTCACATCTAAAAGCTTCATTTTTGTTTCTTTATACGTTTTTCCGTAAATTGATTTGTAAACGGCTTTTCCTTCAATTGAATATTCTGTTATATATCTGCCTTCCCAACGGCCGTCTTTTCTTTTTCTGATATTTTCACCTCGTTTTGCCATATATACAACCTCCTTTATCGTATGACCCTGTTTTTGACCCTTAAAGAATAATTTTTTTAATAATATTATTGTTTTTTAATAGAAGTTTTTTAAAAAAATCATCAAATTTTGTCTTTTTTTAGTACATTTTTCAGAGAAAAATAATGTAATATATTGACATAAAGGAAAAATTAAACTATAATATAGTAGTATTTTATTTTTTTATGTTCGTTAAATTAATCATTCTACGAAAAAGCTTTTACTATGTTTACCAATTACGAGAAGCTTGTACTTGATTTGTTTTGACAAAGAGGCTTATTTTTTGATGCTTTGTCAATTCGTGGTGCAAAATTGTCGGTAAATATGTATTTCGTCAGCAAAACGTGCATTTCGTCAGCTTTTGACGGATTTTGAATTTGTTGGTGTACAATGAATTCAGAAATCACGGCACGGGATTTTTTGGCATACTTCATCCATAGTCCTTTATTCGTTTATCAGCCGCTTAAAAGAGCGGTGAAATAAACGACTAAATAAATTATTAATTTTTTCTTTAAGGAGAAACAAACATGAAAAGACAAACCAGAAACCTTGCAATTGTTATGGTAGTTTTCATGCTGCTTCAGGCGATCATGTGGATCCCTGCATTTGCAGCAAATGAACCTGCAATCGCAACAGACGTTACTACAGCAAAATCCGCTGTAGCTCGTATCAACCTCATTTACACACATGAAGACAACGTTGATTATCTTCTTCAAGGTGAATCCGGCTTCTTCATAGACCAGAATTACATGCTCACATGTGCCCATGGTCTCGAACTCACCAATGAAGATGTAGAGCTTCTTTCCGATCCTCTTATTTTCGGTGATTACTTCCGTAACAACTATAAGAACAGACTCAAGGTTGAAGTAGTATTTAACCGTGACGTTAAGGTAACAGCTACAATTACAGAAGCTAAGAGCTCACTTTATGACTTTGCAGTTCTTAAGCTCAACACACCCCTTAACGGTGTTACAGTTCTTGCTCTCGGTTCTGATGAAATGGTAACCGATGCTCTCCAGATCCACTGTCTCGGCTTCCCCGCATACATTGGTCATGAAGAAAGAGAACTCTACAAGCCCGAAGACGTAACTATCACAACAGGTAACGTTGGTAAGAACGTTAACTATGAAGGCACAGACCTCTTCATGCACGGTGCAAAGCTTACAGGCGGTAACTCCGGCGGTCCTACAATCACAGCTGACGGTAAGGTTATCGGTATTTCCAAGGCAACAAACTCTTCGGAAGGTGACTACGGTTACTCCGTATACATTGACGACGTTAAGGACGTACTCGACAAGTTCGGTATTCCTTACAAGAAGGCTGACGAAGCAATCGGCGGCAACACAGGCAGCAACAACGGCGGTTCTGCAAGCACAGACACAACAGCAGCTGTTTGTCAGCACAACTGGGGTGCTCCCGTAATGAACAACTGTATTCCTACATACACATGCTCTCTCTGCCAGGAAACAAAGCAGGATCCCGCATCTCACTCATATAGTGACGAATGGACAGTAAAGACAGAAGCTCAGGTTGGCGTAGCAGGCGTTGAATCAAGAAAGTGTAACGTTTGCGGCGAAGAAGAAACAAGAGAGATCGCAGCTCTTGAAAAGGCTCCTATCAACTGGATGCTCATTATCATTATTGCAGCTGTAGTAATCGTAGTAGTTGTAGTAGTAGTTATCATCATCGTAGCTACAAGCGGCAAGAAGCAGCCTGCACCCGCACCTGCACCCGCTCCTGCACAGAGACCCGTTGCTCCCGCAGCAGCTCCTCAGGCTCCCGTACACGCTCCCGTACCTCCCGTACCTCCTGTACGTCCCATGGATGACGGTGCAGGCAACACAACAGTTCTCAACGAAGGCGCAGGCGAAACAACAGTTCTCGGCGGCGGTGCAGCAGCATCTACATGCTCACTTCTCAGAATGAAGAACGGTGAAAAGATCACAATCGCTGCAGGCGAATTTGTAATCGGTAAGGAAAAGAGAAGAGTTAACTACTGCATCTCTGATAATAACTCCATCAGCCGTGCACATGCAAAGATCATCACAAGAGGCACATCTCACTATATCGTAGATATGAACTCTACAAACTTCACATTTGTAAACGGCACAAAGCTCGCAAGCGGACAGGAACATCTCCTCAACAACGGCGACAAGATCAAGCTCTCTGACGAAGAATTTGAATTCAAAGCATAATTTATAATTATATCAAGGTGATAAAATGAACTTCTTAAAAGCAGCACATACTGACGTTGGAATAAAGAAAAAAACAAATCAGGACTCTGTGCTGATACGAGAAGCATCCACAGACTACGGCCAGGTTCTCCTGGCTGTAGTTTGTGACGGAATGGGCGGCCTTGCCAAAGGCGAGGTTGCCAGCACCGCAGTTATAAATTCTGTATCAACATGGTTTGAGACAGAATTTGCGGATATTCTGTACACATCAATGGATAGCGACGCTTTGCGTATCAGCCTTGAAAATTTCATTTATCGAATGAATGATAAAATACAGACGTACTCGAAGAGAAACAGATGCTCAATGGGTACGACCTTTGTGTGTCTTCTTGTAGTTGGGGATAAGTATTATATCATGAATGTCGGTGATTCAAGAGCGTATCATATAAGAGACGGAGTAACACAGCTTACAAAGGACCAGACTTATGTGCAGCGTGAAATAGATATGGGAAGAATGACTCCCGAACAGGCTGAAAAAGACCCTCAGAGAAACGTGCTTCTTCAGTGTATCGGTGCAAGTAACTATATTGCTCCCGATTTTTATGAAGGTACTGTAAACGAAGGTGATTGCTTTATGCTTTGCTCAGACGGGTTCAGACACGTGATCGATCCGAACGAGTTCTATGAGTATATGAATCCCTATGTAATTACCGAAGAGAGTCAGATGAAGCAGTCACTTGAATATTTCGTTGATCTCAATAAATACCGCAGAGAAGACGACAACATTTCTGCAATTCTCATAAGAACTTATTAAAACGGTTGTTGCCTGGTTTTCAAGAACCCCTTCATTTTAAAAGAGTTATTGGAAGCCGGGCATTGGCTGTTTTCTACATTTATATATTATATACACCAAAATGTTATTGAATTAGGAGTAAACAAATGCTTCAGATTGGATCTGTAATAGACGGAAAGTATAAAATACTGAATAAGATCGGTCAGGGCGGTATGAGTGTCGTTTATCTGGCGATGAACGAAAGAGCAAACAAGCAGTGGGCGATCAAAGAGGTGCGTAAGGACGGCGTAAGTAACTTTGAGGTCGTAAAGCAGGGACTTGTAGCTGAGGTAGACCTTCTTAAAAGGCTTAATCATCCTCACCTTCCCAGCATTATCGACGTTATCGACGGTGACGGTTCCTTCCTTATAGTAATGGACTATATTGAAGGTGTTGCACTTGACAAGAAGATAAAAGAAAAAGGCGCCATCCCCCAGGAAGACGTAATCGAATGGGGTAAGCAGCTTTGTGACGTGCTTGGTTATCTTCATTCAAGAGAAAGACCGATCATCTACCGTGATATGAAGCCCTCAAACGTAATGCTCAAGCCTGACGGTAACGTAATGCTTATCGACTTTGGTACAGCGAGAGAATTCAAGTCCAACAGCGTAGCTGATACGACTTGTCTCGGTACACAGGGCTATGCGGCTCCCGAACAGTTCGGCGGACAGGGACAGACGGATGCACGTACAGACGTATATTGTCTCGGTGCTACCTTGTATCATCTTGTTACAGGTCACAATCCTTGCGAGTATCCTTATGAAATGTATCCCATTCGCCAATGGAATCCGCAGCTGTCCTCAGGTCTTGAAATGATCATAATGAAGTGTACACAGAAGAACCCCAATGACCGCTATCAGTCATGTGCGGAGCTTTTGTATGCACTTGAGCATTTCAGAGATTTCGATATCGAAACTCTCAAAAAGCAGAATGTAAAATGGTATTCATTCCTTTCTGTTCTTATAGCCTCCGTATTGTTCCTCGGAGCATCGGGCGGTCTCAAGATAAAGAACGACAGAGATAATGAGTATATGTACAATCAGTACATAACAAATGCAACAACAAGTGAAGACTTTGGAGATCTCAGAAAAGCCTCAAACTTGTATCCAAAAGAGATAGCTCCTTACGAGAAGGCTCTTGAGATCATTGAAAAAGATGATATGTTTACGAGTAAAGAGAGCTCCGAATTCAAAGTTCAGCTTGAAAATACAGAAGACGATGATAAAAAGACCCTTTTCAACAGTAATGAATATCTTCTCTTTACGTATGAACTCGGTCTTGAATATTTCTTCTGTTATGAAAATGACCAGGCCGGATGGTCGTATGCACAGAAGCGTTTTGAAAAAGTTCTGAATGCTGCGGCAGATGACACAAGAAAAGGCGACTTCCCTTTGAATGATTCGCAGCTGAAAAATGCAGAAATACTTTACACCTTGGCAGGTGCTCTTTCAGCTAAACAGGCTGCAGCCTCCGGTTCAGAAGCAGATAAAAGTGTAACGCTTGTCGTTCCCGGAGCGGAGAATGATAAAACGGGCGAGGTTTCCTATACCGAAGGAGATTATTGGAGAGACCTTACAGGTATTCTTGACATGGAAACGTTTTCAACAGCAAACTCCGTAACTAAGAAAAAGGTTTACAACTGGATCTATAACGAAGCACAAACAGAGTACAACGACCTTCTCGTAAGCGGAATTACCAAGCAGGAAATACTTGCTGTAAGAGATAAGTGTGTAGCTGATATTCAGCAGACGCTGACTTCTATCGGTGATACTACAAAGAGCTCTTATCAGGAGCTTTCCACTCTTCTTTCACGGTATCAGACTCTTGACGAATACTGGAGATAAACCTTGCAACTTAATATAATATAAGGAAGGAAAAAGTAATGGACTTTACAACAACATTTGTTGCGGCAGCGGCAAGTGAAGGGGCAGGCTTTACTGCCGGAACAGCAAGCCTTATATGCTTCATCATAGGCTGTATATTATTGGTATTATCCATAATCCTCTTCTTTGTGTTCAATATCCCCTCCGTATTCCTTTTGAGAACAGGTCAGGGTGCGAGACAGACCGTAAAGAAGATGAAAGAAATAAATGCACAGACGGGACGTCTGCGTAAAAACAAAAACGAATATATGCTTTCTCCCGACTATGTCAGCGGTGAAATGACAGCAGCTCTTCAGCAGCAGGAACAGCCTGCCGCAGAAACTGCTCCGCTTCAGCAGACGGCACAGGAAGGTGAAAATGCAACTACCGTTCTTTCTCCCGTTGAAACAACGATTCTTGCCAACAATGAGACGACAGTTCTCAGCGGCGAGATAACCTCAGAGGTAGCACACGTTGAATACAAGAGAGAGACAAACGGCAGATTTGAAATAGTATACAATCTTATGTTCGTTCATGCGGACGAGATTATATAAAATATTAAATAATTAATATACACTATTTTATTAAGAGAGGTAAAAAACTATGAGTAGAATTAACAAAACTGCTCTTGAGCGTGTACTTGCGATAGTATTGGTAGTACTGATGCTTGTCGCTATTGTTCCTTTGCCGAACAAACTTGCACACGCTGCCTCCGGATATGCCGACGTAACGTCATTATCCGGCGGTGAAGTAAAGAACAGCGGTTCAGAAAAGGTAGAAGTTACCATTTCTGAAGCGACTCTTGAATGGGCACCTGCAGATGAAAGCATCGAAAGATACCAGGACGGTTGGTGGGTAGGCTTCAAGGTAGAAGCACCCGAAGATGCTGCTGAAAATGCAGTATACAACTATAAGACAAATCCCGCAAACGCAGATTACGTTTACGGTGAAGAAGGAAAGCTCTTCTCAGGGAATACTGACGGCACATTCTGGATGCCCCTCACTCCCGAAACTCTTGAAAGCTTCAGAGTAGAGAAGAAGAGAGATCTCGTTCTTGATTATTTCTTCGACTGGGACGCAGACGGCAATTTTGAACAGGAAGTAGTATTTACAGTAGTACCTTCCGGCAAGATCGTTCTTATGCAGGACGGTGCACAGCAGTATCCTGTTAAATACGCAACAGTAACTCCTCTTACAGAAGGTGCTGTAGTAAATGAGGAAAACCCTGCTGACATTACAGTATCTGTAGAGAGTGCTGAGCTTGTATGGGCACCTGCAGATGAAAGCATCGAAAGATACCAGGACGGCTGGTGGGTAGGCTTCAAGGTTGAAGCTCCCGCAGGCTCTTCCGAAAACGCTCTGTATAACTACAAGACAAATCCCGCAAACGCAGATTACGTTTACGGTGAAGAAGGAAAGCTCTTCTCAGAGAATACTGACGGCACATTCTGGATGCCTATAACAGATAAAACTCTTGAAAGCTTTAAGATTGAAAAGCAGAGAAATCTCGTTCTTGAGTATTCTTTTGACTGGGATGCAGACGGTGAATACGAACAGGTAGTTACTTTCTCCGTAACTCCAAGTGACAGCATCATTCTCAAAAAAGGCGATGATGTAGTATATCCTCATAGCTATGCTACAGTTGAAGCTCTCAACGAGGGTGCTGTAGTAAACGATAATGCTTCAGCTAAGGTAGAAGTACTTGTAGAAGAAGTTGTTCTTGAATGGGCACCTGCAGATGAAAGCATCGAAAGATACCAGGACGGCTGGTGGGTAGGCTTTAAAGTAACAGCTCCCGAAGGTGCTTCTGAAAAGGCTGTATATAACTACAAGTCCAATCCCGCAAACGCAGATTACGTTTACGGTGAAGAAGGAAAGCTCTTCTCAGGGAACACTGACGGCACATTCTGGATGCCTGTAACTCCCGAAACACTTGAAGATTTCAGACTTAATAAGGACAGAGACCTCGTTCTCGATTATTTCTTTGACTGGAATGCAAACGGTGCATTTGACCAGGAAGTTATCTTTAGAGTAAAGCCCTCCGCTACGATCATACTTAATAAAGACGGCTCTCAGGTATATCCCGAATTCTACGGTGAAGTTACAGCTCTTACAGAGGGAGCAACCGTTGAAGGTAACAACTCCGCAGTAGTTAACGTAATTGTTGAAGAAGCAGTTCTTGAATGGGCACCTGCAGATGAAAGCATCGAAAGATACCAGGATGGTTGGTGGGTAGGCTTCAAGGTTGAAGCTCCCGCAGGCTACAGCAAGGATGCTAACTATAATTACAAGACAAGAAAAGGCGAAGAGTATCCTTATGTATACGAAGCAAACAAGCTCTTCTCCTCCAATGAAGACGGCACATTCTGGATGCCTATTTCTCCCGAAACTCTTGAAAGCTTCAGAGTAGAGAAGAAGAGAGACCTCGTTCTTGATTACTTCTTTGACTGGGATGCTGACGGTAATTTTGATCAGGAAGTAGTATTTACTGTAAAGCCTACAGACAGTCTCACCCTCAAAAACGGTGAAGATACTGTTTATCCTTCTGCATGCTATGCAACAGTAGAAGCTCTTACAGGTGGAACAGTAAATAATGAAGATCCCGCTAAGGTAGAAGTAACTGTTGAAGAAGCAGTTCTTGAATGGGCTCCTGCAGATGAATCTATCGGCAGATACCAGGACGGCTGGTGGGTAGGCATTAAGGTAACTGCACCCGAAGGCGCTTCTGAAAACGCTGTATATAACTATAAGAGCAATCCTACAAAGGAAACTTACGTTTACGACGAAAATCGGGCTTATTCTGATGATGACGGCACATTCTGGATGCCTCTCTCTCCCGAAACACTTGAAGATTTCAGACTTAATAAACAGAGAAACCTTGTGCTCGATTACTTCTTTGACTGGAATGGAAACGGTGCATTTGAACAGGAAGTACTCTTTACAGTAGTACCCTCTGCAAAGATCGTTCTTATGCAGGATGATGTACAGGTATATCCTGAAGTTTACGGTACAGTAGAAGCTCTTACAGGCGGCGAAGTTAACAACAACGCAACTGAAAAGGTAGAAGTAACTGTTGAAGAAGCAGTTCTTGAATGGTTCCCCGCAGATGAAGGAATCGGCAGATACCAGGACGGCTGGTGGGTAGGCATTAAGGTTAATGCTCCCATGGGTTATGACCTGAATGCTGTATACAACTATAAGAGCAATCCTACAAAGGAAACTTACGTTTACGACGAAAATCAGCCTTACGTTGCTGATGACGGCACATTCTGGATGCCCCTCTCTCCCGAAACACTTGAAGACTTCAGACTTAATAAACAGAGAAATCTTGCTCTTGATTATTTCTTCGACTGGAATGCTGACGGTGAATTTGAACAGGAAGTTCTGTTCTCCGTAGTTCCCGGCAGAAATATCGTTCTTATGCAGGATGGTGTACAGGCATATCCTGAAATTTACGGTACAGTAACTCCTCTTACAGAAGGAACAGTTACAGTAAATAACGACGATCCTGCAAAGATTGAAGTTAAGTATGAAGAAGCAGTTCTTGAATGGTTCCCTAAAGATGACTCTATCGGCAGATACCAGGACGGCTGGTGGGTAGGCATTAAGGTTAATGCTCCTAAGGGTTATGACCTGAATGCTGTATACAACTATAAGAGCAATCCTACAAAGGAAACTTACGTTTACGAAGAAAATCAGGCTTATTCTGCTGATGACGGCACATTCTGGATGCCTTTAAGCTCTGATCTTCTTGATAAATTCAAGAATAGTAAAATGCGTGACCTTGCTCTTCTTTACTTCTTCGACTGGGATGCAAACGGTGAGTTTGAACAGGAGATCCTTTTCTCCGTAAAACCCAATGATGGTATTGTTCTTATGCAGGGTGAAACACAGGTATATCCTGCATATGCATCCGTATCTTGCTTCAGCGATGCAACAATTACCAATGATAAAACAGAAAAAGTTGAAGTACTTGTAGAATCAACTGTTCTCAATTGGTTCCCTGCAGATGAAACAATCGGCAGATACCAGGACGGCTGGTGGATCGGTATTAAAGTTGATGCACCCGAAGGTGCTGCCGAAAACGCAACTTATAATTACAAGAGCAATCCTACAAAGGAAACTTACGTTTACGAAGAAAATCAGCCTTATTCTTCTGATGATGGCACATTCTGGATGCCTATCAATCCCGAGCTTCTTGAAAAGTTCAGACTTGAAAAGAACAGAGATCTTACACTTGATTACTTCTTCGATTGGAACGGAAACGGAATATTTGATCAGGAAGTTGTTTTCTCTGTAAGACCCAGCGGTTCTATCGTTCTTATGCAGGACGGAATACAGGTATATCCCGAATATTACGGTACAGTTATATCAATTAATGATAATGATGCGGTAATAGCAGAAACTAACGGTACTGAAAAGGTAGAAGTATACGTTGAAAACGCAGAGCTCGTATGGGCACCTGCAGATGACTCTATCGGCAGATACCAGGATGGCTGGTGGATCGGTATTGAAGTAACAGCCCCCATGGCATTCTCCAAGGAAGCAACATACAATTATAAGAGCAATCCTGCAAATGATACATTTGTATTAACGGAAAATGCACTCTTTGACGATAATGACGACAGCATCAATAAGAACACATTCTGGATGCCCATCAATCCCGAGCTCCTTGAAAAGTTCAGACTTGAAAAAGGCAGAAACCTTGCTCTTGATTATTTCTTTGACTGGAATGCAGACGGTGAATTTGACCAGGAAATCGTGTTCAATGTAGTTCCCGGCAGAAATATCGTTCTTATGCAGGATGATGTACAGGTATATCCCGAGCTTTATGCAACAGTAGGCAATTATACTAATGCTGAAATTGAAAATAATACAACAGCAGAAGTAACTGTAACAGCAAAGGACACAACAATTGAATGGCTTGCAGGCGATGAAAATGTAGGCAGAGCAGACGGTTGGTGGATCGGTATCAACTTAACAGCTCCTAAGGGCTTTGCTGATACAGCTAAAATTAAGCTTACAAACGGCGAAACTGTTAAAGAATATAACTTCGCTGATATTAAGGATGACATTAACTTTGTACAGCTTTGGAACTCTATCACTCCCGATTCATTGGAAGCAGAAGTTGCTCCTGAATTTGTGTATGAATGTGATTGGGACGGCGACGGCGCCTACGAACAGATAGTTAACTTCATACCTGATACTTCTTCTCTCATTCTTATGCAGTGGGAAGAGTTAGTGGAAGGTGAAGAGCTTGTCCATGTTCAGAAGTATCCTCGTTACGCAGTAACATTTGTAACCGAAAACGGTACAGCAACAGCTGATCCCGCTGCACTTATTGAAAGAACTGAAACTGCAGGCGGTACAACCGATATTACATTTGTATCTGATCCCGGATATACAATAGGTAACGATTCTATTTCTGTAGAGCCTGCTTCTGCTGAGATTATTGATCTCGTTAAGGTTGAAGAAGGCAAGTATACAGCAAAGCTTGTAAACATTACATCTGATGTTACGGTAACTGTAAACTTCAAGGAAATCGCACTTGCAACAAGTGATGCAACTGATGCTTTAATTATAGACTGTGTTCCTCTTAGAACAAAAGCTGCTGAGCTTACAAAGTATGAAGTTAATAAAGATGGTAGTATTGTAATTGAAGGTGAAGCAGAACTTTCAGTAATTAAAGGTTCTACAGTTGCTGAAGGACGTGGTAGTGTTACATTCTCAATAAAAGCTGACGAAAGCGAAGAAGAGCAGACCCTTGATGTTTTTGAAATTGCTCTCCTTAATGCGGACGGTACAGTTATTGCAGAAACAAATGATAGTGAAAGAAGTATAACAATTTCTGACAGCACTTATATTGCAGGAATTAAGCTTTATTATCAGGATGCGAACGATACTGTAGCTGAATGGCATTATATTGACAGAGCCGCTATGGATATTGTTTTTGATGATGCTTTGGCTTCAATAGAAGTGTTTGCATCTCGCGAAAGACCTTTTGAATATGATGGTACTTCCTATTATAACAGCGATGTTACTTTTGACATAAAGGTAATTGACCCCGATGATTATTCCGGAATTGACAGTGTAACATATACAATCAATGGCGATGTATTGGAAGACGAAGGCTACAAATATACCGAAGGACGTGCAATTAAAGATTGTATAGTAGATTATTTTACAGTTGATAGTGAAACATACAATAGTTCCGGAGTAAGCGTTGTTGTTACGGTTATTGACCGTGCCGGTAATAGTTATTCCGAAGAAAAGATTATTAATATCAATTCTACGGCTCCCGTTCTTGAAGCTAAATATGTTAATGACGATCAGGAACCGAACGCAGTTCCCGGTTACTATAATGAAAGAACAATTGAATTTACTGTTACAGACAGAGAAGATACATTTGTTCCCGAAAGACTTATACTTAACATTACTGCAATAAATGCAAACGGTGAGGAAAAAACATATGAAGCTGATATTACAGAGTGGACAGACAATGTAGCAAGATATACATTCGTTGAAGATGCGAAATATACGATTTCTGCTACATATGCAAACAGAGCTGATCTTTCCGCTGATGTTATATTTACAGAATACTCTGATTTTAATTATTCCTTCTGGATTGACGACAATGACCCCACAAATCTTGACATCAAACTTGAAGCAAAGGGTGTTGAAGATAAATCTGTAAAGGTTACAGATGATGTAGTATTTGATACATACTACGACCAATCCGTAATAGTTAAGGCTTATTATGACTGCGGTGTAAGCGGACTTCAGACAATTCAGTATCAGAAGGTCGTAAGCACAGAAGATTATAACAAAGAAGGTGCTTGGACGACCTATGATGAAAAGGGCATCAAGATTAATCCCACAGAAAAGTTCATCGTATACTTCAAAGTAGTAGATAACGCAGGTAACATCAGTTATTTCAACTCTACAGGTATCGTAGTAGATGACAAGAATCCTCTCGGTGAAAAGCACGCACCCGAGCTTGATATCATTCCTCTCAATCCTACAGCTTCCGGCATCTACACAGGTGACGTAACAGTAGACGTTAAGGTACTTGATCCCAAGTATATCGGCGTGAAGGCTGACCCTGCAGGCTACTACTCAGGTCTTAAGAATATCACATATAAGATCTACACAACAGATACAGACGCAGTTGAAACAGGTGTACTCTTTGATCTTGAAACAGCAAAGACGACCGGTGCTATATTTGATAATGACGGTCTTGCAAACACTTGGGCAGGTAAGATCTCCATCGATTCTGCTAAGTTCAACAGCAACAATGTATTTGTAGAAATTACAGCAACTGATAACGCAGACAATACGGAAACAACAACAACCGAAGCAGGCGATATCAAGATCGATATTACAAAGCCCGTTATCGACATTACATACGATAACAACAACGGCGATACAAGCTATACAGAGTCTGTTTACTACAAGGAAAACAGAACAGCTACTATCGTAATCACAGAACGTAACTTCAACGCTTCAAAGGTTGATGTTACAATCACAAATACTGATGGCGTAATTCCTGCAATCAGTGCATTTACAACAGCTGCAGCAGGCGGCAACGGTGACGCTACAACCTACACAGCAACCATCAGCTACACAGCAGACGGTGATTACACATTTGCAATCGCATACGCTGACGAAGCAGGCAACGTAGCTTCTGCTATTAACCATCATTCTCAGGCATCTGAAAAGTTCACAATCGATAAGACAACACCTGTTATCACAACAAGCTATGATAACAACACGTATGAAAACACAGGCTACTTCAAGGAAGCAAGAGTTCTTACGATCGTTGTTAACGAGCACAACTTCGATGAAAGCAGATTTACAACAACCACAACAGGTCAGGGTATGACTCAGTGGACACACAACGGTGACGTTCATACCGCAAAGATCAGCTTTACAGCAGATAACAGATACACATTCAACTGTACTTACAAGGATAAGGCAGGCAACGAAGCTGCAACACGTGCAGACGAAAGCTTTGTTATCGACCTTACAATGCCTGAAGTAAGAATGGAAGACGCTATCAAGGGTTCAGCTGCAGAAGAAGCAGTTGCTTACAACGGCGAAGTAAACTTCATTCTCTACTACGGTGATACAAACATCGACAGAGACAGAGTTGAAGTAATACTTACAGACTCTATGGGCAACAACGTATCCAACGAAATTCTGACAGCTCCCGAAATCAACGGTAACGAATTTATCAGAAGAATCGTTGACACAGTTGAACAGAAGGCTATTCCCGACGGTATTTACACACTTACCGTTAAGGTATATGACCTTGCAGGTAACTCAACAGAAACAGCACCCAAGGTAATTTCCGTAAACAGAGATTCTTCAAGCTACATTATTGATGAAGTTCTCCAGGGATATATAAACAATGTATACAACAAGACTATCGATAAGGACGTTATCATTTCCGAAGTAAACTGCTGTGAAATAACAAGCGTTATCATTACAGTATCCTGTAACGGTACGTCAAGAACTCTTGAAGAAGGTAAGGACTATAAGATAGACAAATCCCGTACTTCAAGCCAGTGGTATCAGAATGATTACATTATCGATCCTTCCGTATTTGCAGAAGACGGTAAATATGCTATCATCATCGAGTCCAAGGACGCAGCGGACAACAGCATCAGTAACCTCTCTGCACTTGAAACAAAGGGCGTAGAGTTCTCTGTAGACGATATTGCTCCTACACTTATCCTTATGGGACTTGAAAAACCCCAGTATGATGAAGAAACGCATCCTTTCCAGGTAATGTATGAAGATAACCTCAATCTTGACAGAATTGAAGTTACTGTTACAATTGACGGTGAAGCAACAACAACAGTTTATTCAATTGATGAGCTCGGCTTCAACGTTGTTGCGGGTGAAATCAGCCACATTCTTGACGAAGCTGATAAATACCAGCTTATCTCCATCATCGCATACGATAAGGCAGGAAATGCAAGTGAACTCATTGAAGACCGTGTTACGGTTTCAACAAGTGACTGGGTACGTTATATCAACAGCCCTCTTTATGTAGGTCTCACGATCGGCGGTATCGTTCTTGTTGCAGCCGGAATTACTGTTCCTGTTGTAATCAGCAAAAAGAAGAAGGCAGCGAAAAAATAATCTTCAATGCAAAAAGCTTTTTGCAAAATTAAATCACAATATATGATTTAATATAAACTTTATAAGCAGCCTCTGAGCTGACAGACACGGAGGTGCAAACCATCTCTGCGTTTGCCTCAGAGGCTGCTTGTTTCATACGAGAACAAAACGGAGGAAAGAATATGTGGAGGAACAATGAAATTGTAGACGGCACATATTTAATAATGAATGAGCTGGGTAGAGGCGGTACAGGCGTTATATACCTGGCATATCACCTCCGTCTTGAAAAATACGTTGTGATCAAACGTATAAAAGAAAATTTTACGGATCTTTTGAAGGTCAGAACAGAAGTAGATATACTTAAAAAGCTGAGGCATACCTATTTGCCTCAGGTATACGATTTTATGCAGGTAGGCTCACAGATATATACAGTTATCGATTATATTGACGGCTGTGACCTTGATGCATATATAAAAGCCGGATATACGTTTTCCGAAGAGCAGATAGTAACGTGGCTGTACCAGCTGTGCAGCGTGCTTGAGTATCTGCACAGTCAGAGACCGATGATATTGCATTGTGATATTAAACCGGGCAATATTATGATAAATTCGCAAGGAAACGTATGTCTTATAGATTTTAATGTTTCTCTTGATAAGGGAAGCGAAAGTGAGCTGACAGGAATAAGTCAGTACTATGCCTCACCTGAACAGTATGAAAAGGCGATGGCTATCGTATCAGGTCAGAAAACAACTCTGGTAATAGACCAGAGAACAGATATTTACAGCTTAGGTGCAACCTTTTATCATATGCTTTCGGGAGCTTTTCCCAGTACAGCGGGGAATTATCCGCTGTCACAGATGGGTCTCGGCTACTCACCGGAGCTTCTTTTGATACTTGATAAAATGATGGCACCGAATTCTAAACAGCGTTATAAAAATACAAGAGAAGTGATCTCGGCGCTGGACAGAATGTATAAAAAAGACAATGCAGTCAGAAAGCTTACGTTGGGACTTGTGGCATCGGGTCTTGTTTATGCCATGTTCCTTGTGGGCGGAGTCTGGCTTTGGGTATACGGCACACAGCTTACAATAACGGAAAATTTCACCAAGGAATATACCGCATTTTCTCAAGTGTACGAGAAGGGTGACTTTGAAGAAACCGTAAGCATGGGTATAGATCTGCTTAATGATCAGGAATATATTAAGCATTTTAAAGAAAATCCTCAAATAAAAGCAGAGGTTCTTCACCTTATAGGAGAAAGCTATTTTTATGAGGAATATTATGAGGAAGCTTTAAGCTTTTATAAGGAATCGCTGGAGCTTGCAGAGAACGGTGCAAGATATACGGTGTACAGCCGTGACTATGCCATAGACCTTATAAGAACAGGACGTACGGAAGAGGCTGAAAAAATAATAAACAATGCCAAAAGCAAAGGGCTTTCAAGTGACGATCTTAACTTGATACAGGCGGAGATACTGAACATGAGGTCTCAGCACAGCGAAGCACTCAGCTATGCGGAAGCTTTGTTTGTGAGCAGCGATCCGGAGCTGTCTAAAAGATCATATCTTTTGTCTGCCATATGCTATGAAAAGCAGGGCGATTACAGAAATCAGATAGAATGTCTTGAAAAAGCGGTGGCAAAAGAGTCAACAGCTCTCAATTTACGTAAGCTTGGCGATGCATATATTAAATATGCGGAAAAGCTTCATGTTAATTCAATTTCCGAGCGTAAGAATTGTTATGAGAATGCAAAAAGCTGTTACGGCAGAATAAATGATAGCGGCTATGCAACAGAACGGGATAAACAAAATCTTGCTGTAGTATATATGGAGCTTGAGGATTATACGAATGCACTGACGGTACTTGACTCCTTGGCACAAAACAATTCCGATGATTACAGAGTGCCGATGCTTACGGCTTTCTGTTATGAAAAAATGGGAGATCTTACAAACGCCAGAGAACAGTGTATGAAAGCGGTAAGACTGTATGAGAATACTCCCGCAAAGGATAAAGAGTCTGCTACAAGCAATAATATAGAAGCACTGTATCATCTTGAGCAAAAGCTCAGGTAAACTATCAAGGAGAAAAACGTGACGGGAAGTAATTATATCAGTGCCGGAATAGCATCGATCGTAATCGGTACGGTGCTGTTTATCGGGGTGGTTGCTGTTTTATTTGTAATGTACAGGAAAAACAGTAATAAATAATAAAGTAAAAAAAGAAAGGATGTATATTATGAAATGTCCTAATTGCAGAGCAGATATACATAATTCATCGCTGAGATGTCCTTACTGCGGATACAATATTCAGCAGTACAGAGAAGCTACACAGAATTATTCGTCTGCCAGAAACGATCAGAGATACGATACAACTACAAACAGTATCTATACCGCACAGGTCTCACATTATGCGGAAAACGATGCAAGAGGTTATTATTCTCAGGAACAGCCCCGCAAGGTGCAGAACAGAGCTTTTAGCTTTAATAATGATTACGGCTGGATACTGTTCGTTTTAGGCGTAGTCGGGCTCGGTCTTCAGATAATCAACACGGTACTTGTTGTTGCATTGATATTGCAAATGTAATAATCCGGTTGCTTGTTTTATAAACCGATTAATACATAGAGAAAGAGAATTTTATGAAAAACAAAAAGATTTTGATCAGTATTCTATCAGGCCTTCTTGCCATACTTCTTGTCATCATAGCGGTTTGCGGAGTTATGGTAATTCGGGCAGACGACAATGTAAGCACCCCTTATCAGAAAAATATTGATTTGGGTAATAAATATCTTGAGTCCGGCGATTACGAGCAGGCGATAGCCTACTACAGAGCGGCTATTTCAAATGACCCCACTCAAGACGGTCCTTACTACCAGCTTGCGACGATGTATATCCGTCTTTCCAGACTTACAGAAGCCAAAGAAGTGCTTGAAGAGGGTATTCAGAAAACCTCCTCGCAGAGACTTATAGACCTCTATAATATGTACTTTAATACTGTTGAGATAAATGATATTAATTCACCCGACGACCCCGAGGACAGCAGCGATGACAAGCCCAGAACACAGGAAGAGGTGTATTTCAACAGCGGAGTCTTCGATATAATGGCAAATTACACCTTTGAGAACTATAATGTTCAGTATTCTAACATGAATATCAGTAATGCAAATGATATTTATACGATCAAAGTTCCCGGCTTTAACGCTTCACTTTATTTTTATAACGAGTCTCCCGATTTGTTATCTATTGATACAGATAAGAATGCTCCCTATGATAAGGTTCGTCCCAATTATATCGTTCTCGATACACTTGAAGACATTATAACAGGGGTAGAAAAGGCTCCCGTAAGCACAGACGGGCTTTATTCCATGGGTGCAACAAGAGTCGATATAATGTACGATGCGGAGCTTGAAAGAAGCGTGCAGTTCACATACAGAAACTGTATTGTTAAGATAGCTCTTGATGCAAACGACTGCATTACTGCAACGGCAAAGCATAAGATCGTTTCTGAATTCGGTACGGGTGCAGACCAGCTTAATTTGGTCAAAACATATGAAGGAACCATCAAGGTCGTAGACGCAACGAACGCACAGGGTATTGCTAATGCCAAGGCAAATGTCAGAGCATTAAACGATCATACCGGTGAAATACTTTTTGAAGCAACAACTCAGGCAAACGGAGAATTTACAGTATCCCTTGAAGAAGGAAAATATACGGTAGAGATTATTTGCGAAGACTACGTAACTGAATACGTTGATTTTGAAGTATATTCAACAGGTGTGTTCTCAATAGATCAAGTTACAATATCTCCCGAGCTGGCTGCAGGTCAGATGCGTATTGTTCTTGAATGGCAGGATTGGCCCTTGGACCTTGACAGCTATTATCTTGACAATGAAGGAAACGGCATAGTATCATACCGTAACAGACAATTTTATGATAATGGGGAGCTGGTAGCTGAGCTTGATGTGGATGACAGAGACGGCTTCGGCCCCGAAACGATTACGGTCTACGATATGGAAAGAGATTTCACCTATGCGATTGTTGATTTCAACAATACGGTAAATCTTTATGAAATGGATAACATAACCATAAAGGTATATATGGCCGATGAAGCACCTATAGTCTTCCATACAAACGTAAGTTCTACGCTTTCTGACAATGCAATGATGGTTTTCGAGTATGTTGACGGTCAGATCAGGTTTTTAGGTGAACCTGCGGAAACACAGTCTGCTTCCGCTAAATAAACATTTAAAGAAAAGAGAAAAAACATGAAAAACAAAAAGGTATTAATTATAGCACTTGCGGGTCTTCTGGTGCTGCTTCTTGCAGTTGTGGGAATTTGCGGTGTAATGATGATCAAAGAAAACGGCGGAGCTGACAGCCCTTATCAGAAAAATCTTGATTTAGGTAATAAGTATTTTGAGTCCGGCAATTATGATCAGGCAATTGCATACTACAGAGCAGCTATTTCAGCCGATCCTACTCAGGACGGTCCTTACTACCAGCTGGCAACAATGTATATCAGCCTTTCCAGAATGACAGAGGCAAAGGAAGTCCTTGAGGAAGGTATTCAGAAAACATCTTCACAGAGACTTACAGATCTCTATAATATGCATTTCAGCACAAACGAATCAAATGACGGCGATACAGCCGATGATTCTGTGAATGCCGAAACTGATAAAACGACAGTACAGGAAGAGGTATACTTCAACAGCAGCGTCTTTGACATTATGGCGAACTATACCTTTGAGAACTATAACGTTCAATATACCAATATGAATATCAGCAATGCAAATGATATTTATAAGGTCAGAGTTCTCGGCTTTAACGGCGAATTGTATTTTTACAATGAATCCACCGCTGAGGTATCTATAGATGCAAACAAGAAAGCACCCTATGATAAGGTCAGACCAAACTATATCGTGCTTGATACTCTTGCAGACATTATCACAGGCGTTGAAAAGGGACCTGTAAGCACAGACGGACTTTATTCCATGGGTGCGTCAAACGTCGATATAATGTACGATGCAGAGCTTGACAGAAGTGTACAGTTTACATACAGAAACTGTGTTGTTAAGATAGCTCTCGATGCAAATGACTGTATTACGGCAACGGCAAAGCATAAGATCTTTTCCGAGTTTGGTACAGGTGCGGCTACAGCACAGCTCAGCAAATCATATCCCGGCACTATCAAGGTTATAAACGCAACTGATGCACAGGGTGTTCAGGGAGCTAAGGCAAACGTGAGAGCCTTCAATGACCGTTTCGGTACAATAATTGCAGAAGCTACAACTCAGTCAAACGGAGAATTTACAGTATCTCTTGAAGAAGGAAAGTATACTGTTGAAATTATCTGCGACGGCTTCGTAACAGAATATTTTGATTTTGAAGTATATTCAACAGGTGTATTTTCAATTAATACAATTACTATTTCTCCCGTGCTCGGTGCAGGTCAGATAAGAATAGTTCTCGAATGGGGAGACCAGCCTCGTGATCTTGACTCTTACCTTGTTGACTCAACAGGCACCACTCAGGTATACTTCGGCGACAGAACGTGGTATGATAACGGACGCCTTATCGCAGAGCTTGATGTAGACGACCAGTCCGGATACGGCCCCGAAACAATTACGATCTATGACACAAGCATTGACTTTACGTATTGTGTACACGATTACAGCGAAACAGGCAGTATGTTCGGCAGAACAGACGTTACGGTAAAGGTTTACATGAATGACGGTCTCGGTCAGAGCTACGTAATTCCTCTTACAAATGAAACTGCTAACGGTTGGATCGTATTCAGCTACGTTGGCGGCAGTATCAGAACTGTTGACCAGTCAGTACCCGACAGATACGATTTCAGACACGTTGGTTGATGATCGGTTTTGAAAAAAATATGTTAAGCAAAAAATGTTAGTTATCGTATTATTGATACTCTTCGTCATATTTTCCGTTATAGGAACAGTGATCTTTGTTAAAGCAAGACAGGATGAAGTAAGCGGCTATTACGATGCGGCACGAAATATCCTTAAAGGCGATAAACTGGATTCAATGTTGAAAAACGGCGGTAAGGATAACAGCACAATGAACGGCAATATAAAGCCGATGGTCTACTTGAAAATGAAGGGAAACAAGAAATGCAAATTTGTGTTTGACCCCGAGAAGATCGTAAACATCGGCAGAGATAAAGCTGCAAATCATGTCTGTATCAATGAAGCTGTGGTATCTCATAACCATTGCAGAATATTTTCAAGCGGAATGAACGTATTTTTGCAGGACATGGGGGCTTTGAATGCGACAGAGGTAAAACGTGGACGAAGAATATATACTTTAAGCGGCGGCGAGACAATGGAGCTGTATACTAAAGATGTTGTTAAAATAGGAACAACGAGAATAGAGGTTGTTGTTTTCTACTTTGACTTAATGATGATGTAGACGTGCTGATAGCCGCATCGAAGGATGCGGCTACAGTTCGTGTAGACCGAAAATATCGGGAGAGGGAATATAATGGTATTTATAGTATATCAGAAGAATTCATATAAAGAATATGTCCTGCCCAATGTGGATAACAGCGATTTTACCATATTGATCGACAGATATACATTTGGGTTCAAAGAGGATGTTAATATTCATTTTGAGGTTGCAGACAGAGTCAGGACCGTACTTGCAACAAACAAGTATACCGTTACCTGCTCAGGAATTGCAGAGAACCGTCACGTATTGAAGGACGGTGATATTCTTTCGTTTAAAACCAAAGGCGGAGAAAGCTTCCGTGGAATAATAGCGGAAACTGCACCGGTGCTTAACGTCATAAAAAAATATGACCTGACAAGCTCCTCATACATCAGTATAGGCGAAGACCCTGACAGCATCATATCATACAGCTTTAATGAGCTTGTGTCAAAAAACCATTGTGAGATCCGCCGTCAGAGTGACGGTGTGTATATTTATGATACGAGCACAAACGGAGTATTTTTAAATAATAAAAGAATAGAGAAAACCTACAGACTTAAATTCGGTGACACTCTCAATATATTCGGTCTGCATCTCGTTTATCTAAACGATATACTTGGGGTAGCTTCGAGCTACGGAAAGCTTACGGTCAACGAAAAATATCTGAAGAGAAGAAACGAAAAGTACGAGTCTCATAATCATAATGCCGTCAAAAAGAATTCTTTTAAAAGCTATTTCAGCCGTTCGCCGAGAATTATTCCCGCAATCGATAGGGATGAGATAGATATTGAAGCACCTCCGGCGCCTAAATTTTCAAAGAAAAAACCGCTTATATATACTATAGGACCGGCTTTTACAATGGCAATTCCTATGCTTATGGGGTCCGGTATGGCAATTATCAGCTCGCAGGCAAGCGGAAGATATGCAGGTGCATTCATGTATACCGGTATAATAACGGCAATGTGCTCAGCGGCAATAGGCATCATATGGGGACTTCTCAATATGCGTTATACAAGGCAGAGTGAGGCCGAGGATGAACAGGAGCGTTTTAATGCTTACGGCAATTATCTTCTTGAAAAGGTTGAGAAGCTGAAAAGCAGCTATGAGCGAAATACACAGGCTATGCACAGCATGTATCCGTCAGCTGCAGAATGCTGCAGATACAATGCTTCCACATATACTCTTTGGAACAGAAACCGTTCTCATAATGACTTTTTGTTCTGCCGTCTCGGACTTGGTGACGTACCCTTTCAGGTGAATATTAATATTCCCAAGGAAAAGTTTGATATAGTATTTGACGATCTGAGGGAGAAGCCTGCGGTAATTAAAAGGGAATACGAAACTCTTAAAAACGTTCCCGTGGGTATAGATCTGACAAAGAGTAATCTTTACGGAGTTGTCGGAGGAAGAAACAAGGAAGGTGCTATAAGCATCCTTTATAATATAGTAGCACAGCTTGCGGCAAACAATTGCTATACGGACGTCAAGCTTGTGTTTGTGTATAATGAAAAAAGCCTTCAGGATAAAAAGGAGCTTGAGTTTGCAAAATGGCTTCCTCATGTATGGTCCGAGGATAAAAAGACAAGATATATTGCGGCAAATAAGCTTGAGGCTTCCGATATATTCTATGAGCTTGCAAGTGTTTTCAGACAGAGAGGAGAGGAAAAAAGCGACTCAATATCCGAAAAGACCGTTATAAAAAAGCCTTATTACGTTCTTTTTGTGAAAGATCCCGAGCTTCTTGAAGGTCAGCTTATAACGAAATATATCTACTCTCCCTCCGCTGAGTACGGTCTTACAACTTTTATTCTCAGCGATTCTTATAATAATCTTCCCAACGAATGCGAAAATATCATTGAAAACGATACGTATTTCAGCGGTATTTACAACGCACTTGATTGGGGCTCCGATAAGAAGGACATCGTTTTTGACAAGGTGACGGCAAGTGAGCTTACGGCATTGTCAAAGGGAATTTCCGAGCTTCAGGTAAATGAGATGGAAAGTACAATGGACATTCCCGCAAGACTTGATTTCCTTGAAATGTACGGAGTAAGCAGACTTAAAGACCTTGGCGTTGAAGAACGCTGGAGAAAAAACAGAACCTTTAATACAATGAGAGCGTTGGTGGGTAAAAAGGCAGGAGGAGACGACTGTTACCTTGATATTCACGAAAAGTTCCACGGACCTCACGGACTTGTTGCAGGTACAACAGGCTCAGGTAAAAGTGAGCTTCTTCAGACCTATATTTTGTCACTTGCGGTAAATTACAGCCCCGAGGACGTTGCTTTCTTTGTAATTGACTATAAGGGCGGCGGAATGGCAAATTTGTTCTCCGATCTCCCTCATATGATAGGACACATTTCAAATTTGTCAGGTAACCAGGTAAGACGTGCCATGATCTCTATCAAGAGTGAAAACATGAGACGTCAGCGTTTGTTCAATGAATGCGGGGTCAATAATATAAACCTGTATACAAGACTTTATAAAAATCATGAAACAAGCGTACCCGTGCCCCATTTGTTTATTATAATAGACGAGTTTGCCGAGCTAAAAAAAGAAGAGCCCGACTTTATGAGAGAGCTTATAAGCGTAGCTCAGGTCGGACGAAGTCTCGGTGTGCATCTTATTCTTTCAACACAGAAGCCCAGCGGTACGGTAGATGATAATATCTGGAGTAACTCAAAGTTCAGACTTTGTCTGAGAGTTCAGGACAGACAGGACAGTAACGATATGCTTCATAAGCCTGATGCGGCCTATATTACGCAGGCGGGCAGAGCTTATCTGCAGGTAGGTAATGACGAGATATACGAGCTGTTCCAGTCCGGCTGGAGCGGAGCTGTATATAACGACAGCAATCATGACAGCAGAGCTGAGGTTGCGGGAATGATACTTAATACAGGTAAGACCGCAATTGTAGGCAGCAGAACACAGATAAAGCACAAGGAAATGGAAAAGAGAGAGTGGTATGTCTCTTTGATAAGCTCTGTACTTGAGGTTATGAAGGCTAAGGGTATAAAGAATATATCTGAGGTAAAAGGCTCCGATCATACCGAGACGGTGGCGTTTGTATCCGACGTTATAGAATATATGAATTCTAATAACATGAATTATAAAGATACTAACACCAACCGAAACAGCCTTGTTCATTTCATTGAGCTTTGGCCTGAAAATGAAAATGAGCCTGTAAAGATAGCAAATATAATAACAGGTAAAGCAGCAATGCAGGGAATAAAGCTTCCCGAAAAGAAGGAACAGACTCAGCTTGAAGCCATTGTAAGATACCTTGCACAGCTTTCCGAAAAAGACGGACGAAATTACAATCTCAGACTTTGGCTGCCCATCTTGCCGGAATATCTTTATCTTGATGAGCTTAAAGGCTTTAAGGATACGAGCTTTAACGGCTCCACCTGGCAGGATACCGGAAAGAAATGGAGTCTTTCTGCTGTTGTTGGTATGTATGACGACCCTGAAAATCAGGCACAGCTTCCTCTCAATGTAGACTTTGATGCAAACGGTAACTATGCCGTTTGCGGAATGGTAGTAAGCGGAAAGAGTACCTTTCTTCAGACTCTTTTGTATTCCCTGGCGTGTAAGTATTCTCCCGAGCATCTGAATATGTACGTAATAGATTACAGCAGCCATATGCTTGCTCCGTTTGAAAAGCTGCCTCATTGCGGCGGTGTTATATATGACAGCGATACGGAAAAGCTGGCAAGATTTTTCAATATGCTTAGTGCAGAGATGGATCGCAGAAAAGAGCTGTTCGGAGGCGGTAACTATGTTCAATACGTACAGGCATACGGTAAAAAGCTTCCCGCATGGATAATTGCTCTTGATAACTATGCCGGATTCAGAGAAAAAACAAATAACGCCTATGATGACACGGTACTCAGACTTGCCAAGGAAGGCATCGGCTACGGCATTTACTTCGTTGTTACCGCAGGCGGATTTGGTATGACAGAGATCCCGGGAAGAATAGCGGATAATATCAGAACCTCCATAAGTCTTGAGCTTGGAGATAAGTTCAAGTATATGGACGTTATGCGAACGACCCGTCTTACAACAATTCCCGAAGCAGGAGTGAAGGGGCGAGGTCTTGCACAGGTGGAAGGAGCCTTTCTTGAATTCCATACGGCTTTGTCTTTAAAAGCTGAGGATGACTTTGCAAGAATAAGACTTCTTACGGAAAAGTGCGAACAGATGAAGAATGCGTGGGGAGGCCCTGTGGCTAAGCGTATTCCCGAAATTCCTCAGAATCCCAACCGGGATACGTTCATTCAGCATGAGGACTATAAAAATATCGTGTCCGGCAATATGGGACTTATTCCTTATGCTTACAGAGAGGATGATGCTTCCTTGTATTGCGTTGACCTTTCTTCTGTTTATTGCTACAGCATCTCAGGCAAGGGAAGAACAGGCAAGACCAATACAATTAAAGCTATTATGAGATCCGCTTCAGACTGCGGAGGAAGAATTGTTGTCTTTGAAAAGGGTGTTCAGGAGCTGAGGAAAACCGCAGAACAATGCTCTGCGGAATACCTGTCAAGCGATAAGGAAAACTATGATTTCTGGGCAGGCATAAAGGACGAGTTCGTCAGACGCAATAAGAAGAAACGTGAGCTTATCAACGAGGGACTTGACGAGCATCAGATATATGAAAAAATGAAGCAAGAAAAGCCGGTGTATCTGTTTATAGCAGATATGGAGGCATTTATCGAAAGCGTATACAAGCCCGAAGCAGGCGTTCCCGATATGAAGGGATTTGTTGAAAACGTTATGGAAAAAGGCTCGCTCCATAATATATTCATCTTTGCGTGTGTAAACAATGATATGTCTGCTGTTTCTGCAACGTATAAAGCATATAAATGCTTTATCTCTTATAAAACAGGTGTGCATCTCGGCGGTAACGTCAGTGCACAGAAGATATTTACCTTCAGAAATATTCCTTATGCCGAGCAGGCAAAGGTATTGAAGAAGGGCATCGGACTTGTTCCGTCTGCGGCTGATGATACGGCGGCAGAAAGGATAATAATTCCGGCAATTTAAAAAGTAACAAGGATCAAACTACGGAGGCGGCATGATTTCAGTTTTGCTAAACAGCAGCAGCGAAAAAGAGCTTAAATACATAACGGACTTTGCTCATTATCTTGCGGCGAAAACAAGTGATGAGAGCTGGGATTATCATGTGTTCCGTTCTATGAAAGAGATATTCGGATTTCTGGAAAGCTGTCCGATACTTGATATTGCCTGCGTAGACGTGACCCTGAAGGGAGGCGTGGAGGGTGCCGTGAGAATAAGAACTCTCAACGATAATACGTCTATTCTCATTATAGCCGATCAGAATATATCTCCGATGGAATATATACGGCCGGACATAATGGCATCCTCACTTCTTCTCAGGCCATTTGACGGAAAACAAGCACAGTCTGTGATCAGAAAAGCAGTTCTTGCTTACGTAAAAAAATTCAGCGATTCAAGCTCAAATGAAGACGTATTCGTGGTGGATAACAGAGAGGGAAGGCAGCTCATTCCTTATGACAGGATAAGCTTTTTTGAAGCCAGAGACAAAAAAATAGTAGCGGTAACAGACAGCGTTGAGTATTCCTTTTATGATACGATAGATAACCTTGAAAGCGAGCTTCCCAAGCAATTTAAGCGTTCTCACAGAAGCTTTATAGTAAACTGCGATAAGATAGTAAAAATAGTTAAGTCGCAAAACACCGTATTTTTAGAGGACGGCGAGGAAATACCGCTGTCACGCAGCTACAAGCCGGAATTCAAGGAACTGAAATTTTAAAAAGGGTGTTAAAAATGAGGGAAGGATTATATAAATCATATTCGCTGAAAGGAACCGAGCTCGGTCTTTTGCTTTCTGCAGTCGGGTGTAATACGGCATTTACCGTGCCTTTTATAAGCGGAAGCGAAACAAGGGCGGATTACCTGTATGCGATGGAGCACATGGCAAAAACAGGCATTATTGAGCCTTGCACAGACGGTTTTGTAATAAAGGAGCCCTATGGCTCTTTGATCAACCATATTGCAAGCTCACCGAAGGTTGTTTTGCTCAAAACGTCGGACGACAGTATTCCCGATTATTGTATTCATTTTACGGAAAATGAAAGTATTCTCGTAATATACCGTTCGCCGTATAAAAAGGACAGCGTTCTTCTTACTGTTCTTGATACTGAGAGCTTTGTAAAAGACTTTTTATCACAGGACTTTTTACCTGTACAAGAGGAAGACAGCTTAGAGCCGGAAAATGAGGATGCATCGGAGATTGTGCTGGAAATGCTCGCAAAGCTGAGAAACGGAGAAAAAATAGACGACGTTCGTTTTATGCTCGGAGTACACGTGCTCGATACCGAAACAGAAAAAGAAAAAAGCCTTATTATAGCAAGTCTGGCTCGCGGAATATTTATGATGAGCTTCGATGAAATAGGCGGACTTACTGAAATATATACAAAGAATACTTTTTCGGATAGATTATATGAAATGACCGGAGGACTCAAACTTATATGATAACAGTAATGATAAACTCCATAATGTTCGGAAGTGAGTATGAATTCCGTCTTGACTCTGATACGGAAATAGCAGAGCTTGCGGAAGAGATCGGAGAGATGATCTGTCAGAGAGAACAGTGCGATCTGGTTGGCGAAGTCTCTGAGCTTGTGCTTTTCAGCAAAGAAAAGCAGATGGTTCTGAAAGCAGATTCAACTCTCAGAGAATGTGGAATAAGAACCGGAGATACTCTTTATTTCGGATAGAAAGCATTGATGAAATGCATAATATCGAGTTAAAAACGAAAAAATGTGCAGTTCATCCTGAAAAATGTGCAATTCGTCAGTAAAAAAACAAAACGGCGAAAAACGTGGTATGATGGTATCGTCGAAAGGACACAGAAACAAATTACAATTTACATACGAAAGGAACAATCCCATGATTAGAGTATCAGCAAGCGAGCTTATCGCAAAAGCAAACGAACTTAAAAACCTTAACTCTCAGTTCAAAGGAGCAATTTCCGAGCTGGAAACAGCAGAAGAAACACTCAGAACAATGTGGGAAGGCGAAGCAAACGATGCGTTCCACACAGCCTTCACAAATGACAAGATCCAGATGACAAACTTCTACAATGCAATTGAGGTCTACATTTACAGACTTCTCGAAATTGCAGCGAAGTATCAGCAGGCAGAAGCAACCAATACAGACATCGCTTCCACAAGAACCTACCACTAAGAAAAAGCCTTACGGCAAGCACGAACAGCACTATACGAAAAACACAACAACAAATTTGATTGAATAATAAGGAGATAAAACAATGCAGGGTATTCTCAGAGTCACACCTAACGAGCTTATAGCTATATCAAACGAATTCAGCGGCAAGGGCAGCACAATAAGTGCTCTCACATCCGAAATGACAAATCAGGTAGTAAACCTTTCTTCCATCTGGGAAGGCGATGCAGCAAGTGCATTTGTAACAAAGTTCAGAGGCCTCGATGATGACATTCAGCTCATCAACAGAATGATCCAGGAACACGTAAATGACCTTCAGGAAATGGCTAATACATATGCACAGGCAGAAAGTGCAAACCTTAACGACATCGAAGGACTTACATCTGACGTTATCATCTGATAATAAACGGGAAAACAAAGTAAGAAATACAGTAAACGGAATAACGAAGCGGCAGCTTCGTTATTCCGTCATAAATCGGAGGGCATATGATAGTAGATGTCATGGCGGTGCGAAGAAGCACAGCACAGCTTACAAGCTGTCGAAACAGAATAACGTATATCATAGATCAGACCATACGGGTCCGAAATCGCTTGATGGCATCGAATTACGACTCGTGCGACGCTATTATCGTTATGCTTAACAAAAAGATCGAAGAGCTGAGAGAGGAAAAGGCAAACCTTGGGAAAATGATAGCCTCTCTCAATCGGATATTGGAAATATACCAAAAAACAGAACGGAAAAACATTACAAAATCGCAAATAGTTTCCGAAAGCAGACAGAACGGCATCTGCAGAACGGATTTAAATAGATATATACCACTTGATCTCAGCATCCTCATGCGGCTTTATTAACGGAGGGAATATGAATAGAATTGAGATAGATACAAGACTTCTTCAAAATGATATAGCTTCACTTGAGGAAGGCTTATCTGAAATAAAAAACAGTATAAACGATACTTACGACGGAGTTCTCGTTTTGAACTCCATGTGGGAAGGTGCGGCAAATACTGCATTTAACGCAGCCTTTGCAAATGACCGTGAAAGACTTCTTGAGATATGTGATGAGATAAAGAAGTATACCGAAAGTCTCAGCGAGGCAAAGGCACAGTATGAAGCGGGCGAACAGAGCGTTGCAGATATAATCTCTGCCATCAGCTTTTAATCGGAGGTGGAAATATGAGTAGCATTGGTACAGCAGGAGCTATTGGAAACGGCTTGTCGGGTGCTCAGCTGAAGGTGACTCCCGAAGAGCTTTACAGACAGTCAACATCCGTATCAAACGGCGTCAGAACAATAAGAAACAGCTTTGACAGGATGTCGGGAAAGGTAAGTGCAACGTCTTCATATTGGACAGGAGAAGCGGCAGACGGCTTCAGAAGCACGTATTCCGGGTATACAGATGAAATAAATGAAATAATAGCCCGTCTTACAGAGCATATAAGCGAGCTCAATACAATGGCGGGAGTGTACGAAGAAGCGGAAGATGAGGCACAGGAACTGATAGCCTCCTTGCCGGATGACGTAATAATCTGACAAAGCGTATAACGTTTTTTATGTAAAAGCGAGGATATTATGGATAGAATTACGATTGATTTTGAAAATGCCAACAGACAGGCGAGAGAGCTTGAAGAGCTTGCAGCTCAGCTTAAAAGTCTTATGGATAACGACTTTTCCGACACAATGCAGGCTCTGGCGGCTGATTGGCAGTCAGACAGCTCTGACCGGTATTTTAATAAAGGAAGCCGTTTGCAGAGACAGATCAACAATACGGCATCAGACCTCATTACCATAGCTAATAATATCAGGAGAACATCAAGAAGGATTTACGAAGCTGAAAAACGTGCGGAGGAGATCGCAAGACAAAGGCAGGCAAGATCATGACAACAGTTTATATTGTGGTCCTTGCAGCGATAGTCATTACGGTTCTCGTGGTATTTGCATTGTTAATATGGTTTATCAATAACAGGGAAGAGAGAAACCTTAAAAATATTCCCCATTATCGTCATGACGTAGTTATAAGCGGCGGAGTGGACATTACGACCGGACAAATGAAGAAAAACTCTCAGGAATTTTTCAACGGAATGGGAGACTACAAATTTGAAACGGTATGTATAAACCCCAATAATATGCACAACCGTGAAATTTCATCTTCAGGGGCTCATTGCTTGTATCTGATAGCAACGAGCGGAGGCGAAAGCTATTCCGGTGGTTTTCAAAAGGAAATAATTATCGGAAGATCCCCCACCTCAAACGGAGACGGAAAGATCAGAATAAACGACGGATGTGTATCAGGCTCCCATTGCAGAATAATGGAAAACGCAGGCACGTTTTATTTAGAAGACCTGGGTTCATCGAACCACACCTATCTCAATCAGAGTATGGTAACCGGACTTGTTTCAATACGGTCAGAGGACATTATAAAGATCGGTCACTTTAATTACAGAGTAATAGTCAGTTAAAATTAATCTAAGGAGGATACAATGAAGCTTGCAGTTGCTACTGATAAACTTGATATACATTGTAATTCAATAACCGGTTGTCAGAGAACTGTGACAAGTGTAAAGTCATCTCTCCAACAGGTAAAAAGAAACCTTAATTATAAGGTTTTGAGAACTAACGGCATATCAAATCAGATAACACAGATGATAGACGCTCTTGAGGCGGAAGCTAGATCCTTCGGCAGCATGAGCAAGGCTCTCCGTGACATCAAAACAGCCTATGTAAATATGGAACGCAGAGCTGACGGAAGCTCTCAGCTTGATACAGACCTTGAGGAAGCTGCAGAAAGCAGTATTATCATAACAAGAGGCTCCTCGTATTCGGCAGGCGAGCTTGTGCTTGAGGAAACGGCTGGCCTGAGTGACGGAAAAGACAGCTTAACGTCTATATTAAGCAAGATTATCGGTAAAGCAGGACAAGCAGGCGGCTTGGTATCCACTCTTGTCAACGTTGCAGATCCCGTTGTAAATTGGGTGCGTAACGGTGGACTGCCCGAGGGAATAACGGGGGCAGAGTCCGTATCTTCATTCTTGAACGGCACAAATTCATTTGTAAAACTGATCAGCGAGTGGGCTGAAAGCAACGCAAATCTGAACAGACTTGCGAGAATGCTTCCCGAAAGAGCAAAGCAGGTCAAATTTGAAAGATTATTCGGCTTTAACGATATATACAAAGGTGCGGCATCAAAAGCGGGAAGCTGGTCAACGAGATTTTATAATAATTTTCATAAAAAAGGCGGTATGCTTGATTCTTATACAAGCGGCGGAGCAAAATCCGTATTTGCCTGGACCGGTCTTGCATTAAGCGGTATATCAAACGGAATAAGCAATTACAAGGAATATAAAAGCGGAGATATTTCGGGCGGCAGAGCCGTTGCCGAGTGGGCTCTTGAAACAGTTATAGATCAAGGTAAAACGTGGGTTATCGGTACTGCGGTTGCGGCAGGTGTTGCGGCAACTGTGGGTTCAGCACCCGTGCTTCTTGTGGGTGCGGCAACAGTAGGCGTTACAATGGGCTTGGAATACGGCTGTAAAAAGCTTACCGGTTGGCTGTGCGGCGAAGAAAAAGGAATAAGTGAAACGATCTCCGACGTTGTGCTTGACGTTGGTGAAGCTATAGTAGAAACAAAACAGAAGATAATTTCAGGTGTGAACGATTTCGTCAAATCAAAATTCAATACCTTCACCAAAGGATTAATATCAGTATTTGCCGATTAGGAGGAAAAAACATGAACAATAACGTAAATGAATTATTTCCCATAGGAACAGTAGTTCTTCTCAATAACGGAAGCAAAAGACTTATGATCTTCGGAATAAACCAGACAATTGAAGGTGCCTCCGAGTATGATTATATCGGTGTTCCTTATCCCGAAGGAAATATGGGACAGGATTTCCAGTATCTTTTCAATCACAACGACATAAAGGAAGTATTTTTCAGAGGCTATGAGGACGTTGAGAGACAGGAGTTTATCATAAATCTGCAAAAATACTATGATGAAAAAGAAACCTTGGAATAAGCATTAATAAGCTCTCTTTAAAGAAAATCAAGCTGCCAAAAAAACAGCTTGAAACTCTCTCTTAATAAAAAGGCGAAAAGGCCCTGCCGTAGAAATCTCTACAATGACAGGGCTTTTTCGTCGTTTTTGTATGTGTTATGTATAAGTTTTCAAATTGATTGAACAGCATAGTGTTCCGGAGATGACGTCCTATAGATTTACACTACTCTCAAGCCAAAATGCTGGTTTTGTACAATTCAAGTCAGTTTTAGTCCCCTATAGATTTACACTACTCTCAAACTTCAACTCTGCTTTTGACAAATCTTAAAAGTTTTAGTCCCCTATAGATTTACACTACTCTCAAACGATATAAATTTACTGTACAAGCTCGTTATAGTTTTAGTCCCCTATAGATTTACACTACTCTCAAACTTACCGCCAATTTCTGGCACCCAGTCTGGTGTTTTAGTCCCCTATAGATTTACAAAGTCGGAGGCCAAGCGGTCTTAGAGACAAGTGTTAACTA
>JAZSLF010000031.1:0-16131 GCA_045535205.1 Eubacteriales bacterium
GATAATAAAAAATCCAATAAATGCACACATAACCACTCCACCCCTTGCCGATGTAGCATACATATTTGGGGATAGGGAAAAAAGATTCAGAATGAACAAACTGAGCAAAAAGCAAGGCATAGCCTTGCTTTTGGTTACCCGAAGGCGTACAAAGGTACGTCGAGTGGCGAAGTTTGTTTATAGCATAAAACTCATTATTTGTCAGACATTTGCTTTTTTGCGTCTTTTGAAGTTTTATTTCTCTCTTTTTCTGCTTTTTTCTTCCTTTTTCTCGTTTTATGCGCTCTGCACTTTTTTTACATCCCCTCCCGAAAACCTTCAATTCAAAAAGCCTCAAGCTGCAACAAGCTTGAGGCCTTTTGTATAAAGCGGATTTTTGTCCTTTATGACAAAAATCTTCATTATCTATTATCTATTCTCTCTTATCTTCCTTTTATCACTTTTCAGAGTCAGTGCCCGTTTCCGTCTTATTTATTCTCCACAGCCCGCTTATAACGGAAGCAAACTCTGTTGGCTCACGGTTTACGGTGGAAACATCAACCGTCTCTGAATTTACGTAAACGTAGCTTCCTCGCTGACACAACGGCATTTCAACCGCAAGCTCATTAATAAGGGCAAGTGCCTTATCGTAGGCTGTTTTCTTTTCTTCAAAGGAAACAGACTTATCACCGAGTCTTATCAGCTCGTCAAGAATGAGGGTTGCATCTGCCTGACTGTATTCAAGACTTTCGCCGTCATCATTATAGAAGGTTACGGTTCCGAAATTATCAAGCTGACCGCCATCGGCAAGGAAGGAAAATCCGCTTGCCTTTACAGAGTCAGACTCGCTGCTGACTGCATATCTTTCGTAAAGGGAATTGCTTTTTACCGTTTCCCAACCCAAAGAATAAATTCCGACACCGCCTTCTCCGTATATATTATAAAGAAGATCCTCATCAAAAACAACAGACGCATCAGCACCGAGAGAAACAAGAAGCTGTGCAGCCTTTTCAAAGGTTCGGCATACGGGAGTGTCTGCTGCCGAAGGCAACAGAGTCAATCTGAAGACCGCCTTCTGCTTTGTAACGGGATCAATAAGCTCTCCGCTTTCGCTGTATACATAACCTGCGGCTTCAAAATAAGCCTTGGCACTCTCTCCGCTTTCGTCAAATACGGTATATCCTGAGCGTTCGGCAGACGTCCACATGAAAGAGGGCATACAGCAGGTCATTTCTTTATCAGCCTTTCCCTCTGTTGCAACCGACGTATCCATTAGAGATAAAAGTGCACGTCTTGTATTTATATTAATATAATGAGAAGGATTTATAAGCACATAGTCGTAAGAAAAGCTTTTTGAGAAAAAGAGCTCTCCCTTTTCCAAAAGCTCTCCGTCATAGCCAACGTCCCAGAGAGCTATATCCACCTCCGAAAGATCAGTTACCGCAGATGCATCAATAAACTCAACAGCCTCATATCCAAAGGATGAAACGTACTGTTCGGATACTGTACTGAAATACTCATTTTCAGCAAGGGTTACTGTCTTTTTATCAGCCGATACGGCTTCAAAACAGTAAGCTCCCGCAGACATCGGCGAAAGGCTCTCTATGTGATGTCTGAAATTGTAATCCGCAAGAGGCACTCCGTAGCTTACAACTGAGTTTTCGGGTACAGTATATCCTTCGGTATAATACTTCTTTGATACTATCGGAATATCAAGGGAATAGATATTCTCCCATTTCAAGCCTTCAATGAAGACTGTTACAGTATGAATATCCCCCGACTGAGAATGAACTATACCTTCAATTTTCTCCACACCGTGTTCTCCGACACAGGCGGCGGCAAAGCTCTCGGAGGCATCCTCGACAAAGCTGTCTCCGTCACTTGCGGCTTCAATGCTTTCAAGTCTTCGATAATCAATAATGCCGTCTTTCGTGTAGGTTATGCACATCAGAGAGAAAAATTCTTCGATCTTAGGATAGTCCTCTCCCTCAAGGGTATAAAGCTTTCCTGTCAGATCACGAAAGCCCGTAAGAGAATATCTTGAAACAACGGTGTATTTTGAAGAAAGGACTCTGTCGTATCTTTTTCCCGTGTCTCCTTCTTCGTAAAGACGGTATTCTGTCGCCACCTTATCGTAGACGTACAGACCGTTCTCACTTTCTGCATATTCTGTGTAAGCTTCGCTTTCAAGTGCCTTTTCAAGAGTGGTTTTATATGTATACGTACCGTTCGTTTCGGGAGAAGCCACGTAAATTCCGTTTTCATCGGGCACGTAGCTGTAGGTATAATTGCCGTAGTTCCAAAGACGCATGGCGTAGCTGTTGGTAAGAGCTGTGCTGTTTTTTACCTGCTGTGCGGAATATCCGTCAAAAATATATGAGGAAACAAGCTCGTCGGTGCAGTAGGTCGCACTCACGTAGGAAATTATATTGGAAACAAAATTCTTTCCGCAGGAGTGAAAAGCATCCCAGAATATACGGCTCTCCTCCTCGCTGAAGCTGTCCTCCTCACCCGGCACGTAGGCCTCACCCTTTTCAAGAATATCATAGGCAAGCTTCAGATAAGCAGACGCATCCTCGCTCTGATAGAGGTAGTTATCAAGTCCGACAACAGAAAGCTGTCCCGCAGATGCAGACCCTATCTCGTTGTCAAAAGCACAGTAAAGGGAAAACAGCACGTCCTCGGCTGTCATCTCGCTCCCGTCTGAAAATCTCACTCCGTTTTTAAGAGTAAACTCAAAGGCAGTAAGGCTGTCCTCCGACGGCTCCTCTGTTTCGGCAAAGGTGCTGTCTGCGGCATACACTCTCACGCTTTCGCTGACGGCACAGCTTTCCTCGCCGCAGAATATATTACCGCTTTCGTCAAAGCTCACAAGCCTTGTATAAATAACGTCCTTGACCGCCTCATCACCTGCAGTACCTATTTCAAAGGGATAGAGAGCACCCCCTACTCCTTCAGCTCCTATCTTTAAAACCGACCGTTCAGCCTTATCGCAGGAAACCGTTCCAAGACAAAGAAGCACACAAAGACAAAGAGCTATAATTCTTTTCATAATTCACGCTCCGTTTTCTCTGACTTGATAATCAAGGAAATATCCTTCTGAGAACATTGTTAGCCTTATTTTCAAATCTTGTCAGATAGAAATTTATGTCACCGTTACATTCATAAACGTTTCTGACAGCAAAATAGGTGCTGTTGGCAATTGACACATCATAAGGACCAAAGGTATACGCCATATCAAAATATGCACTGTAGCATATCTTTTCGATCATATTGGCAGACTCGTTATCTCTTATATAATAATACATATAATCCGTAACGTAATCATCAACAAAGTAACCCATGGAAGCCGCATTAAGACAGCTTATAACTCTGCTGACAACCTCCGCATTATTACATCCCGCAGGAACTGCAAACATAAGAGACTCATTGGAAGCAAGTGTTTTGTAGTTCTCCTGCTCCACACTTCCCTTGGGAAGCGGAACTATTCCCCAAACAGCACTTGAAGATGACATGGTCTTCGCCGTTCCCAGCCTGTCTATAAGAAACATTGAGCCGCCGTTTGCAAAAGTATTTATGGCATCAAGAGAGTTATGGTTTTTATAAGGGTCATTATAGAGAGTCTGTGCCGTGGTCATGGCGTGGAGAGAGCTGTCATAGGTTATGCTTATGTGAGGAATTACGCCCTTTCCCGCCGTTATAAAGCTGTTGCCCTCGGAAGCGAAAATAAGATCCGCAAAGGAGGTCGCAACGTTCTGAAAGCCGTAGCTTGTAAGCTCCGCATACTCCTCAGAGCTTTCTCTCAGCGTGGAAACTGCGGCTGTATATTCAAAAAACTTATCCCATGTCCACTCGTTTCTTTTTACAAGCTCATAGGGCATTTCAAGTCCGGCTTCTTCAATTATTTCTTTATTGAAGAACACAGCCGAGAGCAGATCGGGTTCAAGGGTAGCCCATCCGGCAATACCGTATCCGTTTGATGCAGCCATTCCCGCCGAAGCTCCGCTTTCGATGTTATAACCCGCAGACGTATCAAAGAAAGGAAGACTGTTGAGATTGAACAGAAGTCCCGAAACAACGTACTGGGACATATAATACTGGGGAACAGTCAGAATATCCGCATAGTAATCCCCTGCCCTCTCGGCGTTGAACACCTCTGTATACATGGTGTCGGCATCGACGTTTTTTGCATAAATGCTCACACCCAGCTGTTCCTCCACCATCATATTACGGTTTGCAACCATCTCCGAAAGCACCGTTCCTCTTTCTTCCTCATCAATAATGGAAGGACTCGGTGTAGCTATCATGACGGCAGCACCCTCGTAATCCTCTTTACCGATAGAATTCAGATGCCTCTTGACAACAGCAGTAAAATCGTTTTCAACGATCACATAATTGGGATTATCCTTATCAATGGGATCTGTTATCTCCGTAGTATCATTTGTTTCGTCACCCGAGATCTCCCGGTTATTCTTTGGGAAATTAAATCGGAAGGCACAGCCGCACAAAGAAAACAGCAGTCCCGCCAAAACCAACAACGAAGCCATTCTTAAACTTTTTTTCATTATATCAACTCCAAACAGATGAAAATTCTAATATCCTGATTATATAATACTACATTCCGCCGTCAATTGCAAATCTTTAATATTAATTTTTATAAAACGGGGCGGTAAATTAAGGAATAAGAGAACCCAGGGGCATTACTTGCGGAATACTTGAGGACCCCTTACCCCAAAAAACACAGGAAGCATATCTTTTGCCTCCTGTGTTTTTGTTTGTTACCATCGGGTCGATGTGTCATTTTTTCATTTCATTAATAAACTTAGCAAGCTGTAGCTGCTGTTCTTCGGTCATTCCTTCTATAGCACTTAATAGAAAAGGCTGAACAACTCGTTCTTCCTCAGTAAAAAAATCCCTGAGCGTAATATTTAAAGCATCACATATAAAAGAAAGCATTTCAACTGTAGGATTTTTCTTTCCAAGCTCAACTTCTCTTAAATAGCTTTGAGATACCCCCGCCATATTTGCAAGCTTATTTGTAGTCATATTTTTCTTCTGCCGCAAAAAAGTAATACGTGTTCCAACATCCATAACAACAACTCCTTTTTTACATTATATACGCTAAAGCGAAAAAAACTTACTTCTTTAGACTTGACAAGTTAATGTTATAGTGATAAGATATTATTGCATTAAAATTAACATTTATAAGGAGTAAATTATGGAAAACCAAAACAAAGTCAAAGCTTTCTTTGCATCAACACTGGGCAGAATTGCAGTCACGCTCTTTTTCATTGTACTTATCTGGGGCATTATATTGCTTTTAGTAGAATTAGATGCCGAATACGGTGCATTGGTACTGGCCGCAATATGTGCTATTTTCGGTTGGAGAGCCCTCAACAGAATAACCCCTAATATTTTTCTCGTTATGAGCTGGGCAGGCTGGTTATTTTACTTCGTATTTAAAGGTGCTCTTGCAATGGTTATCGGTCTTTTTATTGCTCCCTTCCAGATCTCAAAAATGATTGCCGATGCTATCGGTAACGCTTGTGATCAGTAAAAGAAAAGGATATACATTATAATGAATACTCTGACCGGCGAAAGCTTAAAAAAATATTTGCACTGTTTGCTTGAAACAGAATTAAACGTATACATACAAAAGGAACTGATCTCAAATATGACCTGCACTTACAACAGTTTAGGCAAAAAGAGATCTATACGTAAGCCCAAGCTTGAAAACGACGATATACCATATCTTCCTATTATGGTCATAGTGGGTATAATAGGCGGGATAATTGTCGGGTTAATAAACTCAATTCCGGAAGCAAGCGGCGGTTTTTGGAATTTTATCGGAGCTATTCTCACTTTTATTGTAACAGCAATAGTATATTTTTTTATAACGGGAATAGGAATCGGAGGAGTCATATCACTTATCATCTTTTTTATAAACAAAAGCCAAAGACACGCAAAGTATAAGGATGATATGGCTGATTATAACGATGATCTCAAAAAAGACGAAAACAGAGTTGAGCGTGAAAAGAAGAAAGCTTGTGCACTTCTTACTGAGATAAATGCTGCTAAAAAAAGGCTCTCCGAAGCCGAGGCAAATCTTAAAAAAATGTACTCTTACAACGTACTGAGTTACGATTACCGCAATATATATGCCGTAAGCTCCATGTACGGTTATCTTGAAAAAGGAAGAACAAGATGTCTTGGTTTTGATCCGCTGACCGGAGATCAAGGAGCTTATAATATATATGAAAATGAATGTCGTCTTGATTTAATTATTACCAACACCGAAGAAATCATAAGAAAGCTTGATACGGTAATAGATAATCAGTATTATCTTGCAAACGGACTAAGCCGGGCTAATAATACCATATCAAAGCTTTCAAGCAGCGTCGATCAAACAATAAATTCCTTAAGTAACATTGAACGCTGTCAGGAAGTAATAGCTTATAATTCTGCTCAAAGCAGAAAAGAACTGGAATTTTTAACCTGGATGACTATTCTTTCGTAACATAAAACAACATCAAAAAAGAGAACTGCTTTCTCAAAAGAGGGAGCAGTTTTTTTATACACGGATATTTTTGAAAGGAAATTTAAATTGCCTTTGGCAAAGATTCTTCACCGCATTTGCGGTTCAGAATGACAAAAGGTGGGAGGTTAGCCTTTGCAGATCATCGTTTGAAATGAGATTCCCTTGACATCTTACGCCACAGTTTTTTCGGGCGGGATATTTTTTCCTTAAAAGCCTAAAAATGTTTCCCTTTCCAATCCATATATTGTTCGTTGATACGACACGTCATACATGGTAAAATATGAGCGTGGAAAAAAGCTATCTTTTTTCCTCTGAATATTTTAAGAAAGGAAACGTTACAATGCTTATTAACAAAGGAAAACGAATACGACGGACTGTGTCCGTCACTTCTCTTCTTCTCTCATTTTTAATACTTACCGCCTGTATCGTTTCAAGCGGTACGGTCTCCCTTGCCGCAAAAGACTCTTCGGCAAAAAGGCTGATACAGGAGGGTGTGCCGGAGTTTGCAAAAATAGCTTACGATACAGAGCCCTTGGGGTACGAAGCCGCTGACCCTGCACCCGAAGCAAAGGATTTCGAGGAAGCCTTCTCAAAGAACTTTGAAGAACAAGACTTCATTATTTATATCAACAACAGACTGTATTCAAAAAGAGTGATGCTTGACGGCGATGTTCTCTATGTAGGAATTGCCGATTTTGCTCTCGGAATTGACGAAAATGCAGTTGTAGACAAAAAAAGCTCCTCCGTAAAAGTAAGTACGGAAAACGTATCTTTGTCGGCAACAGGCGGTTCTCCTTATATTCTTGCCAACGGAAGATACTTATGGTGTGCAGGCGGTGTAAAAAACGAAAACGGAATTCTAATGATACCTCTCAGCACTCTTTGCACGGTATTCGGAGCTTCACGCTATTCAGACGGAGAGAGAGTTTCCGTAACTTCGGGACACGCTTCCCTCGAAAGCGGAGACTCCTTCTACAACGATGAGTCTGTATACTGGCTAAGCCGTATTATTTCAGCGGAAAGCAAGGGGGAAAGCTTATGGGGAAAAATTGCGGTCGGAAACGTTGTTCTTAACCGTGTCCGTTCAAAAAGCTTCCCTTCCACCATATACGGCGTAATTTTTGATACAAAAAACGGTGTTCAGTTTGCTCCCGTTTCATTGGGAACAGTTTATAATACTCCCGACAGCGAAAGCGTTATTGCCGCAAAGCTGTGTCTTGAGGGAGTTTCCGTATCAAAAAACATATTATACTTTTTAAATCCCGATACTGCAACGAATTTCTGGATAACCGAAAACAGAAAATACGTTACTACTATCGGAAATCATAAATTCTATTCTTAACGTTAATCAGATCTGTCAAAGACCCATTTAAAATATCCGATTTGTAAAAAGGAGCTATTCAAACGAACAGCTCCTTTTTATTATGAAACAGGGGTCCTCAAATTGCCTTCGGCGATTTGGGGTTCTCGTAAAGGGGTCCTCAATAGCCTTCTCCAGCGGAGAAGTCTGGGGTCCTCAAACTGACTTGTCGGTTTGGGGTTCTCAGAAGGGGGACCGCATTGAAGGGGTCCTCAAATTGCCTTCGGCGATTTGGGGTTCTCGCAGGCGGTGGATGAGGAGATCAAAGTTTTTGCAAAACTACATCAGTTAAGTTTTTCGGCGATTTGGGGTTCCCTTTTAACTTTTATAGACGTTTTTGATTATTGCTCTCATGGTCATTCTCGGAGTTTCACAAACATCGACTATTACGTCAGAGGCGGCAAGATACAAGGGGAGTCTTTTGCGTCTCAGACGGTCTCTTTCCGTTGAAGCCTCACTTACCTCGGTATCTTCGGGTCTTCTGAGAAAGACAACTGTAGAATTGCGTCGAAGCTCCCTGATATTTTCGGGACGGAGTATTGCACCCGCGCCTGTTGCTATCACAGCTCCTTTGCCGAAGGAAGCCCCCTTGATAACGGCAGATTCCTTTGCTCTGAAATACTCCTCACCGTATATCTCGTATATTTCGGGAATACTTACACCCGCCATACACTCAACCGCTTTATCGGTATCTATGGCTTCCCTGCCGAGAAATTTTGCAAGCTCCAAGGCAACGGTGCTCTTTCCGCTTCCGGGCATTCCCACAAGCACAATGTTTTTCATTTCCATACCGAAGCTGCAAAGTGCCCTCTCCACCGTAGTCATGGTAAGACGGCGTCCCGTGAAATATTCAACTGTGCTTCTGAGTGAACAGCCGATAAGCTCATATCCGCCGACGGCGGTTATTCCCTGCTCCTCAGCCTCCAGCATAAGTTCTGTTCTGTATGGGTTATGTACGAAGTCTATGACCGTCTCAAGCTCTCCGAAATATCTGAGAAAGACGGGGGTCTCACGAACATCGGGAAACATACCGACAGTTGTTGTGTTTACAAGTATCTGAGCGTTATCGTGAAGCTCTATGTATTCAAGGCTTTCCTCCGAAGCGGAAATTATCTCCACCTCGTCTGCACCCATATCCTCAAGTGCGGCACACACGGAAAAGGCTCTGCCGCCGTTTCCGAGAACTACCGCCTTTTTATATTTTACATCTATTCTGTTATTTTTTACCGCATTTATGAAGGCATTATAATCGGTGTTATATCCGTACAGCTTGCCGTCCTTTTTAACTACTACGTCGGCACTGTTTGTTCTTTTCACCGCATCGGAGGCTTCGTCAAGATATTTTATGGCTTGAGCATTGTAAGGGTCACTTATGTAAAATCCGTCATAGGCAAAACAGGAGAGAATTTCTGAAAGTTCTCTCCCTTTTGCATCTATACCCGAAAAAGAATAGTCCGCCAGAAATCCGTGAAGACGTCCGGCGAAACTATGATCCGTATTATCTCCGATAAGTGCAAAGCGTTTATTTTTATATCCGTTCAGCATATCTTACCTTAGTTTTTATCTGTATTTTTTGAAAGATACTCAGTTCGCGTGATAGAGCTTCTTGGTCTGATAAAGAGGTTCACAAGTCACGTGAATACCCAGCTTTTTAAACACGTTGGAGTCGACCTGTGACAAGATCACAGAAGAATGAAGGTCGCAGTCCTTCAGCTTTGAAAGCTGCTCCATGGCACACTTCGCATGGGGCGAGGTGAGTGCACATACGGAAAGTGCGATAAGCACCTCATCCGTGTGAAGTCTGGGGTTGTGATTACCCAGATTATCTATTTTAAGGCGCTGAATGGGCTCGATTATTTCAGGTGAAATAAGGTGAACGGCATCGTCAATTCCGCCGAGTGCTTTGAGGGCATTGAGAAGAAGTGCGGCAGAAGCACCGAGAAGCTTTGTTGTTCTGCCTGTGATGATAGTTCCATCGGGAAGCTCCATGGCTGCCGCAGGCTCTCTTGTATCACGTGCCTTTTCAAGAGCTGCGGCAACGACGGGTCTTGCATCTATAGTGATATTCGCCTGCTTCATAAGAAGCTTGCATTTGGAAACAACAGACTCCTCAACAAGTCCTTTTCTGACACCGCAAAGAGCATTATAGTAACGGCGGATTATTTCGTCGTTTGCCGCCTTTTTGACAGCTTCATCGTCGAAAATACAGTTTCCTGCCATATTTACGCCCATATCTGTAGGTGACTTATAGGGACTCTCTCCGAGTATCTGCTCAAACATGGCAGAAAGAACGGGGAATATCTCAACGTCACGGTTATAGTTGACTGTCGTTTCACCGTAGGCTTCAAGATGGAACGGGTCTATCATGTTTACGTCATTAAGGTCAGCCGTAGCAGCCTCGTAAGCAAGATTTACAGGATGCTTGAGAGGAATATTCCATATAGGGAACGTTTCAAACTTAGCATATCCCGCCTTGATGCCCATCTTATGCTCATGGTATATCTGGGAAAGACACACAGCCATCTTACCGCTTCCGGGACCGGGTGCAGTAATGATAACAAGTCTTTTGGAGGTTTCGATGTATTCGTTCTTACCGTAGCCTTCTTCGCTGACAACAAGGTCGATGTCGGAGGGATATGACTCGATTATGTAATGGCGGTAGACCTTTACACCGAGTCCTTCAAGCTTGTTCTGGAAAGCAACGGCGGCACTCTGTCCGTTAAAACATGTAAGCACGACGCTGCCCACAAACAAGCCGACCTCACGGAAGGCATCGATAAGTCTGAGCACGTCTGCATCGTAGGTTATGCCCAGATCCCCTCTTATTTTATTCTTTTCAATATCAAATGAATTTATGACGATAACGACCTCTGCTTCCTCTTTAAGCTGAAGAAGCATCTGAAGCTTACTGTCGGGTTCAAATCCGGGAAGGACTCTCGATGCGTGATAGTCATCAAAAAGCTTTCCGCCGAATTCAAGATATAGTTTTCCGCCGAAGCGGTCTATTCTGTCTCTGATATGTGCTGACTGCATAGACAGATATTTTTTGTTATCGAAGCCGAGTTTTCCCATAGATCCTCCGTATTTGAAAAAATACCAAATTTAATTATACAATATTTTTCTCGTATTTTCAATATCATAAAACACTTTTTCAATAAAAGATGATATTTTTTCTATATTCCTTATGTAGATATATACAAAAATTCACTTTGAACAAAAAGTACTACTTTTATCCGTTGACTTTTGAATATATAGAGTTTATAATATAAGGTGGTTTTTAACCGTTGCTATTATGTTTGTATCGGAGGTGAATGTATGGCAGTGCTCAAAACCAAAAAAAAGCCCGATAAAGCTTTGAGCAGTATCGATATTTGCGAAGGGCCTCTTGCAAAAAATATTCTGCTTTATACTCTGCCTCTTATGGCTTCGGGTATGCTTCAGCTTCTGTTCAATGCTGCCGACTCCATCGTTGTAGGCCGTTTTGCAGAAAACGGAAGTGCCGCCCTTGCGGCAGTAGGTGCGACAGGTGCACTTATAAATCTTATAATCAACGCCCTTATGGGTCTTTCGGTAGGTGCAAGCGTTAACGTTGCACACTGTTGGGGCGCAGGAGACAGACGAGGTGTTTCCGAAGTTGTACATACCTCTATCTTTACAGCTCTTGTGGGCGGTATTGCAGTAGGTGCATTCGGTTACTTCTTCTCAAGAAATTTTCTTGTGATGATGGCAACTCCCGTAGAAATACTTGACCTTGCGACCACCTATATGCAGATATACTTTCTCGGTCTTCCTGCCATGATGGTATATAACTTTGCCGCCGCTATAATGAGAAGCACAGGCGACACAAAGAGACCTCTTTATTTTCTCATAGTTGCAGGGGCAGTCAACGTTGTTCTCAATCTATTCCTTATTATCGTCATGAAGATGAGCGTTGACGGCGTTGCCATTGCAACTGTCGTTTCACAGGGTATCTCCGCTATTCTTTCCGTAATTTCGCTCATGCGCGCAAAGGGTCCTCAGAAGCTGAGTCTTCTAAAGCTCCGCCCTCACGTGAGCAGACTTAAAAAAATTATGATAATCGGCATCCCTGCAGGACTTCAGGGCACCGTATTTTCAATTTCCAATGTACTTATCCAGTCATCAATAAACGGATTCGGCCACGTCTTTGTAACGGGTAACTCAGCAGGCTCCAATATCGAAGGCTTTATTTATACAGCCATGAACTCCTTCTACCACACGGCGCTTACCTTCGTCGGTCAGCACATCGGTGCAAGAAAGATGGAGAGAGTCCGTTCCGTTGTAAAGCTCTGTCTTCTTTACGTTACCGTTGCGGGACTTGTAATCGGCTATCTTGTCTTCTTCTTTAAGGTTCCGCTTCTAAAAGTCTACATTCCAAACGACCTTGAAGCTGTCGCGGCAGGCATTATCAGAATGAACGTTATCTGCACAACCTATTTTCTTTGCGGCGCTATGGACACATTCACGGGAATACTCAGGGGACTCGGCTCCTCCATTTCACCTATGGTCATTTCAATTTTGGGTGTATGCGGCTTCAGAGTTCTCTGGATATACACGGTATTTGCCATCTGGCCCGATCCCACCGTTTTGTTCCTTTCCTACCCTATCTCATGGGCTATAACGATAATCGCAGACTTTATTGCATATAAAAAGATAAAATACAAGCTTGACACGGTAGACGTGGCGGCAGTCACACAGTAAACGCCGTTTTATAAATTCAAAAGATATTCCCTTTAAAAAGAAAGGAAAAATGATATGAGTATGAAATTTAAAAGTGCACCTTATATGGAAAAGGCAAAGGAGCTTCTTGACAAGATGACCCTGTCCGAAAAAATCGGTCAGCTTGTTCTCTACGGCTCTTTCAAGCACAACAGACTTGAAAGCCTGAAGGAAGGTAAGATAGGTTCTTTCCTCAACATTCCCGACGTTAAAACAGCCAATGAGGTTCAGAAGATCGCCGTTGAAGAAACAAGACTGGGTATTCCCCTTCTTATCGGCCACGACGTCGTTCACGGTGACCGTACACTTTTCCCCGTTCCCCTTGCGACAAGCGCATCCTTCGACCTTGAAAGAATTGAAAAGGGCGAAATGATAGCCGCAAAGGAAGCTTACTACGAAGGCATCAACTGGATCTACTCCCCCATGATAGATATCGCCCGCGATCCCCGTTGGGGCAGAATTGCAGAGGGTGCCGGCGAAGACAAGTTCTACGGTTCAAAAGTTGCAGCGGCAAGAGTCAGAGGTTTTCAGACTATAAATCCCAACACGGGAAATCCCTATACAGCAGCTTGCTTCAAGCACTACTGCGGTTACGGTCTCAGCGAAGCGGGACGTGACTACGAAGCTTGTGACATTGGCGAAAGAACTCTTTACGGCGAATATCTTCCCGTTTACAAGGCGGCTTCCGACGCAGGCTCCATGAGCTGCATGAGCTCCTTCAACACACTGAACGGCGTTCCCGTATCGGGAAGCCACTACTACCTCACAGAGCTTCTCCGTGACAAGTGGGGCTTTGAGGGACTTGTTGTTTCCGACTGGGAAAGCGTTATGGAACTTATTTATCACAGAGTTACCGGAACGGATGCTGAAAGTGCATCAGTTGCCCTCAAGGCAGGCTGTGATATTGATATGCACTCAGGTGTTTACGATGCTCATCTTGAAGAGCTGGCGGCGAAGGATACTGAGCTTATGGAAGCTATCGACACCTCCGTTCTCAGAGTTCTCTGCGTAAAAATAGCTCTCGGTCTCTTTGAAGACCCCTACAGACCTGAGGACAACGCAAAGTATTTCCTGACGGAAGAACACAGAGCAGTATGCCGTGACCTTGCGGAAAACTGCATGGTGCTTCTCAAGAACGAAGAAAAGACTCTCCCCATCGCAAGAGACGGCAAAAAGTGGCTTCTCACAGGTCCTCTTGCAGATGCAAGACGTGAAAATCTTGGCATCTGGGGCGGCAGAGGCGATCCCGAAACAATAGTTACCATAAAAGATGCTTTTGAAAAAGAAGAAGGCATCAACGTTACATATATCAAGGGCTGTGCTCCCGAAATTGACGAAGATACTGTCGGCGACGGCAAAGAACAGTTTGAAGAAGCTGTAAAACTGGCAGGCGAGTGCGACGGCATCATCTACGTTTGCGGTGAGCCTTGCCAGTGGGCAGGCGAAGGCGGCGGCAGAGTTGACCTTTCACTCGGCGAGCTTCAGAGCGAATATCTTGATCTGCTGAAGAGCACAGGCAAGCCTATCGTTACAGTTGTGCTTACTGCCCGTCCTCTTGCAATTGAAAACGTACACGAGCTTTCCGATGCAGTCCTTCTCGGATGGCAGGGCGGTGTTGAGCTTGGTAATGCTGTTAGAACTCTCCTTATGGGTGACAAGTCCCCCAGCGGAAGACTCCCCGTTACCTTCCCCCGTCACACAGGACAAATTCCTCTTTACTACGCTAACCTTTCGGGCGGCCGTCCCCGTTGGAAGTACCCCCGCCGTTACAGAGACTGCGAGTCTTCCCCTCTCTACCACTTCGGTTACGGTCTCACTTACGGCAGCGTTGAATATTCACCCATAACTCTTGACAAAACAGAGCTCGGCATGAACGATGAAATAACGGCGACGGTAACAGTTAAGAACACATCCGACGTTGACATAAAGGAAGTTGTACAGGTATACTTCAGAGATATCGTAAGCTCCGTTGCAACACCCGAAAAGCTTCTTTGCGGATTTGAAAAGATCGACCTTGCGGCAGGTGAGGAAAAAACTGTTTCCTTCACCTTTAAGCCCGATGATTTTGCATTTATCGGCACAGATCTTAATCCTGTTGTTGAGCCCGGCTGCTTTGTCCTCTTTATCGGCGGAGACTGCACGACAGAAAACTACGCTTCCTTCGATCTTATCTGACCGATGGAACGCACAAAAGCATTAAACAAGCAAGCGTCCACGCTATGTGCTCTCCTGCGGTCTGAGAAGCTTACTCTCTGTACTGCAGAGAGCTGTACGGGTGGCATGATAGCAAAGGTCATCACCGATCTTGCAGGTGTTTCCGACGTTTTTGAGGGCTCTGTCGTTTCATATTCCAACGATGTGAAAATGAAGGCTCTCGGAGTTTGCGGCGACACACTTGAAAAATTCGGTGCGGTGTCAGAAGAAACTGCACGGGAAATGTGCATCGGTGCAAGGGAAAGTCTCGGAGCATCGGTTGCCGTTTCCGTAACCGGAATTGCAGGTCCTACGGGAAACACCCCAAATAAGCCCATCGGCATGGTGTGCTTCGGTGTTACCTCCCACAAGGGAACTGAAACCTACACAAAATATTTCGGTGAAACCCTTTCAAGAGACGAAGTGAGATGTGCCTCCTGCGGCTTTGCCCTCTCTCTTGTTGAAGCTCATATTCTGGAAAAGGAGCTTTGATATGGATCTTAAAAGATTCACAAAAATTGACGAAGGCTTTGTCTGTGCCCATTGCGGCAAGGAAGTTCTTCCCCTTGAATACACATCAAGAAACCATTGTCCCTTTTGCCTCTGGTCTTTGCACCTTGACGTAAACCCCGGTGACAGAGCCTCCGATTGCGGCGGTCCTCTTGAGCCTGTGGGTGCTGAGCCCAACACAAAAAAGGGCGGTTATACAATTATACACAAATGTCAGAAATGCGGTGAGATAAGACGCAACAAGTCAGCCCATGAGGCAAAAACTCAGCCTGACGACTTGAAGCTTATAATCAAGCTCACAAGCAGACATGACTACTGATCTTACGGGAGAATTATATGTTTGTTAAAAATCCCTTCTCCACCGTTGCCGCTGTTTCCACTCCGAGAGGGAAAGGCGGCATCGCCGTAATAAGAATAAGCGGCTCAGACACCGCAGAAATTCTTGAAAAAGTCTTTGTGACTAAAGGAAGACCCCTTTCCGAATACCCTTACCGAACTGCAGTTTACGGTGAGATCGTAAAGGGCGGCAAGGTCATCGACACGGGCATATGTACCCTTTATGCCGACGGAAGATCCTTCACGGGCGAGCTTATGGCTGAGCTTTCCTGCCACGGCGGAACATACGTTACCCGTGAAGTTCTCGAAGCCGTTCTTGAAGCAGGTGCTGAGCCTGCAGGTCCCGGTGAATTCACAAGACGTTCTTTTATAAACGGCAAGCTGACTCTGTCCGAGGCTGAGGCTGTAGGCAGACTTATAGATGCAGACACCAAAAGCAAGAGAGAGCTTGCTTCGGGTGCCGTAAGAGGAAATCTTT
>JAZSLF010000095.1:0-3971 GCA_045535205.1 Eubacteriales bacterium
TGCATGCCTTTTTATTGTCTTTTAGTTTATTGTATCATTTGGATAGTTATTTGTCAACGCATAAGAAAAGAGGGCTGATTTCTCAGCCCTCTAAATTGTTTTAATCAGCAAGAACACATAGTACCGTCCCCTGTGTTCTCCTCCGTCCCCTGTGTTCTCCTGTTTTGTTCAAAAGTTTTTGCCACGCTTTTTTCAAAAAGCGTGTTATAAAGCGTGTTATAAAGCGTGTGTATTATTATTTGTCAAGTCCGAGAATTGAAACAGATTCTTCTCTCATTTTGTACTTGAGGATCTTGCCTGCGGCGTTCATGGGGAATGTTTTTACGAAAACAAAATATCTGGGTACCTTGTGACGAGCCATGTGAGCATTTCCGTATTCCTTCATGTAGGCTTCGTCAGCTTCTTCGCCTTCGTGGAGGATTATCCATGCACACGCTTCCTCGCCGTATCTTTCGTCGGGAACACCGATGACCTGTACGTCACGAACCTTGGGATTTGTGAGATAGAATTCTTCAATTTCACGGGGATAGAGATTTTCACCGCCTCTGATTATCATGTCCTTGAGTCTGCCCGTTACCTTGTAGTAACCGTCGGGAGTGCGGCAGCAAATATCTCCTGAATGGAGCCAGCCGTCTTTGTCGATGGCTTCTGCAGTAGCTCTTGGCATCTTGTAGTAACCCTTCATGATATTGAAGCCCCTTGCAACGAACTCGCCGTTTTCTCCGTCGGGAAGATCTTTTCCTGTTTCGGGGTCTATTATCTTGCATTCAACACCGGGGAACGCACTTCCTACGGTTTCGACTCTGTGATCCAGGTCTTCGTTTACCTCGCCCATAGTACAGCCGGGGGAAGCCTCGGTCTGACCGTAAACAGAAATGATCTCCTTCATGTTCATTTCGTCAGCCGCACGTCTCATAAGGTCGGCAGGGCAGTTTGCTCCTGCCATGATGCCCGTTCTCATATATGAGAAGTCTGTCTTTGCAAAATCCTCATGGTTGAACATGGCGATAAACATGGTGGGAACACCGTTGAAGCAGGTAATTCTCTCTGCGTTGATGCAGGCAAGGGAGCTTTTAGGTGAGAAATAGGGAAGGGGAGAAAGGGTTCCGCCGTGTGTCATCATTGACGTCATGGAGAGAACCATGCCGAAACAATGGAACATGGGCACCTGAATCATCATTCTGTCAGCGGTGGAAAGATCCATTCTGTCGCCGATTATCTTACCGTTGTTGACAATGTTTCGGTGAGTCAGCATAACGCCCTTAGGAAATCCCGTTGTACCTGACGTGTACTGCATATTACATACGTCGTCGGGACGAACCATGGCGGCTCTGCGTCTTACTTCTTCAAGGGGAACGCTGTCAGCTCTGTCAAGCATCTTTTCAAAGGTGAGGCAGCCCTTCATTTCAAAGCCTACCGTTACGATATTGCGAAGGAAGGGAAGTCTTGCGCTGTAGAGGGGAGAGCCGGGCATGAGAGTGTCAAGCTCGGGGCAAAGCTCTTCCATTATCTCCTTGTAATTTGCATCCTTAGAGCTTTCTATCATTACAAGGGTGTGAGTGTCAGACTGCTTCAAAAGATATTCTATTTCGTGTATTTTGTAAGCTGTGTTGACTGTAACAAGAACGGCACCGATCTTGACTGTTGCCCAGAAGGTGATGTACCATTCGGGAACGTTGGTTGCCCAAAGTGCCACGTGGTGACCCGGCTTTACGCCGAGAGAAATGAGGGCGGCGGCAGTTTCGTCAACGTCACGGCGGAACTGTTTATACGTTCTTGTGTAGTCAAGAGTAGTATATTTAAAAGCGTATTGGTCGGGATATGTGTCAACCATGGTGTCAAGCACCTGCGAGAAGGTGAGATCAACGGTATCGTATTTTTTCCAGGGGAAAGTTCCCGTTCTTGCTCTGTTGTACCGGAGAGAGCCTTCGGTAACTGAGCTTTTTTCAAGTGCTGACATGAAGCTTGAAAAGTGGGTGAGCACGATGTCGGCATCGTTTATCTCGTCGTTCCAAAGTGCACATACAAAGCCCTCGTAGTTGAGTGAGGAAAGAGCATCCATAAAGTCGGAAACGGGAAGCTCGCCCTCGCCTATAAGAACGTTTACACCGTCCTTTTTGTCACCGATGTATACGTATCTGATGTAAGCACCCAGATTGACAATGGTGTCTCCAGCACTTTCGGCAGATGTAAAATAAGTTTCTCTTATGTTCCATGCAGCCCCAAGCACACGACTTGCAAAATGGGCGATAATTCTCGAAAGCTTAGTGGTGTTCGCAAGGTAGCCCGATGTTTCAAAAAGTATTTCAACGTCGGCTTCCTCGGCTTTTTTTATTGCGGGAAGGAGAGTTTTTTCAAGCTCGTCAAGGGAAGGTTCATTTTCGAGTCGGATCACAATTTTGTCAATTGCCGAAATTCTTGCCATATCCACGTATCGAACAAGGGCAGAAGCGGCATTTTCGTCTTTGTCAACAGCACCCGGATAAACGAGAGCAGAAACGGAAATACCTCTGTTATGAAGCTTTCTTTTTCCGTCAAAGACCTGTTCATTTCTGAGAATGCTGTCTCTGTGAGAGCGTCTTTCGCCTTCGGCATCATATATTTCAAAGCCGGAGAAGCCGTAATCGTATGCCAGTGCACAAACTTCAAGAAATGATGCACGGTCAGCATTACGGGTAGAAAATACAGTTTTCATTATATTACATCTCCTCGTAAACGATCTTGTTCAGAGCATTTATATACGCTCTGATGCTTGCGGCAACGATGTCTGCGGAAATGCCGTTGCCTGAGTAGAGCTTTCCTTCGCTTCTCAGCTTAACTACTGCGGAGCCGAGAGCTTCTTTGCCCTCTGTAACAGCCTGTATCTGAAAATCGTCAAGCTCGTAGTGGAAGCCAACACTTTGCTCAATTGCTCTGAAAGCGGAGTCAACGGGACCGTCGCCTGCGGCAACACCGCACAGCTTTTCACCGTCTTTTACGAGAGTGACCTGTGTCATTGATGCGGTAACGTTACTGCAGCTTGTGGTGTAGCTTTCAAGGTGGTAAGTGGAGGGTGCCTGCATGGCAGAGCTTGCAATAATTGCCTCGAATTCTCTTGCACCGACAGAGCTTTTTGTCTCAAGTACGTTCATGAGAGCCGTGAAAACGTTTCCGTTGTCTTCGTCTGACAGGTCGTAGCCGAGAGAACGTGCCGCTTCGCTCACGTCTGTAATGGTGCTCTCTGAGTCGAGAATTACAGAGGGAGTATCGTCTTCTGTCATTTTTGAAACGGTCTCCTCTGAACCTGTAGCTTTTTTAAGCTTTTTAACATCGGTTGCTATCTCCGTTGTCTTGAGACCTGTTGTGATACCGAGACTGTCGCCCTTCTGGCGAATAACTTCTGCAAATTTATGAGTGTGAAGAGCTCCTTTACCGGAAATTGCCGTCTTGACACCGTCAGCACCTGCACGTATAGCGGCAAAAGCACAAGCCGCTGCCATGTTTATATTATCACTTACTTTAACGTATACGGGAATATCACATTCTGTTTTGACAGTTGAAACAAATCCGGCAAACTCTGTGGGAAGCATTATTCCCGCATCATCGCAAACACAAGCGGCACAGGCACCGTTTTCTTTTGCTTTATTGATTGCTTTTATAACAAATGATATATCTGCTCTTGTGGCATCAAGGGCAACAAATTCAACCTTTTCGCACTTTTCGCTTGCTGCCTTGCAAAGCATTTCTATTTTCTGAAGCATCTTTGCTTCCTTAACGTGATACATATATTCCATCTGAACTGTTGAAACGGGAACGGCTACTTGAAGAACAGGGCATACCGCATCCTTTACACATTCAAAAGCGGCATCAAGGCTTTCTTCCGTAAAGCCGACGGGAATACATACTGCACAGTTTTTGGCGTTTGCAGAAATAGTTCTGTAAATAATAGTATCTTCTTTAAGCGTTTTAATTTCATCAAGCTCTACAGCATC
>JAZSLF010000073.1:0-22542 GCA_045535205.1 Eubacteriales bacterium
ATTTTGTACCAAATTCAAGACCGATGCTGTCAGCATACTTCTGTGCTGTTGAATTCTTTACACCGAAGAGCTTGCTTGTTTCAGATGTAGCAAAACCTTCGCCCTTAGCATAGAAGTAACCGTATGCGTACTTACCGATGAGAGTTGCAGCTGAGGGAATAGTAAGACTTGCAAGAGATTCGCAACGGCAGAATGCATACTTACCGATGTTGGATACGGAGTCAGGTACGCTTACAGTTGTAAGTGCCTTACATTCATAGAAGCAGTCACTGCCTACAGATGTGAGACCTGCGGGAAGATCAATGCTCTTGAGGGATGAGCAACGGTAGAAGATACCCTTACCGAGAGATGTGAGTGTGGAAGGAAGATTGATGGTTTCAAGACCTGTGCACTCATAGAACATATAGTTTGTAAGAGTTGTAATTCCTTCGGGAATTGTAATAGTTGTGAGAGATTCACATCTGCCGAATGCTCTGGAAGCAAGCTTTGTAACTGCTGCAGGTATCTCGATGGACTTGAGAGCCTTACAAGAGTAGAAAGCTTCTTTTTCGATAGATTCGATAGTAGAGGGGAGAATGATTGTTTCTGCGGATTCGCAGCCGTAGAAAAGACCTTCGTTGATTACGTCAATGCCTTCGGGGATTTCAAAGGATGTAACAGCCTTACAATATTTGAATGCATTTTCGCCAATGTAGTTTACAGTAGCGGGAATGTCAAAATGGTCGATAAGGATACATCTTCTGAAAGCGTTTGCACCGATGTGCTCAAGGCTTGCAGGAAGTTCAAAGTTTACAAGCTTAGGACAGTTGGAGAATGCAAATTCACCGATGTATGTAACGTTATCGTTCATATTTACTGTTGTAAGCTCGGGCATACATTCAAATGTGCTGTCCTCAATTACAGTCATTCCTTCGGGAATTGTAATTTCTGTGATAGCAGAGTACATAAATGCATACTTACCGATACCCTCTACAGTTGCAGGGATCTGAAGATCAGCTACCTTACAATCTCTGAACGCTTCTCTGCCGATATATGTAATGTCGGAGGGAATCGTGATAGAGTTTGCGTTTGAAACAAGAGAGAAGCTGTAGTCGGGAAGAGTCTTGATACCGTCCTCAACTATTATCTTCTTAATATTTGTACGCTTTGCAAGGTCGGAAATATCAATCCAGGGAAGTTCAAGAGCAGACGTGCCTTCGGGAATTACAGCAGTAAGGTCACCGTCAGGTGTCTCTCCTTCGTAGTCGGGATTGATGCCGATAGTAAGCTCACAGGCTGTCATACCGGAAAGACCTGCTTTCCAATACCACTCACAGTAGTATTCTTCATTGGGGCCGAATACAGCAGACTTTGTTGCTGCAGACACCGTAAAAGGAAGAACAGACATGAGCATTACTGCACAAAGGATAATCGCTAACATTTTTTTCATGAGGTTTTACCCCTTTCACTATTTGCGTATTATAATCTAAGCTAATTATAAGGCTTTCTGCCCGTTTTGTCAATATCTAAAGCCAAAGATTTGAAAAATTCAATATTTATTCAAATACGACATATGCATTTTAAAAATACAAACGGCGAACAAATTGTCCGCCGTAGTAATACTTTAAAATTAATATCTGCGACCGAAATCGGGCATTCCGCCGTAAAGACTTCCGTTACCGTATCCGCCGTAGCCGCCGTTATTGTTATTATTATTGCCGTTATTGAAGGCAGGAGCCGCATTCTGATCTCTTTCCTTCTTGAGCATACCCATAAGCTCTGCAAAATCGGGATCGTCGATCTCTTCATCAGAGTCTTCTTCCTCTTCCTTTGCTTCAGCTGCAGGAGCCTTTTTGGGAGCCTGTACAGGTTCGGGCTTCTTGAGAGAGCTTGTCTGAGCTGCTTCCTGTGCCTTGTTTTCAAAGCCTGTTGCAATAATGGTAATATCCATCTGATCTTCAAGAGTAGGATCAAATACAACACCCCAGATTACGTTTGCATCTTCGTGTGCTTCGGATGCGATCATGTTGGATGCAAGGTCAACCTCGTCAATTCCGATGTCGGGAGATGCAGTAATACTGATAAGTATTCCCTTCGCTCCGGAAATGGATGTTTCAAGAAGAGGACTGGAGATAGCAGCCTTTGCCGCAAGCTCAGCCTTATCCTTACCTGTTGCAGAGCCGATACCCATATGAGCATAGCCGGCATCCTTCATTACAGCTGTTACGTCTGCAAAGTCAAGGTTGATATAACCGGGTATGTTGATAAGCTCGGAAATACTCTGTACACCGTGCTTCAGCACATCATCCGCAGCTTCAAAAGCATTCATCATCGTGATAGGTCTTTCGGAAACCTGCTTCAGTCTTTCATTGGGAATAATAACGAGAGAGTCTACGTAGTCACGAAGATTTGCTATACCTGCTTCTGCCTGAGTCATTCTTCTCTTTCCTTCAAATGCGAAGGGCTTCGTTACTATACCTACTGTAAGTATATTCATTTCACGGGCAATTCTCGCAACAACGGGAGCAGCACCTGTTCCTGTTCCGCCGCCCATACCTGCTGTGAGGAATATCATGTCGGCACCGGAGATCGCATTCTTGATCTCGTCGATGCTTTCTTCTGCACTCTGTGCTCCGATTTCGGGATTGGCACCTGCGCCGTGTCCCTTTGTGATCTTTTCTCCGATCGGTATCTTGTTAGCCGCATTGGAGTGAACAAGAGGCATCTTGTCGGTATTGATAACGACAAAATCCACTCCTCTTACATTGGATGCGATCATGTGGTTTACTGCGTTTCCGCCGCCGCCGCCTACACCGATAACTTTTATATTCACACCGCTGGAAATGTTATCATCAAGTTCAAATGCCATTTTATTATCCTCCGTTTACATTTCTTCTTAATGTTCTGTACGTCGCCTTTTATTTATATCGGCACATTTTCGGGAATATCTGCTTTTTTCGAGCCCGAAAAATAACATTACACATTATATAATATACTCTTTTTATAATTTTTGCAATACTTATAATAAAATTTCTTTGTTATTTTTCACTAAAATATGAGTTTTTTTATATATTTTTATTATATTTTTCCATTTTATGTAAAAAAACTCTATATTCTACATTTGTCTTATTAGACAACCGATAATTATGCTCATTTTATTCAAGTGACTAAAACATCAGGTTGTATTTTCTTTTTTACTATATTCAATATATAGAAAAGAGCCTGCCGCATTTCAAAAGAAAGCGGCAAAGCTCCACAAGCTCTTTTTTAATCCAAAACAAGCTGATCGTCAATGATAACGCTTGTTTTTGAAGTATCTGTAAGGTCAATAACGGCCTTATTCTGCGAATTAAATATAACATCATCAAGAATAGCCTGTGCAAGTTTAAGCTTGACCGCCATATCATCCTGCGAGCCAAACTCAAGCTTATACCTGCTTTCTGCCACCATGACCGTATCAAAGTCATCACTCATATCAATGGCGGTAAGCTTTGTTTTAAGCTCGGATTTTTCTATAAGCTCAACAGTATTCTCAAGATACCTCTGAGCTCTTGAAGACACAAGCTCAACAACTGAGCCCGATACTGCGTACGATACCTTCTGAAGCTGCAGCTTTATAAGCCCTGCCTCCTTTGCTTCCTCAACACTCACACGCCCCAGTACACGAAGCGTTCCGGACAAGGCAAATACCTCTCCGTGTATCTCGGAATAATAAGATGCATCTTCTTCCTCTATGGTAATATACACTTTGTTCGGTACTCTTCTTTCAAAATCCGCATTCTTTATCTGAGGACAATAGAAGTAAATACGCTCAGCCGCCTCTCTTGAACTGAACGAAAACAGATTTGTACGGGTTTCGAGTCCGCCGGCTTCGATTATATCATTCTGAGAATAAACCGTGTTACCCTCGACGAATATTTTATCAGCAACAAAAAACAGCTTGTACACGGTACCGAAAAGTATTCCGACTGTCAGAACAAGCACAAGAGAGTAAACAAGCACTCTTTTTGCCTTCTGCATCATCTGATTTTTCTTTACAGCCTCACGCCACATCTTACGGCGTTTATTGTATTCTCTTTTGGCTGCAGCCCGTTTGCCTGCCGCAGTAATATCAAAATAATCTGCGGAAACTCTGACTGACGTGGTATTGATCACCTTCGTCTGCGTTCTGTTGGTTTTTACACTTTGCTTATATGCGGCGTTATTCCAATTGGCGTTACCCTTGGAATAGCTCTGTCCGTTTCTATCCGTCCTTCCGCTACGTGAGGTGCGGCCGACGTTATTCTGTTTATAAGCCACACTCTCACCTTTCTTTCATTATTATAATATAAGCACGACTTTATTTTATTATGAGATTACGAATGAACTCAGAATGCACCCTCCGTTTAAATTATACCGGGTATCATTTCTTTTTTTCTTCTAATACTTTAAGTATATCATTAAATATCAGCTTATTCGCATCGGGAACGGCAAAGGCTTTGATGTTTTCCGACATTTTAAGTCTTTCTGCGTCTCCGTCTTCTGACAAAAGCCATTCAACCTTATTCAAAAGACATCCGCTGTCAAGCTCCTTCTCTTCATAGACAACAGCGGCATTGGCATCGGAAAGAACCTTGGCGTTTTTATACTGATGGTTATCCGTAACATTGGGAGACGGAATAAACACGGCACATTTTCCGCACATCGCAAGCTCGGAAACAGTCATCGCCCCTGCTCTGCATATTATGAGGTCTGCCGCCGCCATTTGTATGGGCATATCGTATATGTACTCAACAAGCTTTATATTGGGACATTTATCAAGTCCTGCATTTTTAAAAGCTTCAACGGTCGTTGCATTTTCGATTGCCCCCGTTGCATGAAGATGATATACCTCCGGATGCTTTGAGGTAAAATCTTTCATAAGAGATATTACCGCTTCATTCACCTTCTGTGCACCGAGACTTCCTCCGTATGAAAGCAGGAAGTACTTGCACTCCTCAGGTATTCCGAGCTTTTTCTTTGCTTCATCGGCGGTAAGCTGTGCGGAAGAGGACAGCAAAGGATTGCCTACGTGAAGGAGCTTTTCCTTACATGAAAGACCTTCACCCGCCTTTTCAAAATTCAGATATATTCTGTCCACCTTGGAAGCAAGCATTTTGACAGCTACACCGGGAATTGCGTTGGATTCGTGAAGAAATGTGGGTATCCCTTTATCTGCTGCGGCTTTCACCACGGGCCAGCACACGTATCCCCCCGTACCGATAACGACATCAGGCTTAAAAGCCGAGATAAGTCTTGCCGCCTTTACAGGTGACGTAAGCACATAATATGCCGTTTTTAAATTGGAAAGAGACAGACTTCTTCTGAGTCCTCTTATCTCCACGTGATGCAGCTTATACCCTGCTCTCGTCACAAGCTTATTTTCAATTCCACGTGATGTTCCGACGTATTCAATAACGCTGTCAGGTATATTTTGTTTTATGGTGTTGGCAATAGCAAGAGCAGGATTTACGTGTCCGCCTGTTCCGCCGCCTGTCATTAATACTCTAAGTCCCATAATTACTCCTGTATTTCGATGCAATTCCGTACCAAAGACGGAGCTTTATTTTTATACGTTTGTTACTGCTTCTTTTGGTAAGACCGCCTTGAAACAGACAGAACAAGTCCCATTTCAGTCATAAGAACTACCAGGGAGCTTCCTCCGTATGAAAGAAATGGCAGGGATATACCGGTATTCATGAAATTATCAGTTACAACAAGAAGATTGAGAATTACCTGTATTCCCACCTGTGTCATGATACCGAACACCATAAGAGATGAAAAGGTATCAGGTGCCTTCAGGGCTATTTTATATCCCCTGAGCAGAAGTGCCATAAACAATACTATTACAAGCACAGCTCCCACAAATCCCATTTCCTCACACCAGATGGTGAAAATGAAGTCATTCTGTGCTTCGGAAACGTAGCTGTATTTCTGACGGCTTTGTCCGAGACCCAGTCCCAAAAAGCCGCCCGAACCGATAGCCAGAGAGCCTTGATACGTCTGCCAGTTTTCATCGAGATTGTCTGCGTTGGCATCAAAAAAGGTTTTGATTCGCAAAAGGGCATAGGGGTTAAGAATAAGATAGCCGAAAATTCCGAAAACACCAAGTAAGCCATAGTATATTGCGGTAAATCTGAAAGGTGCTCCTCCGAGGAACATTACCACGACTCCGATTGCCACAACTATGAACAGTCCCGACAAATGCTTTTCGAGAGCGATAAGTCCCGCATATGCGAAAACGGGTATACTGGGAATTACAACTCCGTATAAATTTTTTTCTTTTTTTGTTTCTGCTTCTCTGAACAGGTGACCGAATCTGTCACAGTACCAAGCGAGTAGAACAGGCAAAGAAAATTTCGCAAGCTCCGAAGGCTGTATTCGGATGCTTTCGGTTATCTTTATCCATCTTTGTGCACCGCCGCCCTCCGTACCGATTACAAGTACAAGAAGGAGCAAAACGGCAACAAATACATATAACGTTATTGCAAGCTTACTTACTGTTTTTGACGGGAAGAACATAGCTACCGTCATGGCAACAGCTCCGATGCCGATCCATTGAAGCTGCTTGCCCGCATAATAAAAACCGCCCCTGCCTTCGTTTATCGCAGTAGGATAGCTGGCACTGTATACCATTATTACGCCGATACTTATGATCAGCACCAGAAGTATCAGAAATACAGTATCGGGACCGCTTCTCGTTCGTTCGATCCCCTTGGACCACTCTTTGTCTTTGCGTTGCTTTTCAAGAGCCCTCTGTTCACGAACGGTAAGTGAGGTTTCGGTGCTTTTCGGCACTCTGCCCGAAGCGGTCATGGTTCGTCCCGCTTCACGCTGTCTTTTTACTGCGTCCGCAGCGGAACGGCTGACAGATGCTCTGCTTTTGACCTTGACGTCACGGGTTCCCGTTGAAGAAGGACGTCTTTCGGAACTCCGATACACGTCTCTTCTGTTATTATCGCTCATAATTCAGGCTCCTTTCTGCAATTTATCAAAACGTTACGAGCTTATCTGAGTCCCATCCAGGCGACAGTGCAGCATATTACCGTTACCGCCGTAAACAATCCTACAATTCCTATTTCACTGAATCCGCACTTTTCAAAATGATGGTGAATGGGTGCCATTTTGAAAAGTCTTTTACCGTGAGTCAGCTTAAAATATCCGACCTGGAGCATTACTGATGCCGTTTCTATTATGTATACGAGTCCTGCGATGACTATGATAAGCGGATTATCAAGCATAAATGCCGCCCCTGCAACCGCCGCACCGAGAAAGAGAGATCCCGTATCGCCCATGAATACTCTTGCAGGATAGAAATTATAAACAAGAAAGCCTGCAGTACCGCCCGCAACAAGAGAACCGAGCACAGCAAGTGACGTATTTGTTTCTTCCCCCTTGAGAAAAGCTGCAAGGATGAAGAACACGGACACTACCAATGTTACCAAAGAAGCAAGTCCGTCAATACCGTCGGTAAGGTTTACGCTGTTATCTATTCCCACAAGAAGAACAAGTCCTATCAGATAGTACCAGAAGCCAAGCTGAAGCTCAATATTTATAAAGGGTATGTAGAGTGCGGTTGAAATATTACAGAAGAAATGCAGTCCCGCAAGATAGAGTGCTGCCGCAAGCACCTGAAGGGCAAACTTCTGCTTTGCGGAAAGTCCCTCATTCTGCTTTTTGCGGAGCTTCGCAAGGTCGTCGATAAAGCCTATCATGGCACAGACAACTCCGTAAGCTACGGTGAGGATAAGAGGAAGTGTCGAAGCAAATCCGTTTGAAATGCCCATATACACACACGCACCAATACAGCACAAGACTATTGCTATTATAAATGAAATTCCTCCCATAGTGGGTGTTCCCTCTTTGCTCTTATGCCAACGGGGACCGATCTCAAGTATGGGCTGACCCATCTTTTTGCTTTTTAGCACCGGAATAAGCTTTTTAAGTATTAACACCGTTACGGCAAACGTCAGCACAGCACAGACGAGCACAAAAATTATATCTGCCATTATTTAATATTCCTTTCGGTTGTTGCTGTAATAATACGGAGTTCTCACCCCATGCCTTCGCACTGTTCTCAGTAATCGTTTTTTCAATTTACTTTTTCCTTGTATTCTTGGAAAGCGACTTGAAAGCGGCAAGAACTTTTTCAGCCTCGATCCCTCTGCTTGCCTTAACGAGAAGTATGTCATCTGCGGAAAGTGCTTTCTTTATCATGCCTGCCATAAGCCTCGGTTTTGTAATATCGGAACACACGTACACGTTTTCCGCACGTATTCCCTTTTTGATCGCCGCTTCTGCAACAGCCTCAGCCATGCTTCCGTAGCAGAACAGCTTCTGCACCTTCATTTGTGCCGCATACTGTCCGAGCTGGTCATGAAGAAGTCTGCTTTCATCGCCGAGCTCAAGCATATCCCCAAGGAGAGCACAGGGTACAAGACCGTCCTTTTGTGCCTTTGAACAAAGCACCTCAATTGCCGCACGCATGGATTCGGGGCTTGCGTTATAGCAGTCCTCAATAACGGTAACGTCTCCGACACCGTATATTTTTTGTCTCATATCCGTACTTACGAACGACATAAGACCGCGTCTTATGTCATTTTCCGCCATTCCGAGTTTAAGTCCGACGACAAATGCACACAAAGCATTGTATACATTGTGTTTGCCGAGAGTAGGGATCTCGATGTTTACATAGACCTTATTTTTTCCCAAAATGTCAAAAATCATTTTATCCGTACCCTGTCTGATGTTAAGAGCCTTGTAGTCAGCCGTTTTGCTGAACAGGCCGAGATATACGGTTTGTGCGTAAACTTCATCGTATTTATCAGCCAGGAGAGGTTCATCTCCATTGAGCAGAAGAATTCCGTCTTCATCTATCCCCTCTGCAATTTCAAGCTTCGCCCTGCATATATTCTCCCTCGAACCGAGATTTGCCATATGCGACGTTCCTATATTGGTAATTATCGCTATGTGAGGCAACGCAAGATTTGTCATAAAGCTGATCTCACCGAGTGCTGACATTCCCATTTCAAGAACAGCCGCCTGACAGTCGGGCTTGATTGAAAAAAGAGTCATCGGAAGACCTATTTCGTTATTATGATTTCCTTCTGTTTTCATTGTATCGAAGGCTTCAGACAGTACGGATGCCACAAAATCCTTTGTGGTAGTCTTTCCGACGCTTCCCGTCACACCTACAACTATGGCTTTGCTGAACGTTCTGTAATAGCCCGAAAGCACTCCGAGAGCTTTTACCGGGTCTTCAACAACAACGGCACAGAAGTCACCTGCCTCTTTTGCATCATCGGGGACTCTTTCGCAAAGAATGACCGATGCCCCTTTTGCCACAACGTCAGATATATATATATGACCGTCTGTACGCTCGCCTTTTATTGCACAAAAAAGGCTGTCACGTTCAGCATCTCTTGAATCATATACAACAGATGAAACGTTCTTTGTACCGCCGTCGCCGTAGCATTCAAGTCTGCCGCCGGTCACATTTGCAATTTCTTCAGCAGTCAAGGTTTTGATAGTCAGAATAGCTTTCATTTCCGTCCTCCGTTTAGCATAGCACTTATATCGCTTTTACACAGACCTGTGTTTTAAGCCGCAAAACACCGATCTTTCAAAATACAATTTCTTTTTTTATTGTAACATACATTTTTTATTTTTTCTATATATATTGAATATTTTTATAAATAAATTACGCTTTTTTTGTCTCCTTCAACCGTCCTCTTCATCCAAAGAACCGTATTTTTCCAAAATTGCACTTTTGATTATTTTCCGCTCAGAAAAAGGCCTTTTTCCGTATTTGTCTATTATGTACTCCTCATGCCCTTTTCCGAGAATAAGAATAACGTCTCTGCGGCTGCTTTTTTCAACTGCTGTGAAAAGTGCCCGTTCTCTGTCCATGACGACGGCGGCTTTTTCGGGAGCTTTCATTCCGCCAAGTATTTCTCTGATTATTCTCTCAGGCTCCTCTCCTCTTGAGTTATCCTCCGTTACCACCACCGTATCTGCATATTTTTCAGCTAAATGCCCCATAACAGAGCGTTTATACCTATCCCTTTCTCCTCCGCAGCCAAAAACCAATATCAGCCGTGAACCGCTTTTCATAAGTGCTCTTGTCTGTAGAAGTGCTTTTTCAAAAGAGTCCGGAGTATGTGCATAATCTATTATACAAGCAGGGGCCTTATTTCCCGAAAGCACCGTTTCAAACCGCCCCTTCACTCCTTTGAAGGCTTCAACGGCTTTTATAATTATATCGGGAGAAATACCGTCCTTCAAGGCTGCCGATATTGCTGCAAGAGAATTGTATAAGGCAATTTTACCTACCATGCGGCATTTTACGGGAAACACGGCATCTTTGGAGCAAAACATATATTCAATACCCGAAAGACCTCTGCTTCTGTACATCGCACCTGTCGCCCAAACTCTGCTGTCAGCCGCAGTTTCGGGAACGGCGGAATATGCATAGATTTCAGGAAATTCTCCGCAAAGCCTTTTTCCGTAAGGGTCATCGTAATTTGCAAAAAACACGTCGGATATTTCACAAAGTCTTCTCTTTGCCGAATAATAGTTTTCCATGCTTCCGTGAAAATCAAGATGCTCAGGGGTCATATTCATAAAAATCCCCGTATTAACTCTGATGCCGTCAAGTCTTGACTGTGCAAGACCGTGAGAGGATGCCTCAAGAATAAGATGCTCACACCCCTGTATCTTCATTTCGTATATGTATTTATAAAGCCTTTCCGGAGCAGGTGTTGTCATATCATCACACACCTCACCGTCAAGCTTTTTATCAGATGTCCTTTTTGCTACCGTTCCGAGAAGCCCTGCCCTTCTGCCGCTGTAAGTGTATATATGCCAAAGAAGCGATGAGGCCGTCGTTTTCCCGTTAGTTCCCGTAACAGCAGTTACGTTCATACCGTCCGAAGCTGCCCCGTACAGATTTGAAAACATCACAGCACAGGTGCTCCTTATGTTTTCGGTATTTACAACAGGTACGCCAACGCTTTCACAAAAGTCCTCCGAAACAATACAGACAGCTCCCCTGTGCAAAGCTTCACGTATAAATGCTTTCCCGTCTGTCCTTTCTCCCGTCAAAGCAACGAACACGTCGCCTTTTTTTACCATGCGGGAGTCACAGGTAACTCCCGACACTTCAATATCCGGATCATAGGTGCCCGATACGGCACAATTCTTCAAAAGCTCTCTTAAATACATTTGCCCTCCGTAAAAAACATGATAGCTTTTTTCATCCGTTTTTTTCAGAGGGCATTTATTTTGTTAATCTTTGTATTTATAAAGCATCAGCCGTCGGACTCAATGGAGTGACGCATTTCAATTGTTACAAGAGTTCCTTTGGGAACCATTTCTCCTGCCGCAATTGACTGAGATGCTACCGTTGCCGTCGCACCGTTCGTCGCACCCGAAATGCTTACGTTAAGTCCCAAATTCGTGAGAATTCTGTTTGCAGCCTCAGCCGTCTTGCCTACGAGATCGGGAACCTCTATATCAGCTCTCGGAATTTCGTCTCCTGTATAGAGATAAACAACTCCGTCCTGCTTGGATATTGAGCTTCCGCCTTCGGGTATCTGTGCAGTTACGGTAGTGCCGTCGCCTACGAGCTTATAATTTATCTTTCTCCACTCAAGGTCTGCCTTGGCATTTTCGGTAACAGAGCCTACGTAATTGGGTACGCTGATCTCCGCTTTTTGAAGCTCTTCTTCCGTATAAACAGGTTCATAACCCATATAAGGAAGAATGAACGATAAAAGATTTGAAACGTAAGGAGCCGCAACTACGCTGCCGTAAACGCTGCCGTTTGAAGGCTCATCGACCATGATGAGCACTGCGACTTGCGGATCATCTGCAGGTGCAAAAGCTACGCAAGAACCTACTCTGAGAGATTTTTCTCCGTTGGCATCCAGTTTATCTCGCTTTTCGGATGTACCGGTCTTTGCCGCAACCTTATAGCCTTTTACATAAGCATTTCTTGCACCGCCGTCACCCGAAACGCCTTCTTCAAGTATCTGAGCAATCGTTTTACAGGTTTCCTCACTTACAACCTGTCTCTTTACGTCGGTTTCGTAGGTTTCTATAACGTTTCCGTCATCGTCAACCACTTCTTTAAGCACGTGAGGAGTTACAAGATAACCGCCGTTGGCGACGGATGAAATTGCCGTGATCTGCTGAAGCGGTGTCGTTTTAAAGGTCTGACCGAAGGAATAAACCGCCAAAGACGCCGTGGTGAAATCTGAAAGCTTATGACTGATAGTAGAGGCTTCATTGGGAAGGTCTATTCCGGTGAGAGAGGTATATCCGAACTGTTCAAAATAATTATAAAACCTCGTCTGACCGAGTCTGAGACCGAGAGTCATCATTACAGGGTTACAGGATTGCTGAAGACCAACCGCAAATGATACCTGTCCGTGTCCTGTTCTCTTGTGACAATGAATGGGTTCGGGATAGCCCTCTATTGAGAGCTTACCGCTGCAATAAAAGCCTTCATCCACTCTTACAACCTTTTCTTCAAGTGCCATCGCCGTCGTCATTATTTTAAAGGTAGAGCCGGGCTCGTACGTTTCGGTTATCGCCTTGTTTTTCCACGCAGTATACAGCATAAGCTGTTTTTCAAGAGTGGTATATTCTTCGCTTCCCGCCTCAAGCTTTGAAAGCTGATTTACTGCACTTTGGTCAAGTGCGGTACGAAGCGCATCATAGTCATCAGCGTTTATACTTCTCGGATCATTGAGGTCAAATGACGGATAAGTTCCCATAGCAAGTATACCGCCGGTATTAACGTCCATTACGATACCGCACACTCTGCTTGCCGCTTTATGATCCTTAAGTGCATTTTCAAGCTGATTTTCAAGCTCATACTGTATATACATATCAAGTGTAGATACTATGTTATATCCGTTTTCCTCTTCGACGTAGGTCTCATATTCAAAGGGCATATCATTATGGTGAGCATCCTGTGCCGTTATGTATCTGCCCTTGGTTCCTTCCATAATGTTATTATAATATTGCTCTATGCCGTAAGCACCCTTACCGTCAGCATCGGTAAAGCCTATAACATGGGATGCGAGAGAATCGTAAGGATAGTATCTTATTGCGGTAGGTACGAGATAAAGCTGAAGCTTAAGCTCATATTCAGTTATAAACTCTCTGACTTTATCGGCAATATCTTCATCGACGTTTCTTGCCACTACCTCATATCTTCTGTTTACTTTTTTGGATCTTTCGATTACCTCGTCGTATTCCACCTCATCGATGAGCCCGGACAGAAAGCTTGCAATAAGCTCATCCATGGTCAGATTTTTCTCCGTTACACCGTCGAAATTAAGCCATTCGTATACAGGCTGTGCGTTTTCCTCTTCTTCCTTTTTCGCTCTGAAGGACATGAGAAAATCCACGATTTTTTCAACAACTCCGTCCTCCTCTTCCTCAGCCATTGCCGAAGCATCGGGATCGGTCACGTCTAATATATCCTGCGGAGATATTACAACGAGATACCTCGTTGAGTTTGTGGCAATAACGTTTCCGTTCGTATCGTAAACCTCCCCTCGTTCAGGATTGACTTCGATTTCCGTAGTCATCTGGTTGAGAACGAGGTTTTGATATTTCTCATAATCTATGACCTGCATTTTAAACAGAGATATGATTATAAATAAAGCCATGGCAAAGAACACTATGAGCAAAAAATATGCTTTTTTATGGGTTGCTCTGTCCATTCTCATGTTAAAGCCTGCCATCGTAACACTCCTTTGTCCGTTACATTATTTTATGCCCGAAATCTTAAAAAATTACAAAAAGTGGTGAACGGCTGTCACCACTTAATGCACAAATTTCTGTTTCAGTCTTAATCTATGTATTCAAGAACTCTTTCCCAGTTTCCGCCCATAGCTGAAAGAAGGGTGGAAAACAGATTTCCTGCCGTCTCTTCGTTTTCCTCAGCTGACAGCACCTCTATTCTTTCACCGTCTGCAACAGATACGTATCTTGTTTCAACGTAGTCGCTCTTTACCATACCGATGACGTTTGTTGCATAGTCCTCTATTTCACGAATGTCATCTCTTACCGCAAGAAGACTCTGGAGGTGTTCTCTTTCCGCAAGAAGCTCTTGCTTTTCCGCCTTGAGAACCTCAACGTCCGCACGCACCTGTGTATATGATGAATATGTAAACAGCACAGTCATAAGCATAACCGTACAAAGAATGACGGAAAGCACAAGGCTTTTGGATACGGGAATTGATTTTACTCTGATCTCATTCTTTTCACTTTCATCTTTTTCAAAAAGATAGCTGATAATACCGAAAAGAGAGAGCCTTGCTTTCGCTTTATGGGTCTTCTTCAAAGCAGCTGTTCCCTGTTCCTGTGTATAGGCATCTCTGCGGCCGTATGACTGAGCACCATAGTCATTATGTCTGCAACGGGACGCCATAGCTCTTACATTTGCCGCTTTTGCAAACGCATAGCTGTATTTTCCATCGGGTACAAAATTTTCGAAAGAAGGCTCATGAGCCGCCTTTTTGGCGGATGTAAAACCGGGAATTCGCTTATCGGCTTTAGCCTTTGCGGCTTTTGCCATTCCCTGTTTTCTTCTGTTTTCGGCATATGCCTGTGCTTTTCTGCGGGAGATGTCTTTACACGTCTTTTCTGCGTTTTCACAAGCTGTGGCAACACGTGTTCTGTACTGTGCGGAAAGCTTGGTACAAAGCTCTTCATTTGTCATTACACGATCTGTCATTTTTTACATCTCCCTTCATTTAGAATTTATTATAATTACTTATTTTTTTAAGTTCGGGGGCACACTTTATTTCGAGCGTACCTTGTTAGATTTTTTCTATTCCTCTGACCTTGGCACTTCTTGAACGAGGATTGAACTGAAGCTCATCTTCTTTAGGGACCATCGGTTTCTTTGTCAGTATCTTAACTGTCGGCTTTTTACCGCATACGCATACGGGAAAATCTCTCGGACACTCGCAGGGGTTTGACATTTTTACGAAAGTCTGCTTTGCTATTCTGTCCTCACCCGAATGGAATGTTATTACCGCAGCTCTGCCGCCTTTATTAAGTCTCCTGACCGCTTCTTCAAGAGAAGGCTCTATCACCGCAAGCTCTTCGTTTACTTCTATACGGATAGCCTGAAAGGTTCTTTTTGCAGGATGCTGAGCTTCTTTTTTTCTTGACGCTGCGGGAATTGATGCCGTTATTATCTGTGCAAGCTCAAGAGTCGTTTCAATAGGCTTCTTTGCCCTTGCCTTTTCTATATTCGATGCGATAAATGCGGCAAATTTTTCTTCACCGTAATCGCTTATTATTCTTCTGAGCTCTTCCTTCGGGTATCCGTTCACCACATCTGCCGCAGTTTTGCCGCAGGAGGTGTTCATTCTCATATCAAGAGGAGCATCGTGCATATAGGAAAAGCCTCTCTGAGCTTCATCAAGCTGATATGAGGAAACACCCAGATCCCACATGACACCGTCGATTTTTTCAATACCGAGAGAGTCAAGAACCTCTCCGATATTTCTGAAATTCGATTTTACTACCGTACATTTGTCACCGAACTCACGAAGTCTTTCCGTACAAGCTGCGATCGCCGCATCATCCTGATCGAGACTTATGAGTCTTGACCCCTCCGGTAAAAGCTTTGCTATTTCATAAGAGTGTCCTCCGCCGCCGGCTGTACAGTCAACAAATACTCCGCCACGGGCTACATCAAGTATTTCAAGACACTCTCTCACCATTACTGATACGTGCGAAAACTCCATTTTGTCCTCACAGTCTGTAGCTTGAAAGCTTTGATACCGCAGAAGCCATATCAAATGCCGCCTGCTTTTCTTCCCATCTTTCAGGAGCCCATATTTCAGCACGCTTGCCGCAGCCTACTATGATCGCATTTCCTTTGAGCCCTGCATATTCAAGAAAGGAAGCGGGGATAAGTATTCTCCCCTGTGAGTCGACCTGAACGTCTGTTGTATATCCGAAAAAATAACGGAGAAGATCTCTGTCCTCTGTTTCGGAAACCACTTCAAGAAGCTTGTCTCTGTATGCTTCCCAATCGGCAACTGTCATAATATACAAATTCATGTCAACACCCATACACAGATATGCTGTCGAGCCGATGGCTTCACGGTATTTTGCAGGTATAAACATTCTGCCCTTGCTGTCAATTGTATGTTCGTACTGATTTGTAAACACGCCGACTCAACTCCTTTCCGTGTATTTTTTGTAAGACATCTGCAGAAAAAAACATCTGAACCAAAGCTAAACCAACAGTTTTGACCCTGTTTAATGTCTATTTAGTTGTCATTTAACACATTTTCATCCACTTTGGTTGCTTTTCCATTTACTTTTAATGGTGTTTTAATTATACTACGTCTGTATAAAAAAATCAATAGGTTATACCAATATTTTTTTACAAAAACAGAAAAAAATCAAAAAAGTTTTTTACATTTCCCTATTATCTCTGCCGCTATATGTGCTGTTTCTTGCCATTATCGTCTTTTGTAACGTTTTCACAAGCTTTTTTTACTGTTATTGTATATTTTTGTCGAATTATGCAAATGCAAAAAAGCACATTTCAAACCGAAATGTGCCCAATCCTTTAATTCTATTGTTTTTTCATTGAATAAGACTTATACTAAAGCTTCAACCAGCTGCAAGTACAGTAGTATTCTGATGTGTTACAGGTTGTCTTGTCAATTCTCACTCAAAAGAATATCTGTTATCTCCTTTGGAACGGAATCTGAAATATCCATTCCGTAATGAAGAAGGCCCTTCACATAAGTGGAGCTGATATGCTCAAGAGAGCTGTCCGAATAAAACAAAACAGTTTCTACCGAGGGACAAAGATGCTTTGTCTGAAGTGCAAGCGTTTTTTCATATTCAAAATCAGCCGTATTTCTTACTCCTTTGACTATGTGCGAAATCCCGTTGGCAAGGCAGTATTCAAAGAGAGGTCTTTCCCATAATGCGACTCTGATTTTATCTGCGTTATATTTATTAAATGCCGCAGTCAGCATTTCAAGCCTTTTTTCAACTGTGAAAAAGCTGTTTTTGGAGGGGTTTACGGCAAGGAGCACATGAACCTCATCGAACAGAGAAAGGGCCTTTTCCACGACGTCTGTATGACCGAGCGTTACAGGATCAAACGTTCCCGAAAACACACATTTTTTCATAATTCAAATCTCCTTTACAACCTTAAATCTTTTCAAGCAAGGTAAGTCTCGTTCTTCCGTATCTTACAGTTCTTTTGATGGAAAAATTCGCCATTAGCTCAGCGTCTCCGCAGAAAACGTCACGAAGCACCGCCTCATCGTCATTTTCCTTGGGTGCTTTTTTTCGTCCCCGTCTTTCTTCAGGTGCAGTATCTGTTTCGCAGGCGATTATGCCGCCCTCGGCAAGAATGGAGTTATCAAAAATAAGTCTAAGTGCATTCACCATAGCATCTGTATTGTACGGGGGGTCAAGGAAAATGATGTGAAAATTCTCCCTTCCCTTCGCACTTTCAAGATAAGAGGTATAATCGTAAACTGCCGCGCGGCAATTTGCTTTAAGCTTTGTTTTTGCGGCATTTTTGAGCACCATATTGATCGCATCTCTTGAAACGTCTACAAACACAGCACTTTCAGCTCCTCTGCTGAGAGCTTCAAGCCCAAGCTGTCCGCTTCCCGCAAACAAGTCAAGCACACGCCGTCCCTCCATATCGAACTGAAGCATTGAAAACATAGCTTCCTTAACTCTGTCAGCGGTTGGACGTGTCGCCTCCCCCTCAAGAGTCTCAAGCTGTATTCCTCTTGCACTTCCGGTAATAATTCTCATCTATTTGTCCTCATTTTCCTGAGATTTAAAATAATCAACTATATTTTCAGCATCGGAAACGCTGATCTTATCCACAGAGGAAAGCTCTTCCACAGTGGCATTTTTTATTCGTTCCATTGTACCCATACCAAGAAGCAGCTGTTTTGCTTTTGCGGGACCTATACCTTTTATTCTTTCAAGCGACGAGGTTTTAAGAGCTTTCAGCTTTGCCGCCTGCATTCTGCTGACAGTATATCTGTGAACCTCTTCCTGAAGCTTGTATACAAACTGAAAGAGAGTCATGTCCTTGGCAATACTTATCTCTTCGCCGCCGCCCACAAGAGTTCTCGTCTTATGATGGCTATCCTTTACCATGCCGAAAACGGCGATCTCAAGGCCCATATCGGAAACAAGCTGACGAATAACGTTTACGTGGGCTGCTCCGCCGTCAAGCAGGATAAGATCGGGACATATTGTAAAGGAAGGGTCTGAGCCTTCAAGCTCTTTAAGCCTTCTTTCAATTGCTTCTCTCATGGAAGCATAATCATCAGCCGTATCCTTATTCTTTATGCGGAAATATCTGTAATCGTTTTTCTTAAACACGCCGTCAGCCGCAACTATCATCCCCGCCGTTATGTGCTCATCTCCCAGATTGGAAATATCGTAGCACTCTATACGCTGAGGAAGAACCTCAAGCCGCAACGCTTCCGCAAGAGCACCGAGAACTCTTTCGTTTGCATCAGCTCGCCGTCTGCGGCTCTCTGCGTGCCGCCTGGCATCGTTTTCAGCCATCGTACAAAGATACTTCAGCTCACCCCTTGCAGGTGTCTTTATAACTACCTTGCGACCGCTTCTGCGGGAAAGATACTCACTTACAAGCTCTCTCTCATTTTCCGGCATTTCAAAAGACAAGAGAATTTCCTTAGGAACGTATTCTCTGCCCATGTACAAATTGACGATAAATGCAGTAAGAGGAAAATCCTCCGTGTCAGCATTTTCACCGATGCTCTCAAGCTCTCCTGAGGTGCCGACGGCACTTCCGTCCATTTCGTTTGACGTAATATAGCCTGTAATCTCATCTGCCCCGAATATGAACTGCTGGCTGTCCGAGATTATGCCGTCACGCACGTAAAACACGGCGGCACATTGATTTCCGTCTGAATTTGCAAGAGCAATAACGTCATACTCACTGCCCGGCGGGAGCGAGGTCACTTTTCGTTTATTTTCAAGCTTTGACAGGGCTGTTATGCTGTCTCGGCATCTTGCCGCCTCCTCAAACCGTTCCTCAGAAGCAGCCTCATACATCCGTTTTTCAAGCTCACACTTTGCTTCCTTCGTATTGCCCCTGAGTATATGAAGTGCACAGTCAATTATCCGTCCGTATTCCTCGGCATCAACATCACCCGCACAAACACCGCAGCATCTTCCTATCTGTCTGTAAACACAGGGACGTACTTTTCCTATATCCTCGGGAAATTTATGCTTACACGACGGTATACCGAGAATTTTTTCGAGAGCAGCTATTATATCATAGATAACGCCCGCACCTGAATAAGGACCGAAATATTTACCGTCAGCGGTACGTTTTCTGGTCATGGTTATACGGGGGAAGGTGCCGCTGCTTATCTTAATATAAGGATAAGATTTGGAGTCCTTCAGCAAAATATTGTATTTTGGAGTATGCTTTTTTATAAGGTCGTTTTCAAGGATCAACGCATCCATTTCGCTGTTGCAAACGATGAAGCGAAAATTATTGACGCTCGATGCCATTTTTGAAGTCTTTATATCGTGAGAGCCGTGAAAATATTGGCTGACTCTGTCTCTGAGGGATCGGGATTTACCGACGTATATCACCTCTCCGAGCTTGTTCTCCATGATGTATACACCGGGAAGTCTCGGAAGCGATGCCGCTTTTGAACGCAAAAAATTAATATCATTGATGACAATATCCTTTTTATCCACGGCAAGACTCCTTTCACAAATATAAGTGTACGAAAAAGCCGCCCTTATGGACGGCTAAATTTACTATAAAGGTCAGTCTTCAAGTTCCTTATCGATAAGGTTTACGAGAGCTTCCATTGCTTCCTCTTCATCGGGACCGTCTGCTACGAGAGTGATTTCCATTCCCTTAACAATTCCAAGAGAAAGAACACCGAGAAGGCTCTTTGCATTCACTCTGCGGTCTTCTCTTTCAACGGACAATGCACTTTTAAAAGAATTTGCTTTTTGAATAAAGAAGGTTGCGGGTCTTGCATGGAGACCTACACTGTTTTTTATTGTAATATCTCTTGTAATCATTTTTAACTCCTAAAATAATAAAAGCTGATTTACGCTCATTTAATTAAGTATTGTAAGTATACCAAATAATTGGGTTAAAATCAATAGTTTTTTAACTTTTTAACGTTTTTGACATTTACGCCCTTGTTTTTTAGCATTTTATTGGTTATTATTCACATTATAATACGATCAAAAAACGCAAAAAAGCAAAATATCGGGGCAATATAAAAATAACAGTTGAAATAAACCGTTTCTTATGATAGAATATTATAATAAATTATGATTACAATTAACGCCAAAAAACAAGAGAGGTAAATGCTATGAATATTTGGCACGATATAGACAGCAGCTTTATTCACCCCGACAATTTTACTGCAGTTATCGAAATATCAAAGGGCAGCAGAAACAAATATGAAATAGACAAATCAACGGGACTTCTCCGTCTTGACAGAATACTTCACACAGCAACTCACTATCCTGCAAATTACGGCTTTATCCCCAGAACCTTCGCTGATGACGGCGACCCCCTTGACGTACTTGTACTTTGCTCCGAGCCTATCGCTCCCATGACTCTCGTTCAATGCTATCCCATCGGCGTTATCAAAATGACCGACGGCGGAAAGATGGATGAAAAGATCATCGGTATTCCCTTCAATGCTCCCATGTACAACTACTACAAAAACTCAAACGATCTGCCGGTTCACGTTGTCGAAGAAATAAGACACTTCTTCTCCGTATACAAACAGCTTGAAAACAAGGAAACGATCGTTGACGATTTTTTTGACAAAGACGAAGCTGTCAGCATTATCAAAAGCAGTATTGAAGGTTATGACGAAAAATTCGGTTTTCACGCTAATAAATAAGGAGTGCCTAAATGTTTATTGACAAGATAAAGATATACGTAAAAGCAGGAAACGGCGGAAACGGCTGTGTTTCCTTCAGACGTGAAAAATACGTTGCCAAGGGCGGCCCCGACGGCGGCGACGGCGGAAACGGCGGAAACGTGGTATTCAGAATTGATGAAGGCTCAAACACCCTTCTTGCATTCAGATACAAGAGAAAATTCGTTGCAGAAAACGGCGGCCCCGGCGAAGGCGGCAAATGTCACGGCAAAAACGGCTCTGACATTATCGTAAAGGTTCCTGCCGGAACTCTTATAAGAGATGCTGAGACGGGCCGTATAATCAAGGATATGTCTGACTGCGAGGAGTACATACTCTGCAAAGGCGGCAAGGGCGGGTTCGGCAATAAGCATTTTGCAACTCCCACAAGACAGGTTCCCAATTTTGCAAAAAACGGTATTCCAGGCGAAGAAAAGGAGATCATCCTTGAGCTTAAAATGATCGCAGACGTCGGTCTCGTAGGACTTCCCTCTGCAGGTAAATCCTCACTCCTTGCTTCCGTTTCCGAAGCGAGACCGAAAATTGCAGATTACCACTTTACGACCCTTGAACCCAATCTCGGCGTTGTAAGAACAGGTGAAGAAGGCGGCTTCGTTATGGCGGATATTCCCGGCCTTATCGAAGGTGCTTCCGACGGTGCAGGGCTTGGCCATGCGTTTCTCCGTCACGTAGACAGATGCAGACTTCTCATTCACGTAGTCGATATTGCAGGAACAGAGGGCAGAGATCCTCTCGATGATTTCTACACCATTGATGAAGAACTTAAAAAATTCTCCGAAGGGCTTTATTCGCGTCCCCGTATTGTAGCGGCAAACAAGATGGATATGCTCCTTGACGAAGAAACAGAAGAGATAAAGAAATTCCTTTCCGTTATGGAAGAAAGAGAGTACCCTGTCGTATTCATTTCAGCCGCAACGATGCAGAACACCAAAAAGCTTATGAAGCTGACGGAAGAAAAGCTCTCAAAGCTTCCTCCCGTTACAATATACGAAGCCGAAGAAGCACCCGTCGAAGAAAACTTTGAAGATGCTTCTCCCGAATCAACGGTCATCACCCGTGACAGCAGCGGTGCTTACGTTGTTGAAGGAAAGTGGCTTGAGCTTCTTTGCGGCAGAATTAACTTCTCCGACAGAGAATCTCTTATGTACTTTGAAACACAGCTCAACAAAAACGGCATAATCGATATGCTCCGTAAAAAAGGCTGTGAAGAAGGTGACACCGTTAAAATGTTTGAATTTGAATTCGATTTTGTTGATTAACCATTGACTTGTTCTCCTCATCCACCGCAAACGGTCCCCCTTCTCCGCCGGAGAAGGCTACGGCATAATTGATATGCTCCGTGCAAAAGGCTGTGAAGAAGGCGACACCGTCAAGATGTTTGAATTTGAATTCGATTTTGTTGATTAAACGGTTACTTGCTCTCCTCATCCACCGCAAGCGGTCCCCCTTCTCCGCCGGAGAAGGCTACGGCATAATTGATATGCTCCGTGCAAAAGGCTGCGAAGAAGGTGACACCGTTAAAATGTTTGAATTTGAATTCGACTTTGTTGACTAATAA
>JAZSLF010000139.1:0-6572 GCA_045535205.1 Eubacteriales bacterium
TCACCACCTGCCCTCCGAGCTTTCCGGTGGTCAGGCACAGAGAGTTGCTATCGCCCGTGCTCTTATCAACAATCCTCAGATCCTGTTTGCCGATGAACCTACAGGTAACCTTGACCGTGCAAACGCTGATGAAGTTCTTGAACTTCTCTTTAAGATCAGACAGGACCTCGGTCAGACACTTGTAATGGTTACTCATGACCTTGCAATCGCTGATCAGGCAGACCGTATCTTCCGTATGGAAAACGGCCACCTCACTCTCGAAAGAGACTATATCAAGGGCAACAAGAAGACTATCGACACTTATTAATAGTATAAACGGCACCTTCCGAAAGGAAAGTGCCGTTTTTTGTAGTGTAAAAATGCCCTCAATTCCCGGTACGGAATTGGGGGCATGCCGTTTATTGTATTTAGAACAACGAAGCGATTAAATCAAACAGAGGACAAAAAGCTATCGGCATGAAAATTGCAGGGAGCATATTTGCTATCTTTGTTTTTGTAAGACCGATAAGGTTGAGGCCGAGAGCAAAGATCATGATCGAGCCGCAAGCAACCATGTTGTCAATAACAGCATCGGAAAGAATTGGAGCGATCACCTGTGCTAAAAGCACGATACCGCCTTGGATAACAATGACAGTACCGACAGAGAGGATAACACCGAAGCCGAGCGTTGAAGCAAATATCATCGAAGAAATAAAGTCGAGAACTGCTTTTGTGAACAGCGTGCTGTTGTCACCCTTGAGACCCGCTTGAAGAGAGCCTACGACAGTCATGGCACCAACGCAGAAAAGCAGGGAAGCTGAGACAAAGCCTTCGGCAATACTGTGTGTGCCGTTTGCCTTACTTTTGAATTTTGAACCTATAAACTCAGCACCTACGTTCAGCCATTTGTCAATGTTTATCAGAATACCGATAAGTGTACCGAGCACCATTGAAAGAATTATTATAAGTGTATGTGTGTTGTCCTGAAGCATGCCCGTTACACCCATAAAAACGGTGCAAAATCCGAGACACTTCATAAGTGCGGCTGCAACGTTATCGGGGATGCCCTTGTTGAAAATAAGGCCTAAAATGCTGCCTGCAATAACAGTTGCGACGTTTGCAATTACGCCAAGCATATGTGATTTACCTCTTTACTTGTGTTTAGTATTATTCTTGTTCCGTTGCAGCATCTTTTGAAGTATAGTATGATGAGATCTCGTCGGTAATACCCTCAAGGTTGTCCCTGAGAGCGTTGTAGCTGTAGAAAATGCTGCCCTTATAGTTCTCAAGCTCCCCTGTAAGAGTGAGCTGAGAGGTCATTTCCTTTGATGCCGAGTCAAATGTGCCGTCATATTTATAGGCCGCATGGGCGATAAGAAGCTCAACGTCGGTGTCGGAAACTGCGAGATCCCACCACTTTGAAAGAACCTTGTAGCTTGCGACAACGCTGTCACAGGACCAATATATCTGAGGGGCAACGTAATCGACGTAACCGCCTTCGATCCATGCGAGAGTATCGCAGTAAATCTCATTATAGCTTTCTGAGCCCTTCGTAATGGAACCGCCGTTTTCTCCGTCGGAGTTTTTCCATATGCCAAAGCAGGAAACACCGAATTTGCATTTGCTGTCTGTCTGCTTTACCGTATAGTAAACGCTTTCGATCAGCTTATTTATGTTGGAGCGTCTGTAATCGCCGAGCTCCTCAAACTCAGCACCGTATACACCGTAGCTCTCTTCGTCGTTGAAGGCAAGAGCGACCTTGTTTCCGTTTTCATCTGTTTCGTAAGCGGTGTAAGGGTAAAAATAGTCATCAAATACTATTCCGTCAAGTGTGTAGTTCTCACAAAGCTCACGAACACCGTTACAGATAAGCTGACGGACTTCGGGATCCCCTGCATCAAAATACAGCTTTCCGTCATAGGTAATGACTGTATAGTCGGGATTTTTTGCGGGACTTCCGTCGGGAAGCTCGGAAACGGTCATTTTTGAAGCGGATACACGCAGAGGATTTACCCAGGCGTGTATTGCCATGCCTTCGCTGTGACATTTATCCTCAAGATATGCGAGACAGTCAAAGTCAATGTCTCCGGTTGTGGAAAGGACCGGGGAGATCGGAAAATAATTTGATTTGTAAAGTGCATCGCAGGAGGGTCTTACTTGAAAGAAAATGCTGTTAAGGCCCGTTTTTTTTGCGTTTTCAACGATTTCATCAAGCTCAGCCTTTAATTCTTCTACGGTAAGGTCAGCTTTTGAAGGGAATGAAAGATTGTATACTGTAGGCACAAACACCCCTCTCGTTTCCGTTATAACGGGACGGACATCGGCATCTGCGAGTATTTCCTCTTTTTCCCCGTTATCAAGCAGCTTTGAAATCAGAAGCACCGTTCCGGAAAGCAGTATAGCTGCAAGAAGAATACCTGCAAGAATAAAGGGAAGTATGTTTTTTGTGTGATTATGTTTGCTTTTGGGGCGGTGGTGATTGTTATGATGTTTCATAATTCCTCCGTCAATAATTGTAATCGGGACCGAAGCCGATGGGAGTCTGTGAGCACATCTTTATGGCGGTGTAGGCGAGAACCTCAAGAGAGTCTACAAATCTGTCATCACCGCCAAGCTGTCTGTTTATGACTGAAAGCTCGGTGCAGCCGAGAATTATCGTATCACAGCCTTTTTCGATAAGGTCATTTACTACTTTATAAAAAAGCTCACGGTCTGCGGGAAGGCCCTTCTTGACACAGTTGTATATAAGCTCCATCAGAATTTTTTGGTTTTCTTCGGAGGGTATCTCCCAATCAATGCCGTTTTCTTCACATTCCATCTGATAAGTATTTGTTGAAACTGTTCCCTCGGTTGCAAGGATACCGGCTTTTTTCTTTCCGGCATGCTTTATATGATGAACTGTTTCCGTAATAATACTCGGCATGGGGATGGATACGCTTTTTCTCAGCTCTTCAATAAAGTAGTGAGCCGTATTGCAAGGGATAACAATTGCCGAGACCTTGCAGCTTTCAAGATAACGGGCATCCTCTATCATGATAGGTAAGGGGCTTACCTCACTTCTGCCCATTATAAAGTCCGTTCTGTCGGGAGTGGAGGCACGGGAGCTGAGCAGAATATCTATGTGATCCTGGTCACGTTCAGCTTTTGTGTGCTCAGTTATCATTTCGTAAAAATAAGCACTTGCCATGGGGCCGAGACCGCCTAAAATTCCAAGCTTTAATGCGTTGTTCATAATCTTCCTCCTTGCGTATTTCTTCTTATTATATCATAAAAGCAAGGCGTAAGCCTTGAGTGCGATATTTTCGCACCTGAAATGCTGTATTGCATTTCAGCTTTTAGTCATCAATGTTCCCCGAAACAGCCAAAATCTTTGATTTTGCTACTGTTTCGTGGGGTTATTATATCATGTATTTCAATTAAAATAAAGACTTTTTATAAAATTATATAATATAAGCGGCAAATCAATCTGCGATCTGTTGAATAACGCCTATTCTTTTTGGACAAAATCGTTTTGAAAGGCGGTGGCAAAATGAATAACGTTAAAAATAATATGGTAAGAGAGCTTTCTGACCATGTGATAAAGTATATACTGCTTTTTATTGCGGGTGCTTTCGGTTACGGAGCTATGGAAATAATCTGGAGAGGCTACACTCATTATTCAATGCTTACTGCAGGCGGCATAGTTCTTTGTGTCACCTATGCAATAATACGTCATAATGAAAAAGCACCTTTGGTGTTAAAGGCGACGGCGGTTACCCTTTTTATAATTACACTTGAGCTTATCTTCGGTCTCATATTTAATTTGATGCTCGGTCAGAGGGTCTGGGATTATTCCGATAAGCCCTTTAATTATTTCGGACAGATCTGTTTGCCCTATTCATTTTTGTGGCTTCTTATATCGTTTGTCCTTTGCGTTGTTATTGAAAAATGCATCACGCCCCCGAAGTCAGCTAACGTATTAAAAAACAAATGAGAGGTTTTTTGACCCCTCATTTTCTTACATATTCTTTAATAACGGCTTTCGTTTCATCCTGTTCGATTTCGGAAATAACAGAAACGCTGAAGTCTTCTTCATTAAAAGAAGGGAAGAACACCTCTGCATCTTCGCATTCAGCATCAATGTGAGTGAGATACATCTTGTCAGCGTAAGGCAGGAACAGCTTGTATATCTCACCGCCTCCGATGACAAAGCATTCTTCTTCTGTGTTTTTATATTCTTCAAGAATTGTTTCTGCGGAATGATGGATCTCCGTTCCTTCATAGCTGTAATCCTTGTTTCCCGTAAGGATCACGTGATGTCTTTTGGGTAAAAGTCCGCCGAGAGACTCAAATGTCTTTCTTCCCATTATGACCGTGTGTCCTGAAGTTGTTCCTCTGAAAAACTTCATGTCCTCTTTGAGATGCCAGATAAGGTCACCGCCTTTTCCGAGCTCAAGCTTTTTGCCTACTGCGGCAATTAACGAGATCATGGTGCTTCCTCCTTTGTTACTGAGCTATCGGGAATGAGATCTTTCCCATATGTTCGTAGCCTTCGATCTTTATGTCGGAAAGCTCACGGGAATTATCAAATGCAAAGAAGTCTCGAACATCGGGATTTATCCAAAGCTTCGGTGCAGGAAGATCACCCTTTGTGTCAAAGCGTTCTATCTGCTCCTTAATTCCGTCAATTTGATTTACGTAAATATGAGCATCCTTAATGCTCCAGTCAAGAGTGCCGGGCATGAGTCCCGTACAGTGTGCGATAAGATTGAGAAGCACCGCATACTGCGTTACGTTAAAGGGAAGACCGAGGGGAACATCGCAGCTTCTCTGGTGCACCCAAGCATTGAGTTTTCCGTCTGTTACGTCCCATTCGCTGCTCCATACACAAGAGGGAAGAACTGCGGTGGGTACGTAATCGTCCTGCCATAGACTTATGACCATTCTTCTGTCGTTGGGATTGTTTTTTACGGTGTTTATAAGTCTTTTGGTAAGGCCGAACTTTTTTACAATGTAGCCGTAAGCAGTTCCGATGGTGTGTGCCCATTCCTTGCCGAATTCACGAACGACCTCCTTTTTTTGAAGAACACCGTTTTCATCGGGCAGCATCTGAGTTGCCTTCCAAAAGCCGTCTTCGTCTATCTCCCATTCATCCCATATCTTGACGCCCCTCTCCTGAAGCCAGCGTACATCGTTGGAAGCGGCCTGATATATCCAGAGCATTTCAAGAATGGCAGCCTTGAAGAAAAGCTGTTTTGTCGTAAGCACGGGAAATTCCTTTGAAAGATCAAGTGAAAAATGGTATGAGGGTATCTTTACGGTGTTGATGCCTGTTCTGTTCTGAACTTCCGTGCCCTCGCCCAATATTTTTTTACAAAGCTTTATATATTCCTTATCCCATTGTGACATGGCGTAGTCTCCTTGTGAGCTTTTTTTATCATTATAATAATAACATATTGAAAAATCAAAGTCAACAATATTGAAAAATAGTATGACGGAATATAATAAGTCTTAGTGTTTTGAAAAAAACTGTATCAGGTGCATATAATTTGTTCATTTGGCAAAAAATATATACAACAAAGCTATGGAGGTTTTTATGGATATAAAAAACAAGAAAGAACAAAACAAAAGTATCTACATCACGATAGCAGTTATTCTTATTGCACTTGCCGTTGCTGTAGCGGTAACCTCAGTTGTCGGAAAAAAAACATCGGTGTCTGAGCTTGACAGCTTGCTTCAGTCCGGTGATGATACAGTCAAGGAGGATCTTGGAGAGAATGCAATCGTTACGAAAGAGAATACGGACGATCAGATGGTATTTGAGAACAAGACGGAAGATGAGAAAGCTGATGAAGCGGATACGGAAGCATCAGTAAAGGAAGAAAAAGAAACAGAAAAGGAATCCGAAAGTACCGAAAAAGAAGAAGATACTGCACCCGATACGGAAGGTACGGAAAAAACCAATGTGCTGCCTGAATTTTCAAGTCCTGTTTCTGCAGGTTACGTGATAAACGGTAACAGCGAGACTGTCCCTGTCTTTTCCGTTACAATGAATGATTACAGAACCCATTTCGGTGTGGATATTTCGGCTGAACCCGGTGAGGCTGTTCTTGCGGCTGCAGACGGTGTTATCGGTGCAATATACGAGGATGCCATGATGGGCACCTGCATGACGGTTGTCCATGACGGAGGAGCAGTAAGCACTTATAAAGGATTGTATTCAACAATTCCCGACGGTATAGTGCAGGGAGTTGAGGTGGTGAAAGGACAACCTATTGCCGCCGTCGGCGACAGTGCTCTTGCCGAGATTGCTGAGGAATCCCACGTTCATTATGAGCTTGCAATTGACGGAGTAAACGTTGATCCATGCCTGTATATCAATTTCAATGAAGAAGTATATGAGGGATAAAACTCATTATCTTCAGTCTGAAAGGGGATGTAAAAAAAGTGCAGAGCGCATAAAACAAGAAAAACAAAGAAAACAGAAGAAAAAAAGAGAAGCAAAAGTTTAAAAAGCTCAAAAAAACAAAATATGGGTAAAATTTAAGTTTTATGCTATAAACAAACTTCGCCGCTCGACGTACCTTTGTACGCCTTCGGGTATCCCAAAACAA
>JAZSLF010000103.1:0-7352 GCA_045535205.1 Eubacteriales bacterium
GGCGAAGTTTGTTTATAGCATAAAACTTAAATTTTACCCATATTTTGTTTTTTTGAGCTTTTTAATCTTTTGCTTCTCTTTTTTTCTTCTGTTTTCTTTGTTTTTCTCGTTTTATGCGCTCTGCACTTTTTTTACATCCCCATTAATTTTATAAACAATTCTTTCTTACATAGGAGATACAAAAATGAAAACTGTAAAATTCGGTCTTATCGGTTGCGGACTTATGGCAAGAGAGTTCGCTTCTGCGGCGGCAAGATGGTGCCACCTTACTCCCGATATTCCCAAGCCCGAAATCGTGGGCATCTGCTCTCCCGTTGAAGCAGAGACCGTATGGTTCACAAAGAATTTCCCCGAAATCAAATACGTTACGGCTGACTACAAGGACCTTCTTGCAGCTGAAGATATTGATGTTATCTACTGCGCTGTTCCTCACAATCTTCACGAGCAGTTCTACATTGATACGATAAAGGCAGGAAAGGCACTTCTCGGCGAAAAGCCCTTCGGTATAGATCAGAAGGCGAACACCGCCATTCTCAAGGCACTTGAAGAAAATCCCGACGTATTTGTCCGTTGTACAAGTGAATTTCCCTATTATCCTGCAATGCAGCTTATGATAAACTGGATAAAGGAAGGAAAATTCGGAAGAATAATCGAAGTACACGCAGGCTTCAACCACTCCTCTGACTGTGACCTTAATAAGCCTATCAACTGGAAGCGTATGGTCAAGTTCAACGGTGAATACGGCTGCCTCGGAGATCTTGGCATACACACACAGCACGTTCCCTTCAGAATGGGCTTTATTCCCAAGACAGTATACGCAAGAATGGACAACCTTGTCAAAGAACGTCCCGACGGCAAGGGCGGAATGGCTGTCTGCGATACCTTCGACAATGCAACTCTCATGTGCACCTGCGAGGATAAAGACGGAAACGAATTCCCCATGACTCTTGAAACAAAGAGAATGAATCCCGGCTCAACAAACCGTTGGTTCTTTGAGATTTACGGTATTGATTGCAGTGCAAAGTTCACAAGCGACGATGCAAACTCCTTCTTCTATACGACCTCCTGGGGCAAGGAGCAGGCATGGGCAAGAATTTCAGTAGGCTATAAATCCATGATCCCCACTATCACAGGTCCTATTTTTGAATTCGGCTTCGTTGATGCTATGCAGCAGATGATCGGTGCATTTATGATGGAATATTCAGGCATGGAAGTCCCCTTCGGTCTCTTTACACCCGAAGAAACGAGACTTTCACATGAGCTCTCAACAGCTGCCCTGCGTTCACACTACAACAATACTGTAGAAAAGGTAAACTTTTAAGACCACCAAAGGATATTATTGATGAAGACCTCATATATAACAAGAGCTCTCACAAGTGACGGCTCAGCACGTATGCTTTTTACGGATACCACAGCCATCGTATCAAAGGCGATGGAGATACACAACACTTCAAAGACCTGCACCGCAGCTTTAGGTCGTGCACTTACAGCCGCCTCTCTGATGGGCTCTCTCTTGAAGGATAAGGACAATTCCCTTACTTTACAGTTCAAGGGCGACGGTCCTGCGGGAACGGTCGTATGTGTCAGCGACTACAAAGGTAACGTAAGAGGATACGTTCAAAACCCCGAAATCGAGCTTCTTCCCAACAGCAAGGGCAAACTTGACGTGGGCGGCGCAATCGGCAAAAACGGCTATCTCTATGTCATTAAAGACATGGGCATGGCTGAACCCTACAATGGCTTCTCTCCCCTTGTCAGCGGCGAGATCGCCGAGGACATCACCGAGTATTTCGCTTCAAGCGAACAGACTCCCTCTGTATGTGCTCTCGGAGTCAGAGTATCAAGTGAAAGACAGGTTATAGCCTCAGGCGGCTTTATCGTTCAGGTGATGCCCGGAGCTGACATCTCCGTTATAACAGCAATAGAAAACAACCTCAAAATGATCTCCTCCGTTTCTGCCCTCATTGAGCAGAACAAAACGGCAGAGGAAATAATCGACCTTGTTTTCAGCGGCATTCCTTACGAGCTTTTTGATGAATTTGACAGCGACTATATATGCTCCTGCTCAAGAGAAAAGTATCTTAAAGCACTTTCGTCTCTGCCCGAAGCCGACCTCGACGAGCTTCGCACAACAGACGAGCCCATCGAAACACAGTGCCGCTTCTGCAATTCAAAATACGTTTTTGATATTTCCGAAGTGGAAAACGCAAGAAAATAATTATTCAGAGGGGAGCTTTCCGACGAAAGCTCCCCTTTCAAACCTTTAAGAATATAACACAAATTAAAAAGGCAATGTATCTTGCAACAATTGTAAGCCTATATTGCCTTTTTCACATTTCCTTTTGTGATTTTATTAACAAAGTCAGTTATGACACTTCTAACAAATCTCCTTCGATTTGGTTTGTTTTTGGAATTTTGTACAATTGAACTATTAAAGGCTGATTCGATTACTCATCAAATCAGATAGAGGTGAAAAATTGTTTAAAATGCAATTAACTTTTTGCGTTTTTGTAAACTTTTTTTGGCATTAGTCACAAAAAATGAAAAAACCTTTGACTTAAATATTACACTTTGATATAATTATAATATAATTATGACAGTAATATAAACCCATCCATTAAAACTAATCTATAATTGCAACAAGGAGTGATGCCTAATGAAAGCAGAGAACAAACGTTAAGACCGCAAAACAAACATTTAAACTAATTCATAATTGCAACAAGGAGTGATGCCTAATGAGAGTAGAGAACAAACGTTAAGACCACGAAAACAAACTTTTTAAATTTTTTCAACAAAGAAAAGGAACACTAAAGATGAAAACTAATTTCAAAATTTTAACAGTTATACTGTGTATAACACTTATATTTACAGCCTTTCCGTCAGTTGCACTTGCCAACGACGAAGAAATAGATAATGAGGTTTACGGGGGCTTGCCATCTTCAAACGAGTACATAAGCTCACTTGAACCGTTTGATTTTGTAAGCTACGATGAAAACGGCAATCCCGTAGCCGGTAACACGGGAAATCTACCGTCTTCGGTGGATCTTAGCACATCTCCGTATTTTCCCGCTATAGGTAATCAGGGTACTGTGCCCTCCTGTACTTCTTTTGCAGCAGCTTATTATCAGTTTACTTATGAAGCTAACAAAAAAGACGGTGTAGCAACGACTCCCGAAAACACGTACTGTCCCAATTTCCCGTATACGATGTCATTTGAATTTGAGAACAATGGCAATTCAAGTTTTCAGAATAATTATAATGTTTTAACTGACCTCGGATGTCTAAGATATTCAGATTACAATGCTTCCGATATTGATACTGACGAAGAATTCAAGTACTTTTGGTCAAATAATACGTCAGCTAAAATTGAAGCATTAAAAAAGAGAGCTGAAATTTATATTGTTTACGTTGACTGTAATGAAAGGGCAAACGGTGTCAACTATGAAGCTTCTCAAACTGTTACATTTAACTCAGGAAGCTATAGAGATACTGCCCTTCACGAAGTTAAACTCGCTTTGTCAATGGGTAAAGTACTGACAACAGAAATTCGTGCAAGAGGTATCATTATCCCCAACGACGATGGTCAATTCGTTTTGACACAAGCTAATTCAACCGACTTGCATTCCGTAGCAATTGTTGGATACGATGACAGCTTTGAAGTTGATGCAGATAATGACGGTGTCATCAGCGATTGGGAAAAAGGTGCATTTAAAGTTGCAGACTCCAAAGGAGCAAATGCAGCTTGTCACAACAACGGATATTTCTGGATATTATACGATGCCATCAACTATAGAAGTGCCTGTCCCGACAGTTCTTATAACATACAATCAAGACGTTCTGTTTTATATTCAGAAATTAAGGAAGCAGGATATTTCTATAAATTCTACTGTATAGATATAGTCAACAAGGAACCTTCTCTGATAGGTAAAATATCATTACAAACGAACAACAAGTTTAATTTGAAATTCGGCTTTAAAAACGCAGCTGCTGGAACTGTTCCCGATACAAACAATTTACAAAAATATCCCGGAGGAACAAACATCAATCTAATTAATACCGCAACTTATGCGTACACAGGCGATATAGTATTTGACTTTTCAAGCATTGCAGAACCCTTTGAAAGCTATAGATCAGGATACAGTTGGTATTTTGCAGCCAAAACAGGAAATCCTCCCGGCAGTAATACCATTAACGGATATTGCGTAATTGACGACATCGGCGAAACGATTGTTTCTTTTGATACCAACAACATGACACTATCTACTGCTTATTCAATGGTTGGAGTTTCCATTAATTTACAGCTTGGAGACCTTGATTATGACGGGGTTCTTACCTCAGACGATGTCACTCTCCTCCGCCAAATAATAAATACAAGCACAAATGTTTCCAATGTAAAAAAGCATCTTGCGGATTTTAACAGCGACGGAGCAATCAACTCAAGAGATACTCTCTTACTTTCCCTTCAAATTGAAGAATAACTTACATATTTATTAAAGACTTAGGAGGAATCAACATGAAAAAAACTTTATGTATAATTGTAATTGTTTCTATGCTACTAATTCCCTTTTCTATTCCTGCATCAGCTTCAACCGTAGAATATCCCGTTTTTGATTTTGAACTCGATGATTTATTCAACATTGATTTTGAACTGACTAATGATGAAGTTGCAAGATTTCTAATGGATAGTCATTATGAAGCAAAATCATCCAATTGTGTGTTACAGTTTTATATCACATACACAATTCCTGAAGCTGAATACTGCTTTATGCCCGGCAGTACATTAAATATAGATGATTATGCCTATGACTCTTTCGAGGAAATTGAAGCTGTCTTTTTTGATAATTTAGGACTTAATCAAGAATATATCGGTTTCGCATATGATGGATGTCCTTTTTGGTTTGAATATGATCAGTGCTTAAAGACTTCCACAGGTAAGTATTATGCAATCACATATCATTTCAAAGAGTATGGCGACGCTTTTTCCTCATTTGATCCCGTAGACAGAGCTTTCTGTATGGCAAAGATAATTGATGTTATAGGATTCGGAGAGCATGCTCCCGAAGGATATACCGGTTACAGAGGTGCAATGCCCGGTGGTTCATATCTTAACATCATTCGTTTCGATGCCAATTATGACGGTATAATTAATGCAAAAGATAAACTGTTTGTAAAAAGAGCTATTGCAGGCGAAGATTTCAAATATAATTCGTTTATTAAAAGTGCCTGTGCCGATGGTATCAACATTAACGATAATTTTGGTGTGTTAAATTCAAAAGACAGTTTTTATATTCAAACCTATATTAATACAGGAATTGACCTTGAAATGCCTTATAATTATTATTAATATTAAATAGCAAAATTATTAAAAAGCATCATGTAAAGGAGAAACTATGAAAAACTATATTAGAGCTTTTGCATTTCTATTAATGTTTACTCTCGTGTTTACAGCATTTCCTACATTTGTTTTTGCTGAAAGCAATGAGGATGAAGATAGTGGTCTTATTCCATCATCAGATGAATTTATAGAATCACTTGAAGAATATGAACTTATCTCTTATGATGAAAACGGAAATCCTGTCGCAGGAGACGGTACAATACCTTCATCGGTTGACCTCAGCACTTCCCCCTATTTTCCTGCAATCGGAGATCAAGGCAGTCAAAACACATGTGCATCTTATGCATCGGTATATTATCAGTTTACCTATGAAGCAAATAAAGCTTCCAACATTATAACTACTCCTCAAAATACATATTGCCCAATATCTGTATACTCACTTGCAACAGTTGGATATGATAGTGGTTCATTATTCCAAAATAATTATGATGTGCTTTCTTCACTTGGAGCTTTGAGGTATTCAGATTATGATACTTCGGAAATTGATTTAAGTAGCGAAGCAGCTGTTTATTATTGGTCAAACAACACAGAGGCTAAACTTGAAGCATTAAAAAAACGTGCAGTTGTATATAGAGCGTGCATTGACTGTAACCAAAGATCGAACGGGATCAACAGCGTGGTCCCTCAAGCAATTACATTTGAAACAGGAACATACAGAGACTATGCTCTTGACAATGTAAAAAGAATTCTCGCTTCAGGAAAGGTTCTGACTACGGAAATTTTTTCTGCAGGAAGAAAAATACAAAATGAAGATGGGCAATACGTCATGACTCAATCCGTTGGTACAAGACTTCATGGGGTTGCATTTGTCGGATATGATGATAATTTTGAAGTAGATGCCAATGGTGACGGGGTTATAAGTGCTTGGGAAAAAGGAGCTTTCAAAGTTGCAAACTCTTGGGGCATTGATGCAACTTTTCATAATGACGGATATTTCTGGATAATGTATGATGCAATAAATAAAGTCAGTGCTTGCCCCGATGCATCATACAATCATCCATCAAGAACATCTATAATACCGGAATTTAGCATCAATTATAATTATGCATACTTTTTCTACTGCATCGACGTAGTTCAAAAAGATGTATATCTTGTGGGAAAAATATCTGTAAACACACAAAACAAGTATAAAATGAAATTCGGCTTTTCTAACTGTCAGACAAGCACTGCTTTTAACAACAATTTCGTTTATAATTATTTTGATTCTACAAAAATGAACAGTACCGAAAACGAAACCTTTGCATATACCGGAGATATTCTTTTCGATCTTACAAGTATCAGCGAACCAATTGAGGATTATTTATCAGGATATAATTGGTATTTTGGACTGTATTCAAAAAATCCGCAGAATTCCGACATAATAAACTCATGTTCAATAATAGATAACTTGGGAGAAACTATTGTAAGTGTCTCCGGGCCCACAAACATGCCGCACGACAGCTTAGTTTCCGTAAATTGTTCGATGAACCTTCAGCAAGGCGATCTGAATTATGATGGTGCTATCACAAGTCAAGACGTTACAATACTCCAAACATTTATTACAACTTCCAATGAAAACGTATCAACCTTGAAATCATATCTGGCTGATCTTAATGAAGATGGAGTACTTAACAGCAGAGATACGATTCTTCTGAGACTGCTTGTTCAAAACTGACATGTGTTTTTACTATTTAATTTAAAAAAACTCCTATAACAAACCTTGCCCCCAAGCTGCCAGTAAGGCAACTTGGGGGATTTGAATATGGCATACTTACTGTAACGCATTTCTATAAAACAAAAAAATGGGGATGTAAAAAAAGTGCAGAGTGCATAAAACGAGAAAAACAAAGAAAACAGAAGAAAAAAAGAGAAGCAAAAGTTTAAAAAGCTCAAAAAAACAAAATATGGGTAAAATTTAAGTTTTATGCTATAAACAAACTTCGCCGCTCGACGTACCTTTGTACGCCTTCGGGTATCC
>JAZSLF010000149.1:0-5823 GCA_045535205.1 Eubacteriales bacterium
GGGCTCCGACAAGCAGCAGTACAAGGTAGTTTCCGAAGCACTTTACCACGCTTTTGCTGAACCTGTTCTTGCTCACTGATAAATATAAGCTTACCTATATAAAACACGGCGGTATGATTCCGCCGTGTTTTTGTTTGAGCAAGGGTTTCATAAGATTTCTGAGCTCATAACTGAACCTCCTCAGATCTCCTTATTGACCTCGTCAAAATATTTATCAAAATCAACAACAATACTCTCCGTTCTTGATCTTTCTGCCGCAAAAACTATGCTGTGATTATAATAGGATTCCCATATTTCCGGAACGGACTTTCCTTTATAATCGCCTGTAAGGTACTCGTATACAGTTCTGACTATTCCTCCGTCACCGCCGCCGTGACCTCCCGTAATTCCATTAACACCCGTTATATCAAATTCCTCAAAAGCTTTTGTAGAATGACTGTATATTCTGATGGGAGAAGCTGAGTCAAGGGCGGCTCTGATCTCACCTTCCGTACCCATTATATGTATGTGTCTGCCGCCTTCGTTAAAGGCATTCATGGAAAAGGTTACTGTTATATCATCTTCAAACAGCATATTAACGGTCTGGTGATCGACCACATTGTTATTGCAACGAAAAACACACTTTCCGTACTGTGTTTTCGTTATAGCCTCCCACACAAGCTCATCCGTATGATATACGTGCTTTGTGGCAGCACCTCTGAACCAGCCGTTCTCTTTGTCATCGTAATAAAGCTTTACCGCATTGAAGTGACAAGTCTCTCCGTTGGGACACCCCTCATAGCAATATTCGGGTGCACCCTCGGGTGCATTTTCCTTTTTGAAATAAGAAAGAGTTCCGAAGGACTGTACCTTTTTGCATTTCTTTCCCACAAGCCACTGCAAAATATCTATATCGTGGCAGGACTTCTGAAGAAGCATATTGGAGCTTTGGGACTCATTTCCCCAGTTACCTCTGACAAAGCTGTGACTTTGATGAATAAGGCCCACGCATTCCTCATGATTTACGGACATAACTTTGCCCACCTTACCGCTGTCAATGATATTCTTAAGGGCGACAAAAACATCGGAGTATCTGAGTACCGTACAGATTATGACCTTTACACCCTTATCCAGTGCGGCTTTTGTAAGTGCCGTACACTCCTTTTGAGTAGGAGCTATGGGCTTTTCAAGCATTATATCATATCCAAGCTCAACAGCCCTCATTGCAGGGGCAAAATGATCTCTGTCCATTGTACAGATAAGACAAAGGTCTGCGATCTTTCCAAGCTTAAATAAAGGCTTCCAATCGGTAAAGCACATTCCTTCGGAAATTGAGTGATACTGTCTGACGAATTCCCGTCTGTTTTCAATGGGCTCTGCAATTGCTACGACTTCATATTTATCGGAAAGATTTTTCATATGGTTTGTATACCGTATTCCGCGATCACCGCATCCGATAACTACAACCTTTAGCCTTTTCATATCGTTCCTCCGTCGATAAATTTGCTACTCACATCTGCAAAGCAAACATTTCCGTGTATGTGAGCTTTCCCTGTATACGCTCGGATTTCATAAGGCTTACTCTGTCAACCTTTACGCTGTGGGGCAACATTTTAATATCCGGCTCCCCGTTTATTATAACCTGACGTGCAAGGGTAATATGAGGTGAAAATCTTCTTTTTTCAATTTCAAAGCCCGCTTCTCTCAAACGCCCGGCAACTGTTGAAGCAAGGTCGGAAAGCCTCGAAAAGCCGTTCTTTTTATCAACTCCGACCCAGTAGATATCCCCTGTGTCACGGGCGAATTTACCTATGCCCAAAAGAGTTATTTCAAAGGGTGAAAACTCAATATCGGAAAGGGCTTTTTTCGCTTTTTCAAAATTCTGTGTCTCTCCGATGAATGCAAGGGTCAGATGCAGGTTTTCTTTCCTTGAGGGAGTCAGCGAAACAGCCTGTTTTTTCAGCTGTACCGTCTTACCGTAAAGAAGCTCCACCGTTTCCGAGGGGAAATTGACAGCTACGAAAAGTCTCATATCTTATCTCCCTTATCTGATATAAGATAGGAGCCTTTTATGCCACCTGCAAGGAGATACACTCCGTATCCCAAAAGCAGACAAAAGAAAATAATTCCGAATGTAAGCGACTTAATATACGCAAAAAATTCAAAAAAGCCCCCGGAATATCCCGCCGCAACAGACAGTATGGCACTTATACCGCAAAGGCTGAAAACAACGAGGAAACCGGCAATACCTCTGTAAAAAAGCTTGCCCTCCGCAGGCACAGTATGCTTTTTGAATTCTTTCGAGACCTTTTCACCCTCTAAAATATTTACAATTCCGTCAATAAACATTTCAAGGTTATCCGAAGGAGCTTCTTCATAAAAGCTTACAAGAGGCAGCATATCGGAGATGCCGACGGGATCGAAAAATTTTTTCGGTCTATCTCCCGAAATACCGAAACGGGCACAAACATCGGCATATTCATCACGCCGGCATACACCGAAACGCACGTATTTTTCTCCCTTTTCAAACAGAGGATATTTTCCCGAAAAGCCCTTCTTTTTCAACAGCTCCGTAACCGTTTTCTTTATTGCTTCGTACCTGTCATCATGCACATCAAAGGAGTACTTGAAATCTTTTACCGCAGCTTTGCAAAGGGACACGAAAAAGTCAGAGTCAAACTCATTATCTATGTGTTTTGCAAGCTCCTTTTTTAATCTTTTTCTGTTTCTTTTGCCTGCAAGACCGTAATTTTCACAAATACAGCCGTCAACCGCCGAAGCAAGTGGAGTTCCGTCGGGAATTTTCTTGCGTGCATTTTCAAAAACACCGACGTCTATATAATTCAGATAATCAACATTCTGCAAAAGAAAAATATAGTCCTTATACTCAATCAGCTGTCTTTCGGCATCATTGAGGAGCTCCTCTCCGAAAGCACGATTTTTAAAAACAGCACCGTTACAGCACAGCTCAATAAATTCGGCAGCAGTCGCACTTTCCTTTTCAACAGGACCGTAATCACGGAAAATAAGTGTTGCCTTCATATCACGTGCACTGACGCTTTTTTCCACGGGGCTCTCTGAGTCCTCCCCGCAAACAAAATAGCTGAGCACCGACTCCCCTTCGTTTTCGGAAAGAGCTATAAAGCTTATAAATTTTTCGTCTATTTCACAACAAGGCAACAAAACCTCGACGGAAACAGGCAATTCATCAATAATAAGAACAGTTTTTCCTTCTTTTTTTCCTACGGCCAAAACGCCGAAATAGTTCAGTATATGCTCTATCTGCTTATAATCTTCAATACACTTATACATGCAATAAATCACCGCCTTTTTTAATATTTTACCATATTTACCACCCTCTTTCAACACAATTTTTTATACCAAACTTGATTTTACTCTTTGCTTATGGTAAAATCACTCTGTGAATTTAATGCGAGGTGATATGCCTGATGAAAAAGCTTTTCGGCGACAGGGGCTTCTGGCAGGTGCTTTTCAAGCTCTCCATGCCCATTATTATACAAAACCTGCTCGTAAACTCCTTTTCTCTTGTTGATACGCTTATGGTCAGCCAGCTGGGTGACGTTGAGCTGTCGGCAATGGGTATGGCAGGTCAATGGAGCTGGATGATGTCCATGGTTCTTTTCGGATTTGCTTCCGGAATGTCCATATTCGTCTCTCAATACTGGGGTATCCGTGACTATGACAATATTCATAAAACGATCGGTATTGCAGCTTTTGTCTCTGTTGCGGGAAGTCTTGTGTTCTTTGTTTCCGGGGCATTTTTCCCGTCAGCCGTAATGAGCATATTCAATAAAGATGCCGCTGTTATGGAAGCGGGAATAAAATATCTCCGTATTGCCGCCTGGTCATATCCTGCCATGGCTCTTACCACCATTCTCAGCACGGCTCTGCGTTCAACGGAAGTGGTTAAGATCTCTATGTGGGTATCCCTTTGCACCACCGTTGCAAACGTTTTTCTGAACTACTCTCTCATTTTCGGTAAATTCGGTTTTCCCGAACTGAAAATTGCGGGGGCTGCCGTTGCAACCACCGTTGCCGCCTGGCTCGGTACTGTCCTCATTATCATTATTTCCCTTTTCAAAAAAACGGTTATCATCTTCTCCCCCAAAAAGCTTCTGACAGTTACGGCAAAGGATATAAAAAGCTTTTTCTCAAAGGCTCTGCCCGTTGCCGCAAACGAAAGTCTCTGGGCACTCGGAACACTTGTTTTCAACATAATCTACTCAAATCTCAGCTACGAGGACTATGCGGCGATAACCATTCTGCGTACATTTGAGCAAATAGCCTTCGTATTCTTCATCGGTATGTGTAACGCCTGTGCCATCATGATAGGAAAATCCATAGGACAGGGCAAGCTTGACAGAGCCATCGGTGATGCAAAGCGTTTTGCGATCCTCGAACCTGCCGTCGCCCTCGTACTCGGCTGTATCATGATACTTTCAAGACATCAGCTCGTAAACATCTTCAACCTTTCGGGAAATATTTCAAACGATACCCTGCAGACTGCGGCGGTAATAACCATTATTTATGCGGCCGAAATGGCACTCCGCAATCTCCCCTATCTCCAGATAATCGGTCTGTTCAGAGCAGGAGGCGATGCGGCTACGGCGGCTAAGTACGACATACTCTGTCTGTGGCTGTTCTCACTTCCCGTAACTTTACTGAACGCTTACGTTTTCAAGCTCCCGTTCCCCGTAATATTTGCCCTCATGTATATATGCGAAGACGTTCCCAAATCTCTTTTCTGCATCAGACATTTCCTGTCGGGTAAATGGATAAAACCCGTAACTCCCGAAGGAAAGGCGGCAGTTGAAGAATATATAAAGAAAAACGGCTCGATGAAGCTGAAGCTAAGATAAAAAAACCTTGTCAAGCAAATCCCCCGAACGTTCAGAAAAAAACGTTCGGGGGGATCTTTTTGTATTATTTTAACAAATATTGATATTATATTAGTTAATATTATACAAAAAGTACAAAAACTATTGACTTAAAAGTGTAAATCGTTGTATAATATTATCATGGATTTTGCTCGGAATTATGCAAAAACTTAAAAATCTATTTGGAGGTAAAAAAAGTGAAAAAATTCCTATCCATTTTTTTGGCGGCACTTATGATCTTTTCAGCACTTGCTACAACAGCAATTGCTGCTCCCGCCAATCAGTGTGCTTACTTCGGTAATCACGGCGCATATCTGTATTTCCAAAATCTTCAGATTGCAGCAACCAATTCTACAGTATCCTTCGACCTTGCATGGACGGCAGACTCTAACGGTCAGCCCGAGCTCTCGCTCAACGCAGGTGCGATCGTTCTCAACGCTTCAACGATCAAAGCAGGCGGAACTTCCGTTGCATACTCCTGGGGTGCGGTTGAAGCAACTCATTGGAGAAAAGTAGAAGTTGCGTTTACATCTGCAGGCGCTACAGTTTATCTTGACGGCGCGGAAACAGCTTCCTTCTCCGGTGTTTCTGCACGTACAAATGATTTTATCTTCATAGGTTATCCCGGAGAGATCTTTGTTGATAATTTCAAGGTAACTTCAGGCGGTGTTGAAACAAATTTCATCGATTTTGATGACGAAGGTACATACCTCAATCATAAAAGCTCTGACACCAGCACACTTCGTACAACCGTAGCAGAAGGCTCTTACTACGATTACGAAGAAGTAATTCTTCCCGATAACGTTGCATACGTATTCGACAGCGAAACTGACTGTGCAGCTCTCACTATCGGCTCCGAAGAAACTATTCTTATCGGTGACCTTACAGGCGACGGAATTATCAACGCAAGAGATATTCTCAAGATGAAGAGAGTTACCATTCACGG
>JAZSLF010000020.1:0-6005 GCA_045535205.1 Eubacteriales bacterium
TTGTTTTGGGATACCCGAAGGCGTACAAAGGTACGTCGAGCGGCGAAGTTTGTTTATAGCATAAAACTTAAATTTTACCCATATTTTGTTTTTTTGAGCTTTTTAAACTTTTGCTTCTCTTTTTTTCTTCTGTTTTCTTTGCTTTTTCTCGTTTTATGCGCTCTGCACTTTTTTTACATCCCCATCTAATTCTTATTTACCTGAGATCGTGATACCGCCGAATGCTGCATAGGGGAGCAGAGAGGTTCCGTCTGCGATAACGTCGGAGGAAATATCAACGAGGTTGTTTATCATGTCGGACAGGTTACCTGAGATCATCGTTTCGCTTACTGCATCGGTGATCTTTCCGTTTTCGATAAGGAAGCTGTTTTTGGCAATACCGGAGAATTCACCCGAAATACCGGGTGCACCGCCTGAAAATCTGCCGACAAACAATCCCTTGTCAATACCCTTAACTATTTCATCAAAGGATTTTTCGCCGGGTGTTATCACCATACAGTCAAGGCTGTTTTTGACAGGGGAAAGACCTGTCTTGTTGGCAACGTAAAGGGAGAGGGGGAAGGCTGTGAGAACGCCCTTGTCAATGAGGGTAAAATCTTCACAGAGGAAGCCTTCTGCCGTGAAATTGTCTCTGCCCACGATACCCTCGGCTTCTATGGGGAAGGAGACGGTCAGTCTCTCGTCGGCAACCTTTTTTCCAACCTTGTCAAGCCAGATGCTCGTCTTTTCAAGGACTGTCTTTTCTCCTGCAAAGTTACCTATAACACTTCCCATAAAGCCTGAGAGTGCATCGGGTGTGAGAAGTATGGTGCCTGTAAATTTGCCCTCGACGGCACGTGTCACTATCTGTTTTTCAACACTTGTAAGATCCTTCTTCAATGAGCCGAGCTCGTAGAAGGGCTTGTCAAGAGTCTCGGTAGTAACACCGACACCGAAGAAGGAGGAGCAGTTTTCGCCGTCGTGACCGGAGAACATAAGGTCAACACCGTAAAAGCCCTCTGCTGTTTCGTATACGGCGCCGTTTGTGTTTCTGTAAACACTCTCTTTTTCGCCGTGAGTAATTATCATCTGTTCCACAATTATCTTGGGATGCTTTTCTCTTATTGTCTCCAAAAGCTCAACGCTTCTTTCAAAAAGACGGTCAAGGTCTGCCTTCGTATCTTCCTCGATGAATTGCTTGTGCTCACCGTCGGGTGCAAGCTCCCAGGCTTCATCGGGAGTGGCACTTTCGGCAACAGCCATGCACTGCAGAGCCGCCGCCTTTATATCTTCATCATCTGTCTTGTTTGTGGCATATACGCCTTTTTTTGCATCTTTTATTGCCAGCATGGAGAGAGAACGGTCAAAAAGAGTTCTGAAAAGGCTGAATTCTCCTGAGTCAACGTTAAATTCGTGGGTGACGGAAACTGAAGCGGAAACCTTTGCGGTCTCAGCACCGAGAGCTTTAAGCTCTGTCATTCCCTTTTCGGTTATCAATAAAAGCTCATTAATTCTTTCTGACATTTTATCTGCCTCCTATCATAGCGCGGCATCTGATTTCGGGACCGCCGAGACCTACGGGCATGGGCTGTTTTTTGCCGCAGAAGCCTGAGCTTGACCAGCTCATGTTGTTTGATACCATATCCACCGTTTTCAGCATTTCAAAGGCAACACCAGAAAGGGTAGTGTCAAGGATCGCACGTCCCAGCTTGCCGTTCTTGATCTCATAACCCATGCTGATACCGAACATAAACTCGCCCGTTGTATCTGCCTGACCGTTGTTTGTGTCGATCATGTAGTAGCCGTCTTTAACTGTGGAGATCATTTCTTCAAGAGAATCGTTTCCGGGAAGAATTGCCGTGTTTCTCATGCGGATAAGGGGCTCGTCGGAGAAGGAGTATGCTCTTGCATTACCGGTGGGCTCCATACCGTACTTTTCGGCACTTTCTCTGTTGTTGATGTATCCTACAAGGATACCGTCTTTTATAATAACGTCATCAACGGCCTTCGTGCCCTCGTCGTCAACGTAAACGGGGAGAGGACAATCGCCGCCGAGAGCCTTGTTTGCAAAGTCGGTAAGGTTCACAAGATCGCTTCCTACTCTCTTGCCCAGCATCTTTGAAGCGACGCTGCCGCCTGCAACAAGGTCGGCCTCGACAGTATGGCCGACAGCCTCATGAGCAAGCATACCCGCAAGCTCGCCGCCTAAAATAACGGTCTTTTCGCCTGCTTCTGCCCACACGCCGTTTCTCTTTTCCATAACTTTCTTGTAAAGTGTATCTGCTTCCTCGAAAAGAGCTTCGGGAGTCGTAAAGTTTTCGGTGAAGATGCCCTTGCCCCCGATGGGTGTAAACACGTCAACGGGAGTGCCGTCAGGTGTTTCTGCAGTCATAAATATATAAACGTAGCTTCTGGGTGCGGCTGTGTGAGCATTCATGCCGTCGCTTACCATAAGCATCTTTTCCATGGAGTCCTCACGAATGGAAAGGGAGCGTGAAACGAGTCCCTTGCAGTTCTTTTCAATATATTCATCAAGACGGCGGAGATATTCTATATAGACCTCCTGGGGAACCTCTTCAATAGTTCTGTTGAGAGGGAAGCTTCCTTCGCTTGAAAAGGGCAGAGGGCCCTTTGCCGCATTTATTCTTCTGTCCATGAATGCCGCATTGGAGGCAGCCGCCGTCAGTACGTCCTTTGCCGCCGCATCGTTCAGGGCAGCCGCAGAGGAGAAGCCCCAAACACCGTTTTTGTAGACACGGGCACTCACTCCCGATACTTCAACTCTTGAATTTCCCGTAAGATTTCCCGAAAGAATACTTACGCTTCTTGTTCTGTTTATCTGTGCTCTCAGCTCGGTGTGACAGCCGGCGGGAAACAGATCTCTTTTATCACTTATAATATCTCTTAACATTTTTCTATCTCTCTGTTTTTTAATTTTCAAAATCCATGCAAAGTCTTGTGGCTGTATAGGGTCTGACGTAACCGTCTGCCGCCGCAACGTGCTCGGGATGAACGGCATAGCCTTTCAGAGCCGCCTCGCTTTCAAAGGCGGAATAAAGCATCATATCGCAGTTTGACGATGGCAGGGGTTCGGTTATAAGCTCTATATCAATAAGGCCGTCAATTTTGCCCTTCAGAGCCTCCAGATGCACCTTCGCCTCTCTCTTTACCTTATCCTTGTCGACTCCGTCTTTAAGAGTCCATAAAATTATATGCTTTACCATATCTTACCTCACACATTCATGATAACGGGAAGTATCATGGGCTTACGCTTCGTTTTGCTGTAAATATACTTTGTCAGCGTGTCCTTGACGTTGTTCTTTATCTGATTCCATTCAAAAATACCGTCTTCAATGGTCTCGTTGAAGACACTTTCCGCAAGAAGTCTTACTTCCTCCATAAGCTCCTCAGACTCTCTGACGTAGACGAAGCCTCTCGAAATAATATCCGGACCGCAAACGAGCTCACCCATCACCTCGTCAACAGCGGCAACAACGATGATTATGCCGTCCTGTGACAAGTGGCGGCGGTCACGAAGCACGATGTTACCGACATCGCCCACTCCGTAGCCGTCAATGAATACCTGACCCGAAGGAACGTTTCCTGCCCTTTTGGCACCGCCTTCTCTGTCAAATTCCACCACCTCGCCTATATTCATAACGAATATATCGGATGCCGGCATTCCCATGAACTGAGCAAGCTCCTTGTGCTGCATAAGATGTCTGTATTCACCGTGAATGGGAATAAAATACTTGGGCTTTACAAGAGCGTGCATCAGCTTCAGCTCCTCCTGACAGGCGTGGCCCGAAACGTGAACCTCCGCTTCATCATGGTATACGTTGACTCCTCTCTTGTACATCTCGTTTACTATTCTTCCTACGAGTACCTCGTTTCCGGGTATGGCGTGGGAGGACAGAACAACAAGGTCATTTGAGGACAGCGATACTACACTGTGGTCGGAGAATGCCATTCTGTAAAGGGCACTCATGGGCTCGCCCTGAGAGCCTGTTGTCACTATGGTTATAAGATTTGAAGGATACTTGTTTATTTCCGTTATGTCTATGAGCGTATCCGAGGGAACGTTCATGTAGCCGAGCCTTACGGCTGCACCTACAACGTTTATCATGCTTCGTCCCGTAATGGCAACCTTTCTGCCGTACTTAACGCTTACGTCGATTATCTGCTGAACTCTGTGAACGTTTGAGGAGAATGTGGCAACAATGACTCTCTTGTCTGTGTTGGAACGGAATATCTGGTCAAGAGAGGAGCCGACCTTTCTTTCCGAGGGTGTAAAGCCGGAACGCTCAACGTTGGTCGATTCACAGAGCATTACAAGGACACCTTCTCTGCCGTATTCGCCTATTCTCGTAAGATCCATCATTTCGCTTCCGATGGGAGACACGTCAAGCTTGAAGTCACCCGTATGGAAAACGACACCCGCGGGAGTGCGTATAGCTATGCAGCAGGCATCGGCAATAGAATGGTTTACTCTGATAAATTCAGCTTCAAAGACACCCAGCTTTAATTTCGTGCCGTCTTTTACGTTCACAAGCTTTACCGTCTTCTCAAGCTTGTGCTCGGCAAGCTTGTTTTCAAGAATACCGAGAGTCAGTCTCGTACCGTAAATTGGGGGATTGATGGTGCGGAGCACGTAGGGGATCGCTCCTATATGGTCTTCGTGACCGTGGGTCAGCAGAATACCTCTTATTTTTTCCTTATTCTTTTCAAGGTATGATATGTCGGGAATTACAAGGTCAATGCCCAGCATATCTTCATCGGGAAACGCAAGCCCGCAGTCAATGATAAGAATATCGTCTCCGTATTCGATAACGGTAAGGTTTTTTCCTATCTCGCAAAGACCGCCCAAAAGCATTATTTTAAGTTTTGTTTTGTTCTTCATGTAGCCTTCCTTTCATAAAGAAGCTTTTTTGTTCCTGCAATATGTAGAGCAGAGCAGCAAAATAATAATGAAAAGTAAGGTCAGACTGTAACGGGGCGTCCGAGGGCGGCGGACTCCGTTTCTCTGGCCGTAAATAAAAGCTCCTGTAGTAAATTAATTTAATAAGAATTATTTCCGAACTATTTCGCTTTTATAATTATACCCACAATCTGCCGTATTGTCAACATCACTTTTACAAACAAACTGTAAACATAAGGAGCCACGAAAGAAAAAATATAACTGCACCCGCAAGTGCTCCTGCGGCAAAAACAGCAAGGTAACGGAACGCAAAGCTTCTCTTCTTTCTTTTTCCCAAACCTCCCGAAAGGCTTTCGCCTATGATACGAATTGCTTCGTCTATCATTTCACCGCAGCCGTCTTCGCATGAGTCCGTTCCCGGCTTGAGCATGAAGTAAGCTTCCTCAAAATAACGGCTTCCCGTTTCCTTTATGTGAATTATTCTTCTCTGACAGCCTTTTACCATATATTTATGCTCCTATGAAATAATATTTGCTTTAAAGGGATTATTGCCCGAAAAAAATTGAAGTAAACAAAGATTTATTATTATCAGGGGGAACTTTCTGCAGAAAGTTCCCCCCTCAGAGTGTAGACAAAGTCTACACTCTGACCCAGACTGAGAGAAACGAAGGTAGATTTGGCGATTTTTTCCTCGTCGGCGTTAAGGGGTCCTCAAACAGACTTGTCTGTTTGGGGTTCACGCCATAGCTAACTACGGTAGAGGGAAAAACTCGCCAAAAGCAGATAACCCCAAGTCGCCGAAAAACTTAACTGATGTAGCTTTGCAAAAAACTTTGATCTCCTCATCCACCGCCTGCGAGAACCCCAAATCGCCGAAGGCAATTTGAGGACCCCTACAATGCGGTCCCCCTTCTGAGAACCCCAAGCTGACAAGTCAGCTTGAGGACCCCAGACTTCTCCGCTGGAGAAGGCTATTGAGGACCCCTGCACAGATGTGGCGGGCTTTTGCCCGCCTTTTCAATGTCAGATAGTTTCATCAAGAAAAGTTTGTTTTATACAAATTCTTTCGCTCACATCTGCGTTATACCGAGTTTGTCTTCAGTCTGAG
>JAZSLF010000129.1:0-7338 GCA_045535205.1 Eubacteriales bacterium
CGTGACAGGCTAGCGTTCTAACCAACTGAACTACCGGGCCAATACTGGTGGAAACAATAGGGCTCGAACCTATGACCCCCTGCTTGTAAGGCAGGTGCTCTCCCAACTGAGCTATGCTTCCGTGACAGCTTTAGTATTATATCACGTCTTTTTTCTCTTGTCAAGCCTTTTTTTGATTTTTTTCAAAGAACTGCTTTTCCTTAATGATCCATACGGATTTGCCTGTTATAACAACTTGCAAACGGCGGCATATACTGTTATTGATATTAAAATGTGTAAACGTACATATGAAAGGAAATGCAAAGGAAATGAACATGAGACTTGAAAGCTGTAAAAACATTTCGGGGGAAGCGGAAAACGGTACGTCTTCCCTTGATAAACTATCGCCGGGTGAATGGGGCAGAGTTTTGTCGCTCACAACGCCGCAGCCTATGAGACGAAGACTTCTTGATCTCGGATTTACACAGGGCTCAAGGGTTGAATGTGTAATGAGAAGTCCTCTCGGTGACCCGACGGCATATCTTGTGAGAGGAGCCCTTATTGCTCTCAGACGGGAGGATGCGGGCACGGTCAATATACTTAATGAAACTGTTTGAGCTTTTTAAAAAAGAAAAAGAGGAAACGATAGTTTCCGTCACTTTGGCGGGTGCCCCTAATGTTGGGAAAAGCACTTTGTTCAATGCTCTGACGGGAATGAGACAGCATACGGGGAATTGGGTCGGAAAAACCGTAGAATGTGCTTCGGGTGAATTTTCAACGGAAGACTTTAAATTTCACGTTACCGACGTTCCCGGTACATATTCTCTGTTTGCACGTTCAGCTGAGGAGGTTTGTGCCAGAGAGCAGATATTAAAGGGCAAGGATGCTCTGACAATTGTCGTTTGTGACGCTTCCTGTCCCGAAAGAAGTCTCATTCTCGCCCTGCAAATACTTGAGCTCACGGAAAACGTAATTGTTTTCTTCAATTTAGCCGACGAAGCAAAAAGATGCGGCATCATCATTGATACCGAAAAGCTAAGGGAGCTTCTCGGCGTTCCCGTTTTGTGCGGCTGTGCCAAAAGCAAAAGGGATGTTTTAAGGCTTACGGAGCTATGTGTCGATTGGGCAAACAACGGACAGAGAACACCCGTATACAAAACAAAATATCCGACAGAGGCGGAAGAATGTATTGCCGCCATGGAGAAAGAAGAAAAACCAAGAAGCGAAGCGGCAAATCTTCTTTACGCAGACCCCGAAGGCTTCGGGCTCGACGTTGGTAAAACGAGAGACGGCATGGCAAGTGCTTTTGTCAGCTCCTGCGATGAGCTGTGTAAAAAAGCAGTCAGACGAACGAAGGAAAGCCGCCCTAAGCGTGACAATCTGCTTGACCGCATTTTCACTGGTAAATACACAGCCTTTCCCATTATGACACTTCTGCTCATCTTTATTTTCTGGCTGACAGTCCGAGGTGCAAATTACCCCTCAAGTGCTCTCCACACTTTATTTTTATACATCGGAGATAAGCTCTCCTCTTTTCTCTGCTTTCTAAACTGTCCCGAAAAGCTTTCTTCATTCATTTGCGACGGCGTTTACAAAGTCACCGCATGGATAATATCCGTAATGCTTCCGCCGATGGCAATTTTCTTTCCTTTATTTACTCTTCTTGAGGATCTGGGATATTTGCCGAGACTTGCATTCAACCTTGACAGATGCTTCAAAAGCTGCGGAGGCTGCGGAAAGCAGGCTCTTTGTATGTGCATGGGACTTGGGTGCAACGCTGTGGGAGTTACGGGCTGTCGTATAATCGACTCAAGACGGGAGCGTCTTATAGCTCTTGTAACCAACAGCATGGTGCCATGTAACGGAAAGTTCCCTGCTATTCTGACCATTTGTGCCGTATTCTTCACATCAAGCTCAAAAAGCGGTGCTGCGGAAAGTCTTGCGGCGGCAACGGTATTATTTCTCATTCTGCTTTTATCGACAGCTGTGACCCTTGTTTCCTCAAAAATACTGTCTAAAACAGTTTTAAAGGGAGCTGTGTCTTCCTTTGCTCTTGAGCTTGTTCCCTACCGTGCACCGCAGGTGACAAAGACTATTATCCGTTCTGTGCTTGACAGAACAGTTTTCGTTCTCGGAAGAGCTTTGGCGGCGGCTGTGCCTGCGGGAGCTTTGATATGGCTTCTTGCGAATATAACGGTGAACGGCTCAAGCCTGTTTTCTTACATCAGCGGATTTCTCGATCCTGTCGGCAGAATAATGGGTCTCGACGGTATAATTCTCTCAGCCTTCATTCTCGGATTTCCCGCAAACGAAACAGTTCTTCCTATTGCACTCATGGGTTATCTTTCGTCAGGTGTTCTCCCCGAAAACGATGCAGTCGCCTTTGTCTCCGACGTACTTATCTCAAACGGCTGGACAATTAAAACAGCCCTTTGCACCGTAGTCTTCTCCCTTTTTCATTTCCCCTGCACAACAACTTTAATGACAATAAAAAAAGAAACGGGCAGCTTAAAGTGGACTCTGTTTTCGGCGGTATATCCGACACTTTTCGGAACAGCACTTTGTATTCTTATAAATCTTCTAAGCGGATGGCTCGGCTCTCTTTTATGAGAGCCGGGGGCCGCCTTTTTTTATTTTGGTATTGAATTTTATTTTATTTTGTTATATAATATAAAATAGCAATTTATTATATTCACAAAACGAGGAGGGATCTCCGTGAAACAATGTCGCAATTGTTCTTCCGTGTTCGACGATGCATTTAAATACTGTAACGTATGCGGTGCCGTTTACAACGGAGAACAGAATGAAAACTACTCCTTCGGAAGAAAGCTTGGGTCAGTCGGCATCGGCGTTTTATACGTATTATTTTTCTTTGCCGTTCAGTCTTTTGCTTCTACCATATACGCAATATACCTCACCGTTCATTACGTGCTTGTAAACGGCGGTATAAAAAACGCACTCTCTCTTTATGAGCTGATGCAGCAGGATCTGCTTTCACACGTATCCGAAATATCGATCATATCAGCCGTACTCACAGTTTTTCTTCTTATGATTTTCTTCCGTATAAGAAAGAAAAGACTTTTCGTTGAAACGGAAATTAAAAGAACATCATTCCCTGTTCTTGCGGGAATAGCTCTTTTGGGTGTGGCACTCAACTTCGCTGTTTCGCTTTTCCAATCCTTCGTTCCTCTGCCTGAAAGCCTTATACAGAAATATGAGGAAATGTACAGCTACATCGGTGAAGGAAACGTAATTATTGAGTTTATTGCTGTTGCGATATGTGCCCCCGTGGTTGAGGAGATCGTTTTCAGAGGTCTTTGCTACAACTCCATGAGGAGAGCCTTGACTCCGTCGTCTGCGGCAATTATTTCCGCAGTTATCTTCGGTATCGCTCACGGAAATATAATTTCATTCGTATACACTTCAATACTCGGTCTTTTCATGGCTTATCTTTATGAAAAAAGCTCGTCCCTCTGGGTTCCCATGGTACTGCATTTCGGATTTAATGCGGGAAGCTACGTGGTACAGCTCATGCCTGAAAACAACGAAACACTTTTCTATGCCGTTCTGTTTTTTGCCTTTGCGGTTATCTCCGTTGCACTCGGCTTCCTTGCGGTAAAGGCATATCCCGAAAAGGACACGGCAGCTGTTTGAATTAATGCCTTATATCAAGGCTGTATATACAATATTTGTTTAAGAACGGAGCAACACTATGAAGCTTTATAACACGCTTACAAAAAAAGCGGAAGAATTTATTCCTCACGAAGAAAAGAAGGTAAAGATGTATACCTGCGGCCCTACGGTATATCATTTTGCACACATCGGCAACCTTCGCTCCTACATCATGGAGGACGTGCTTGAAAAGTATCTGAGATACGAAGGCAACGACGTTTTCCGTGTAATGAATATAACTGACGTAGGCCACCTGTCCAGCGACGGCGACACAGGCGAAGACAAAATGCTCAAGGGTGCAAAGCGTGAGCATAAGACAGTTATGGAAATAGCACAGTTCTACACAGATGCATTCTTTGAAGACTGCAAAAAGCTTAACATCAAAGTGCCCGACGTGGTTGAACCTGCAACCAACTGTATTCCCGAATTTATAGAAATGGTAGAAACTCTTATAAAGAAGGGCTATGCTTACGAAGCAGGCGGAAACGTATATTTTGACACGTCAAAGCTTGAAAATTATTACGTTTTCAACAATCACAACGCAGAGGACCTTGAGGTCGGCGTTCGTGAAGGAGTTGAAGCTGACGATAACAAAAAGAACAAGACCGACTTTGTTCTCTGGTTCACAAAATCAAAGTTTGACGATCAGGAGCTGAAATGGGATTCTCCCTGGGGCGTCGGTTATCCCGGCTGGCACATTGAATGCTCTGCCATCAGCGTAAAGCATCTCGGCGACTACCTTGATCTGCACTGCGGCGGCATTGACAACGCATTCCCCCACCACACAAACGAAATTGCTCAGAGTGAAGCGTACCTTGGCCACCCCTGGTGCCGTCATTGGTTCCACGTTCTTCACCTCAACACCAACTCCGGTAAAATGAGCAAGTCAAAGGGTGAATTTCTCACGGTATCTCTTCTTGAAGAAAAGGGTTACGATCCTCTCGTATACAGATTTTTCTGTCTCCAGTCACACTACAGAAAATCCCTCGTTTTCTCCTGGGAAGGTCTTGACAATGCAAAGACAGCTTACGATAAGCTTGTTGCAAAGATAGCTGCCCTGAAGAATGACGGTGAGGTTGACTCTGAGGTGTTTGAAAAATACAAGGGTCAGTTTATGGCCGCAGTAGGCTCCGATCTTAACACGTCCAACGGTATCACAGAGATCTACAACGTATTCAAGGCAAAGACGAACGGTGCGACAAAGCTCGCCCTCATAGAAGACTATGAAAAGGTAACCTCTCTCGGTCTTCTTGAGGCTGCCGCAAATCTTTGTGAAAAGCTTGAAAAGGAAAAGGCTGAAGCTGAGACTGCCGCACAGAACGTTCAAAAGGATGAATTTACCCTTAAAATAGAGGAGCTCATCGCAAAGCGTCTTGAAGCTAAAAAATCCAGAGATTTTGCAACAGCTGATGCCATTCGCACGGAGCTTTCCGAAATGGGTGTTGACATAACCGACACTCCCGAAGGTACAAAATACACGGTAAGGTAATTCCCCGCAGATACGCAAAAATACAATTGTTGAAACAACGGAGAAGGTTATGTTAAAATATTCTGACGAAGAGGTTCTCTCTCTCGTTAAAAAAGTAAAAAAAGGCGATACATCCGCCTTTGAACAGCTTGTTATTATTTATCAGAAATTTGTCTACGGTACTGTCCTTGCAAACGTAAAAAACAAAGAGGATGCAGAGGATATTTCCCAGGAAGTATTCTTAAAGGCATGGAAGAATATAGGCTCCTTCAGGGCTGACAGCTCCTTTGCCACGTGGCTTCACAAAATAACAAAGAATACGGTTCTTGATTTCATAAGAAAAAGAAACGGTAGAAAAGAAATATCGGAAGACCCCGAAGAAGCACTTTCGGATGTTCCCTCCAACGACCTGTCCCCCGAGGAAGCCCTCATCGGAAAGGAAACGGCACTAACGATCGAAAGGATCATAGACACATTACCCGAGGAACAAAGAATTTCCATCATATACCGTGATCTTATGGGCATTACATACCTTGAGATCGCAGATATAACGGGTGTTACCGTAGGTACCGTCAAAAGCCGCATAAGCCGTGCAAGAGAGACTGTAAAGAAAGCTATAGAAGAATATCTTTTGGCAGATAAAAAATAAGGAACAAAAGAGCTATTCTTTTCGTCTTATTAATTGAAATTCTATAAATAAAGTGAGCTGATATTATGGAAGAAAACAAGATAAATAAATACTCCCCAAAAACAGAGGAGTATTATCAAAATAAAACTGAAAACTCAATAGAATTACCGGAAGGATTTGTAAACAAAGTTATGGAAAAAGTAAAAACAGAACAGACAAAAAAGAAAAACAACATAATCAAATGGGTATCCGCCGCAGCTGCATTCGTTATTGTTGCAGGTGCAGTTATAATCGCTCCCAAGCTTATCGGAAACCTCGCACCCAAGGAAGCGGCTGACGATGTTTACGAAAACTTCGCTGACCAGGCGGGAAACAGAGGCGAAGAAGATATTGAATACTCCGCAAACGTCTCAGATGAACCTGCTGAGGACATTCACAGAGGTCCTGCAATTATTCCGGACAGCGAAAAGATCTCAGAAGAGCTTGACCGTGAAAACATGAACACACGTCAGGTCTCCATTATCAGAACGCTTCTTTTCGTTTTCCACGAAGGCCATGAGCTCAACTGGTATCAGTTCTACAACGCTTGCATCGACGGAACTGCAGGCGATGATACGGATGCTATCCTCACATACGCCAAGGACTGTCTTGATGCTTTTGAAATCTTTGAAATGACAAAAGAAGCATCTCAGGCACAGGAGATCATTTCCGCAATTGAAGGAAGTGGCACAAATTGAAGATAGGCGGTCTTCAGAAGCTGACCTTGCTGGATTTCCCGGAACATACCGCCTGCACCGTATTTACACAGAGCTGTAATTTCAGGTGTCCCTTTTGTCACAACGCTTCCCTTGTTCTGTCCGAAAGACAGAGCGAGCCTTTTATGAGTGAAGAAGAATTTTTCTCTTTTCTTGAAAGCAGAAAGGGAATTCTTGAAGGGGTTGCCGTAACGGGCGGTGAGCCTACCCTGCAGAAAGACCTTGCCGGCTTTTTAAGAAAAATAAAGGCACTCGGCTTCAAGGTAAAGCTCGATACCAACGGATACGCCCCTACTGTTCTTGAAAAGCTTCTTGACGAGGGACTTATCGACCATGCAGCCATGGATATAAAGTCAGCACCCGACACTTATGCGAAGGTATCGGGAGTTAAAAATCTTGATATTTCAAAAATCGAAAAAAGTATTTATATTCTCAAAAGCTCCAAAGTCACCTATGAGTTCAGAACAACTGCGGTAAAGGGACTTCACACCGCCGCTGATTTTCTTAAAATAGGGAAATGGCTCGGAGACGTTCCTCTTTACTTTATACAGCAATTTGTAAACTCCGGAGATATTATTGAAAACGGATTTGATGCTTTTTCAAAAGAGGAAATGACAGCTCTTCTTGCTATGGCAAGAGTGGGCACCCCGAAGGCACAGCTGAGGGGAATTAAGGATTAACAGTAGCCCTCGGACAAATGTCCGAGGGTTTTGTGTTATAAACTATGTAATTTTAAACCTCTACTTCTTCAGTTTCTTTTGCTACAGGCTGTTCAGCTTCAGCTTTCCAAGCTGCAAATTTTTCTTCTACAGCTTTGTAGGTGTCTTTGGAGATGC
>JAZSLF010000001.1:0-19668 GCA_045535205.1 Eubacteriales bacterium
CACTTGTCTTCCTAAGACCGCTTGGCCTCCGACTTCTTCTCAACGAATATCTCATGATCTACTACGGCGAAGGCTGGGAATATATCAGAGAATATCTTGAAATGGCTCACGCAGCAGGTGATGCCAACGGCTGTTGGACAAACAATTACGACAGACCCTGGAACCTCTACAATGAAGAATATTTCAGAGATAACTACAAGACAATGTCTCAGCTGTTTGAAAACGCCCTCGCAGAAGCAACAACAGAAGAACATATTCACAGACTTGAGCTCTGCCGTATGCACTGTGACTTTATGGGTCTCTCTGCAACATACGAAAGAGACTATGTAAACGGTGATGCAACTGCAAGAGCGGAATATGAAGAAGCTTATGCAAGACTCTACAACAATATTGTAGATAACGAGATCAGACTTACAAGCTACGGCTCAGGTCATTATGCCGCAAATAACTTCCCCGAAAGCGAAGCAGACATTTACAATACAATGGAATGGCTTGATGAAGGCTTTACAGGCAGATGGGAATGGGACGGTATAAGATGGCAGTAATTCTGCATTTGTAGAAAACCATTGGAACATAAAAGTATACCCCAAGTGCTTCTCCGGCACTTGGGGTTCTTTTAATTGTAATACTCTGTTTGGAGCTACTGTGTTCAGTTTTTGCCGCCGCCTTTAAGAACATCCCAAAGATAATTCATAATGGGATCTCTATCCATTTTTGTAAGCCATGCGATCTCATGTCTCGTATCGTCGAAGGCGAACTTTTTTTCGTCATTAAGTATGGGGCAGGGGATAATATCGTATTCAATGTGTTCGGGTGTGTCGATAACGGCAGGAGCACCGAGGTCCCAAATGGTCCTTCTCCATTCCGAGTAGCTTCCTGCATTTCGGTATGCTGTGTCGCCAAGCTCCCAAAGGTAGTCACAGGCAGGGTTATGACCCTTCAGCTCACCTACAAAATCAATGTCGGCCTTGAGGGCATACGTGACCCAGTTGGCAGGAACGATAATTAGCGGCACGCCGCTGTCAAATAAAATCTGACCGGCTTTATAATCCTGCTCAAGATTATAATCAAGTGGGGTCACACAGGTGAAATCACAGCAGGCAAGCCATATAACGCATATTTTTTCTTTTATGGAGGGGTCAAGCATTATAGCAGATGTAATGTTGGTTATGGCACCTATGGCAAGAACGTAGATTATTTCATCGCTCTCTTTGGCAAGCTTAATAAGATGCTCTGCGGCTTCGCTTTCCACAGGGGCATTTGTTACGTCGATCTTTGTTTTGCTTCCTCTGAGTATGGGGATGTTGTGCTCCTTGTTGCAAAGGGAGAGCACCTTGCAAATCTCCTCATAGCTTTTTTCCATGCCCAAAGCATAGTCGGGAAACCAATCGTGCGAATAATGCTCTGCATATACTGCTAAAAGCTCTTCCTTTTCGGAAAAATAACAAGCGGCAATTGTAAACTGATCGTCTATCTCGTTGAAAGCATCTGTGTCGAGGACAACTTTTTTCTTTCTGTCACTTTTGATGTCTTCCATTATTTCACGAATTGTCATAAAAGCTCCTTATATTATGTGATTTTTGTTTTTTATCCCTGAAGAACAGCTTGATTTTTGGCAGGACTGTTTCTTCCCTGTATTTTAGGCATACGTCTTTCGAGGGCGGCAAGACCGATCTCAATATCTTCGATGGCTTCAGCTTCGTTGAAACAGCCGACAGTTACCATATCGCAGTCACGAATTGTAGCATAGTTGAAATTGAGGCCCACAAAGGGTGTTGTTCTTCCTGCGGCAAAGGGCTTTATTGTCATAACAGGCTTCTTTGCACTTCTTATGATAGTTGCAACAGCTTCTATCTCAACCTGCATCAAAAATCCCATGCAGTTATATATCTGAATGTACGTTTCAACGTCATATCCGTTTTCGTCGCTGTAAAGGACAAGCTCAGGCATATGAGCAGACAGACCGGGGACCATGCCTGCATCACGTATCATCTTGGTGTAGTCATCAAGTCTTGCAATTGTTCTCTTATTCTTGTTTACAAGCTGTTCTGCACTGTAATGGTGGATAAGACATATTTTTGTTCCTCTTGCGGCAGACTCTTTTATTGTAGCCTCAGCTTCACGTCTCGCTTCGGGGGTGTCGTCAACGTTGACAACGGGAGTATCCACCATTATCATGGGACGGTTACAGCTTTCTTCGGCAGCGTGAACTGCTTCAACGATATGAGGATTCATACCGAAGGGAGCCATGACCGTGTCAACTCCTCTTGAGAGAAAGGCTTCAAACATGGGAACGATTGTTTTCGAGGTGCTGTGTCTTTCTTTTATCATGTTATCGGCACTTGCACTTCTGTGGCTGTAGCCTGCGATCCAGTTTGTTCCTGCGATCATTCTTGAAACGGAGATCCCGCCGACTTCGGTTCTGGGAAACATAATTCATACCTCTCGGAATTTTATTTTTATATATTTTATCATATTTTTTCAAGCTATTCAACATTAAAATCCAACCTTGAAAAATTAATTTGATATTGTCTGAAACAGCATGAAAAATGCCATGAAAAACGCAGGGGTTGATTTTTACTGTAAAATGTAGTATAATAACAATGTATGGGCAAAAATCAAGGAGAGCGAAAACCCTCTTTCATCATTGGTTTTATCTCATATCAAACCAATTTTCAGTCAGGTGGTGGAACATTTGAAGAAACGAGCAAACGCATCCAAACGTGCGATGGCTGAACTTCATTCAAACAGTACCGACAATAATGATCAAGTCTTTAAGCCGTCGTCAAATGCAGAAAGCAATAGAGAAAAGCTTAAAATGGAGCTTATGGGAAAGCCTCAGTTTTCAACTGCACAGAATAAAACACGTGTAGTTGTTGATGCTCCCCTTAAACAGACCGTTTCGTCAAAGACAGAGTTGAAATCCGGTTATGTAACGGAGCCCGTGATGAATACGGCACAGCCTAAAGCGACAGCACCCGTGATGAACACGGCACAGCCTAAAGCGGCAGCACCCGTGATGAATACGGCACAGCCTAAAGCGACAGCACCCGTGATGAATACGGCACAGTTTAAAACGGCAGAGCCTGTTAAAAAAGAAAAGACAGCGAAAAAAACAAAAAAAGTCAAAAGAAAAGGACTTGCCGCAGTAATTTCGGCACTTGCCTTGCTTCTGTCTGCGGCGGTGGCTACAGGTACATATCTGTACGTAAACAGAGAAGAGGAATTTGTTCCTCCCGATGTTACGGCGGGAATAATGTCTCTTGAAGCTCCTGCGGAAAGCATGGTTACAGCAAGCACCGAGGTACAGTATCTTACCTCTGAGCGATACAGCGTGAAGTTCACCTTTTATGAAAGTCCTGAGATCATCTGTACAACTACGGAAACAACAGTAGGTGCATTGATGGATAAGCTGGGAATTACGGTGGACGAGGACAACAGGTGTTCGATGACGAGCGAGGATGTGCTTGTTGAGGATAGTATCGTCGATATTCAGACAATAACCTACGATACGGTATCAACGCAGGAAGCAGTACCCTATGAAACAGAATATATAGACGTAAGAACCATCCCTAAAGGAACGACAAAGCTTAACAAGGAAGGCAAAAAGGGTGTAAAGACATATACCTATAAGCTGACTCTTGTCAATGGTGTTGAGGAGTCGAGAGAGCTTGTGAGCGAGGCTGTTACTACAAAGCCTGTTACAAGAGTTATGTACAGAGGTGTGGGCGGAACAGTTACGTCTCAGGGAAAGACCTATAATTATTCATATTATATAGATGTGAAGGCAACGGTTTATAATATCGTCGGAAATACAGCTTCCGGTCTTCCTACAAGCACGTCTGTGATGGCGGTAGACCCCAAAGTCATTCCTCTCGGAACCAAGTGTGTCGTAACCGGCGGAAGCGGAGACTACGGCTACAGAATAGCCGCAGATACGGGCGGTTCAATTAAAGGCAATAAAATAGACCTTTGGTATCCGGCGGGAACCTTTAACGGCTTCGGCTGGCGAAGCACAAGAGTATACATTCTCGAATGATAATAAATTAACGGAGATAAAAATGGATTTTACAAAACTGCGTGAATTTCAGAATTGGATGAGCGATAGCTGGAGAATACCGGGAAGCACCTGCGTTGCTTACGTAAACGGTGAAAAGGTATACGAGCATTCAGCAGGCTATGCTGACGTTGAAAAGGGAATTAAGATGCAGGGCGATGAGCTGATGTTTATGTACAGCATATCGAAGATAGTAACTACCCTTGCCGCACTTCAGCTTCTTGAACAGGGCAAATATCATCTCAATGACGCTCTCGATTACTATATGCCCGAGTTTTCGGATATGAAGGTTCTGAAAAGATACGATGACGGAACCTCAGAGGTAGTAAAGGCGACAAAGTATTTAAAGGTCAGAGATCTGTTTCAGATGACCTGCGGTTATGACTATAACCTTGAGACCGAACAGATAAAGGCGAGAATGTCCCCTGACGGATGTATTTCGACAATGGAGATGGCAAAGGCTCTTTCAGAGACTCCTCTTCTTTTTGAACCCGGTGAAAGATGGTGCTACGGACTCGGTCACGATATACTTGCGGCATTTGTCGAAAAACTTACGGGACAGCGTTTTGCCGATTATGTAAAGGAAAATATTTTTGAACCCGTGGGAATGAAAAACTCATACTTCCATCTTCCTGCTGAAGAAATAGAAGCGAGAATGGCACAGCAGTACGTTTTTGATGATCAGACAGTTACCTATAAGCCTATCGGTAAAGGTAACTGGGCTGTTTTCGGCGACGAATATGACAGCGGCGGTGCCGGCGTCATTTCAACAGTCTCCGATATAGCTCTGCTTGCAAAGGTTATTGCGGGTGGCGGCGTAACGGACAGCGGAAAGCGTATCATTGCCGAAAACACCATTGAGCTTTGGAGAACCAACTGTCTCGATAAAGAGGTTATCAAATGGTACGATTGGGATGCCCTTGCAGGCTACGGCTACGGACTCGGCGTAAGAACTCATATGAATCCTGCAAAGTCAGGCTCACTTTCGTCTATAGGAGAATTTGGCTGGACAGGTGCGGCAGGCGGCTTTATCATAATTGACCCCGACAGAAATGCGGCATTGTTCTACGCACATCATATGCAGAACAATCAGGAGTATTTTACAAATCCCAGACTCAGAAATCTTTTCTATGCCTGTATGGAATATTAAACGGAAAAACAACGGAGACCGTCTTTATGGGACAGTCTCCGTTGTTTTATGCGTTTTATTCAATTGTCTAAAAATGAGTTTCGATGATCTTTCTGCACCCATCGGGCGAGTATTTCCAATGGGATATATGGTGTATGCGGTTTCCGTCGATAAAATATTTAAGAGGCTGCAATTCGGTGCTTCGTCTGTATGAATCTATGATCGAAAGCTTGACCTTCATTCTTTCTCTGATAATATTTTTTATGTATACGGCACAAATATCACCAAGCTCAGCACCGTCGTATCTTTCTGCAAGACCTGCAAGATTTGGCGAAAGCTCAACGAAAACCCCGTAATCTTCAATGCTTCTGACACATCCCATAACCGTGCTTCCGATCTCAAATTCAGCCGCATTTTCCTCCCAGGTGCCGAGAAGCTCCTTTAGAGTCATATATATTCTTCCGCTTTCACGGTCAATTGATCTGACAGCGGAAAAAAGAACGTCACCCTTGCGAAGTCTGTCGGAGGGGTGTGATATTCTTGAAACTGAAATACAGTCGACGCTGAGCAGGGAAATGATACCGCATCCGATGTCGACAAATGCACCAAAGGGGTCAAGATGCGTGACGGAAACGGGAATAATATCACCGCAGACGAGCGTTGAAATATAATTTTCAAGACACATTTTCTGTGCCCGCTTTCTTGAAAGTGTGGCAATCACCTGACCGTTTTCTTCTTTTATTCCGGTTACCACAAAGCATACGGGTCTACCGACTCTCGTTATGATCGCAATATCACGTGGCTCATCTTCACCGTTTTTTTCAAGTGCGGCTTCACTTTTCGGAATGATGCCGACAGCACAGCCCAGATCGACGTACAATTCAAGTTTGTCTCCTCTGCAGTATTTTGCTATGCCCTCAAGAATTATCTGTTCTCTCATGGCTTTTTCCAGCATCTTCGGCGAAGAAAGGTAAAAAGAGTTTTCGTTTGTATTCAGCAGTAAGCCCTCGGGCAGATATGGTGTTTCCTTCATTTTATTCTCCTTGTAATATGATTTACAGTAAAATCTATGAAAAGAAGATGTGCTCTATGACATAAATTCATATTGATTATTTTGGAAATGGGCATTATAATATATACAGTAAAAAATCATGAAGGATTTAAATGATTATGAAAAACAGAAAGTTTTATGATGCATTTTCCACATGGGTGTCATTTTTCGGCGGAGCGATACTGTTCGGTGTTGCGATGAATATGTTTTTGTCTCCCGGAAAAATAGTAATGGGAGGAATAACGGGAATTTCCGCTACAATAAATTATATGTTTCCTTCCATTCCCATAGGTGTCATGATAATGCTTATGAACATTCCTCTTTTATTTTTTAATATGAGAGTCGTCGGTGTTCGTGCAATGCTTAAAACGGTTGCGGGTATAGCCGTATCCTCTGTGATGATAGACCTGCTCACTTTTTTGCCTGTAACTCTTGATGATCCTTTTTTATGTGCACTTTTGGGCGGAGCAATTCTCGGAAGCGGCGCGGGGCTTATGCTTACAAGAGGCTTTACCACCGGAGGAAGTGATCTTACGGCGTTTCTTTTGAAACGGAAGATCAGAAATCTAACAACAGGACGAATTATCCTTTTAATTGACGTTATTGTAGTTGTGGGCTCGGCACTTGTAATGAAGAATTACGAAGGAATAATATATTCCGCAATTTCCATATTTGCCTACAGCGTTTCCATAGATGCCGTAATGGGAGGAGCAGAAAGAGCAAAGCTTGCTTTTATCGTTTCCTCAGATCACAAGAAGGTTGCTGCCGCTATTTCAAATGAATTGAACAGAGGTATAACCGTGCTTCACGGAAACGGCTGGTATACGGGCGAGGACAAAGAAATACTCATGTGTGTGGTGAAGAGACATGAGGAATACCTCATTAAGAAGGTCGTTGAAAAGGAGGATCCGACAGCCTTCATGATTCTTTCAGATGCAACAGAGGTGCTCGGTATGGGCTTTAAGAGGATAGAGCAAAACGAAGCCGTGACAGAGAAAAACAAGAAGGGAAAAGAAAATGATAACGTTTGAAGAAATAAAGAATAATAAAGATATAAGAACATATATATCGAGAGCCGATGCCTCATTAAACGCTCTCGGATATACGGAGCACAGTTTTGCTCACGTGGGAAGGGTTGCTGAAACTGCGGGTTATATACTTGAAACACTCGGCTACAGCAGCCATGAAGTTGAGCTTGCAAAAATTGCTGCATATCTGCACGATATAGGAAATCTCGTAAACAGAATAGAGCATTCTCAAAGCGGTGCCGTAATGGCTTTCAGAATTCTTGATAATCTCGGTATGCCCTCGGAGGATATAGCAACTGTTGTGACCGCTATCGGTAATCACGATGAGGGTACGGGTGTCCCTGTGGATGCTGTTTCGGCAGCTCTCATATTAGGAGATAAAACAGATGTCAGACGCAGCCGTGTCAGAAATATTGATGAGATAAAATTTGATATACACGACAGGGTAAACTATTCCGTAAAGGAGTCTGTTCTGAAGATAAACGAAGCAAGGACTCTTATAAAACTGAAATTGAGCATAGATACAAGATTCGGAACCATAATGGATTATTTTGAAATATTCCTGGAAAGAATGATAATGTGCCGTAAGGCATCGGAAAAATTGGGACTTGAATTTAAGCTGATAATCAATGAACAACAGCTGATGTAGCAAAAGAAACCAAAAATTCCGTTTATTTTTTCTGTTTGTCGAAAAAGATTTTGTAAAACCCCTTTATTTTTTATATGAAGTGTGATATACTTGTGCTATTATAATGGAAGGAGAATGTGCAAAACATGGACGACGTTCCTTTACCTGCAGATTATTTCGGGTGCCGTAACGTTATTGTGAATGAATACATAAAACGAATAACCCGAAACGGAAGCAGACGTTTTCTTCGTATATATCGGTGTTAGTCTTTTGTAAAAAGCACAGCACAATTTATATTTTTTAGGAGGAAAACATAATATTATGAACATTTTCATAATGATACTTTGTATCATTTTGTCTGCGTTCTTTTCTGCAACTGAAACAGCATTCAGTTCTATAAATAAAATCAAGCTTTTGAGCCTTGCTGAAAACGGCAATAAGAAAGCGGCCGCAGTATACGGCATAGTGGAAAAATACGACAAATTTCTTACCACCGTTCTGGTCGGTAACAATATAGTAAATATACTCCTTGCTTCACTTGCAACCATTCTTTTTGTAAATGAAGTAAGTGCAGAGTACGGAGCAACGATCTCTACCGTTGTGACCACCGTAGTTGTGCTCATTTTCGGCGAGATAACTCCCAAAAGCATTGCCAAGAGAAATCCCGAAAATTTTTCCATGGCAGTATTACCTTTTGTCAAATTGTTAATGATAATCTTAACTCCCATCTGCTTTTTATTCTCGCTGTGGACAATGATCTTCACAAAGGTTACAAAAACGGAAGAAGATGACTCCATTACGGACGATGAGCTTTTGACGATTGTAAAAGAAGCGGAAAACGAGGGCGGGCTTGACAAGCATGAAAGCGAGCTCATTCAGAACGCCATAGTTTTCGATGACAGACAGGCACTTGATATACTGACTCCCCGTGTTGACGTAATTGCAGTTTCTGCAGGTGCTACAGAGGAGGAAATAACGAAGGTATTTTCGGAATCCGGATATTCAAGACTTCCCGTATATGAAGGCTCTCTCGATAACATAGTAGGTATTGTACATCAGAAGGATTTCCATGAAGGAATTGACGAGGGCAAGTCATTCGGCGAAATGTTCCAGAAGCCCGTATTCGTAACTCCCACTCTTAAAATAAGCAGTCTTCTCAGAGAATTGCAGAAGGAAAAGGCTCATATCGCCATTGTTGTTGATGAATACGGCGGAACGGCAGGCATCGTAACAATGGAGGACATTCTTGAAGAGCTTGTCGGTGAGATATGGGATGAACACGATGAGATCGTTGAAGAGGTGACAGAGGTATCCGACAACATTTATCTTCTTCAGGGTACGGTCATCCTTGATGAAATGTGTGACCTTTGCAAGATAAAATGTGAGGACAGCGAGGCTGATACGGTCAGCGGTTGGATAATGGAGCAGCTCGGTCATATTCCGGTTGAGGGAGAGACATTTGAGTATGAAAACTTAAAGATCGAAATCACGGAGGTTGTGGCAAGACGTATAACCGAAGTGAAAATAGAGGTTCTTCCTGTTGAAGAGGAGGAAGACTCCAAGGGCATCGGAGATTTGCTTGCAGGCAAGAAATCAGATGCTGCATCTGCATCAAAATAAATTCGAGGGGAAGCTTTCCGAAAAGCTTCCCCTTAATAATTATTTAGTTTGCTTTTTTAAAATAGTTAACAATATAATGCTGTTGCGGGAAGAATTTTAAAAATATCTTGACATTTTTGTAAAATATGATATACTATTTTTATAAAATAGTGCATTAGCACCATTAAAAGAATTATCGCAACCGGAGCGGATATGCAGGATAAACAACTGAACCTTCTTATTTTGAATACACGTGAAGGGAACGACGAGGCTTTTGAAGAAATAATGATGCAGTTTGAACCGCTTGTCGGCGGGGTGTGCAATAAATTCAAGATGTCTTTTGAAAAGTATACGGATTATTGCGACTCCGATCTCAGACAGGATCTCACTCTTGCCCTGTACCGTGCCTGCATAGGCTTTGATACGGAACAGGAAAAGGTTACGTTCGGAATGTACGCAAAGCGTTGTCTTGAAAATTGTGCTGTTTCTGTTTTGAGAAAGCTCCGCAGTGCAGAAAAGAAGGAGAAGAAGGCGGTGGAAAAGCTTCGCAGGGAACACACCTTTGAAACTATGTTTGCCGATTTTTCCGTCAGCGGTGACAAAGAAAGTGTTATGCTGACGCTCAGAGAGAATCTTTCATCATATGAGTATACGGTTTTTTCAAAATATGTTGAGGGTTACAGTGCGGCTGAAATAGCCTCGGAGCTTAACAAGGATGAAAAATCCGTAAATAATGCGGTATTCAGAAGTAAAGAGAAGATAAAGCGTATTTATTGAAGCTGAGGTACGCAGATTAAACAGTTTAATATGCCCATATAGCTTAATGAGAGCGTTGGTTTCAAAGGTGTCGGTTTAAATCCGTCTGGGGCTAAATAATTTTTTATACTTTAAGCGAGGTACAAAATGTTTGAAGACAAGACATTAGTATGCAACTCATGCGGTGAAGAATTTATTTTTACCGCAGGCGAGCAGGAATTCTATGCAGAAAGAGGATATCAGAATGATCCTAAGAAATGCAAGAAGTGCCGTGATGCCCGCAAAAATGCAAACAGAGCTCCCAGAGAACTTTTCACGACCGTATGTGCACAGTGCGGAGGAGAAGCTGTGGTTAATTTCCAGCCAAGCGGCGAAAGACCCGTATACTGTAAGGCATGCTATTCAGCAATGAAAAACGCTCAGGAATAATCAAACAACGGAACATATTGGGAAGGGGTATGCGAATACCCCTTCTTAATTTTTTTGATAATGTATCTTCTTAACTGTGAAAGCATCAAAATAAACAACTGTGGGAATAAGTTTGAAAGAAAGCAAATAAACATAGTATAGAATTCTTTCTTCGTCAAGTTTCGGGAAAAATAAAATAAAATTAATAAAAGGTATATACTTTTTAATATTATTATGTTATAATATATAAGTATAATTGCGATATTATGTGATTTAGCCTGTAAAAACGGTAAAGGATATTGATACATGGAACAGAACGGGAAGAATAAAAAGCCCTATTATAAGAATAAGCATTCTAATAAAAAGAACAGCTATGACGCAAGAGTAAGCGAGAAGAAAAAGAATGACAACAAGTATATTCCTTATGAGTCCTATGATGACGACGATATAATACCCGATATTGCCGATGCTTTCAGCACTTACACTCCCGAAAAGAATAAGGAGGGTAAGAAGTCGTACAACGGAAAGCGGGACGGTAAAAAAAGAGGGCAGTATCATGACCGTGATGAAGACAGCCGTGACGGAGGAATACCCGGTGCGGTAGTCGGAAGAAATGCGGTGAGAGAGCTTCTCAGAAGCGACCGAAGCGTTGACAAGCTCTACGTCAAAAGCGGAGCAAGAGAAGGCTCTATAGTTGTTATAGTAGCCGAAGCGGTAAGTAAAAAGATACCTATCGTTGAAGTAAACGATGCAAAGCTTGACAGTATGGCAGGCGGCACACACCACCAGGGCGTCGTTGCACTTGCAGCTGAAAAGCAGTACACCGACATTGAATCGATACTGGAAATAGCAAAGGAAAGAGGAGAAACACCTTTTATTCTTATCGCAGACGGTATTGAAGACCCTCAAAATTTAGGTGCTGTGATAAGATGTGCCGAATGTGCGGGGGTTCACGGTATAATAATTCCCAAAAGACGAGCTGTGGGACTCACTCCCATAGTAACGAAGGCATCTGCGGGAGCCATAGAACACATGGCAATAGCTAAAGTGGCAAACCTTGCGGATGCAATTGAAAAGCTGAAAAAAGCAGGACTTTGGATATTTGCGGCAGAAGCGGGCGGAACGCCCTATTATGAAGCTGATTTCAAAGGGCCCTGTGCAATAGTACTCGGAAGCGAAGGCTTCGGGGTCAGCAGACTTATAAAAGAAAGATCCGATTTTACGGTTTCGATACCCATGTACGGAAAAGTTAATTCTCTGAATGTATCAACTGCGGCTTCCGTAATTCTTTGCCATGCGGCAAGAATGCAACGCACTTGATGCAATACGAAGAAAGGACGGACCAAAATGGACAAAAGAGATAATAACAAGAATGAGCTTATGGACGAAGAGCTCGATCTACAGGCACTGCTTGATAAGTATCTTCCTGAGGAAGAAAAGAGAAGTGCCGATGCACATCAGAAGGATGCATCAAAGCGTAAGCAGAAAGGCTTTGATGCTGTAAACAACGACTTTTACCTTGAGAGTACAGATGATAAGGAAGAGCCTGTTGAAGCGAAAAACTCTTTCCTTTTCCTTGATGAAGACGGAGAGGACGCAATTCAGGAAGAAGACGGGGAAGTATACGACGATATTTCCGCAGAGATCTCGGCTGAATTTTTCGACGATGAAGACGGTGATGCTTTGGACCTCTTTGGTGCTGAAGCTGTGAACGCTTCCTCTGAGGGAACAGAGCTTTTCGATGATGCGGACTATTCAGCTTATGACAGCTTTGATGAAAGTGCATCAGAGCCTGCTTCCAACGAAAACGCACATCCCGCTTCGGCTGACGATATTCAGCTTTTTGTCACACAGGATGACGAAGAATTTATAATTGACGAAGACCTTATTGCAGAGCTTATGGCTGAAGACGATGCACAGTTCGGCGGAATTGAAGGCTTTGAAGATATTGAAGAGCTCAGCGGCTTCAGCGTAACCGGAGAGAATGAGGCTGTAAAAGAAGAAGCTACCGTACAGCCTGAGCCTGCGGCAGAGTCCAGAGTATACTCCGAAAAGACTCCCGACAAATACGGTGAGATAACCAATGAAGATGAGTACGATGAATTTGTTCACGCCTCTCTCGATAACCTTGAAAGCGGTGCTACCACCGAAACTGACATAAATCTGCTTGTTGCCTTCGGCCTCGAAGACGAACTGAAAAAGCAGGTCGGCGAAAAGAAGGTCTCCAGAATGACGAGAACCTTTGATGAAAAGGTTGAAGCTCATGAGGAAAAGGAACGCAGAAGCGTTCATAACGAATATAAAGATCCGTCTCAGACGGCAGAGATCTCGGCAAAGTATAAAAAAGAATACGTTTCCATGAAATTCAAGCTTGGAATATCCGTGATCTTTGCACTTCTTCTTTTAGTTTTTGAAAATCTTCCCGTTATAGGTTATCAATTTGCAAGCTTCCTCGATCCCGCTGTATACCCCGTAGTATACGTAATGGTGGATCTTCAGCTTCTGCTTCTGTGTCTTGCACCCGCTGTCGATCAGATATTCTTCGGCTTTGCAAGACTTTTCAAAGGAAAGCCTGTTCCCGAGAGTATCCTCTCGATAGCATCGGTATTCTCCCTTGCATACAGCGTAATGATAGCAAAGACGGCAACACCTCCCGCAGAGCCTGTAATGTTCAATCTTCCCGTTGCATTCTGCTCCGTTATGACACTCATTTACGCTTACCTCACAATAAAAAGAGAAATATTCAGCTTCAACGTTATTTCATCAAAGAAGCCCAAGTTTGCACTCAGACGCCTTTCCTCAAAGGATGCAACTATGGAGGTTGCGGCATTCGGAAGTGACGGAGAAGAGCTTGGCGACGTGCTCAAGATCGAAAAGACCTCCTTTATCGACGGATATTTTTACCGTACCGAAAGTGCGAATAAATCAAACAGTGCAATTATTTTCATGTGCCTCCTTCTGACCCTCGCTCTTTCAGCACTTCTCGGTGGCTATATGGGAATGATGAATAATACGGTGGTTGACTGTGTTTCGCTGGGCTACACCGCATTTGTTGCGGCAGTTCCCGTTACAGTTCTGTTCAGCTACTCGTTCCCCTTCTATAAAGCAAACCTCGACTCCTACGAAAACGACAGTACGATCGTCGGCGAAAATTCACTTGAGGAATACTCCGGTGCATCTGTTATTTCCTTTGACGATAAGCTTGTGTTCCCCTCAGTCGGTGTTAAGGTTCAGAACATCAAGATCTATAATAACTACCGCTTTGACAGAGTTCTTTATTATGCGGCAAGCGTATTTGCCAAAACGGGCGGCCCTCTTGCTGATATATTTGAGCTTGCAACCATGGAGATGGGATATTCCAAGGATGTCCTTCTCACAGGTATAGGAGACGGCTTTATTCAGACCGAAGTCAACGGAAAGTCAATTATTTTCGGCAGAGCATACGATCTTGAAACTCTCGGCATTGAAATTCCCGACGAGATCAAAAATGACGATGACGATTTTGACATCGACGTTTCCGTTATGTATATGGCATTCAAGGGTAAGCCCGTTGCAAAGATGAACATTCTCTACACACTTGATTCCGACTTTGAATATATAGTAAAACAGCTTGCAGGAAGCGGAATGTCCGTGTGTGTCAAGACCCTTGACCCCAACATTGACGAAGAAATGATAAAGCACCGTGTGAAGATAGACAAGTACCCCATGAGAGTTATCCGCTATGCGAGTCTCGATGAGGTTGCTTGTGAGACTGAACGTTCGGACAGCGGTATCGTAGCAAGAGGAAGTGCAGGAGCACTTCTGCGTACTGTTACATACTGTGACAAGGTGCTTGAGGTTAAACGTACAACGTCGTTTATCGGACTTCTTGCAACAATAATAACGGTAATCATACTTGCCGTTGTGCTTCTTACAGGCAACGTCGGTTCATTAAGATCCGTATTTGCCCTTGTAAATCATCTGTTCTGGCTCATACCTATGGCAATAACCACCAAGGCGTTGGTCAGATAAAATTCTGAAAGGGGCGGGCGGAGCTTTTGCTTTCGCCCGTTTGAATTATGAGAGAAGATATAAAAAGCTTTATAACTAAAGTACAAAGACCCGGCAGATATACCGGCGGTGAAACAGGCAGCATAATAAAAGACAAGTCTGCCGTAAAAATGAGATGGGCACTTTGCTTTCCCGACACTTATGAAATAGGAATGTCCAATCTCGGTATTAAGATCCTGTCGGGAGTCCTCAATGAAATGGAGGACGTGTGGTGTGAGAGAGTATTTGCACCCTGGCTTGATATGGAAAAGGAAATGAGAGAAAGAAACATTCCTCTCTATGCACTTGAAAGCGGAGACGCTGTTTCCGATTTCGACATGGTCGGCTTTTCGCTCTCCTACGAGCTTTCCTATTCAAACGTTCTCAATATGCTTTCGCTTTCGGGAATACCGCTTCTTTCCTCTGAAAGAAATGATGATGCCCCCATCGTTATTGCGGGTGGGCATTGTACCTATAACCCCGAACCTCTTGCTGATTTTATTGATATATTTTCTATCGGAGAGGGCGAGGAAGCACTTCCCGAGCTTTCAAGACTCTGGATTGAAATGAAGGAAAGCGGCACGTATAACAGAAAGGATTTCCTTTACCGTGCGGCAACGGAGCTTAAAGGCTTCTACGTTCCGTCTCTTTATGAGGTTAAATATAATGAAGACGGAACGATAAGCTCTTTTGAACCTGCGGTTGAAGGTGTTCCCGCAAGGGTTGAAAAAAGAGTCGTCTGGGATCTTGATAAAGCTTATTTTCCCACTTGCCCGACCCTCCCCATTATAGAAACAGTTCACGACAGAATGACCCTCGAAGTATTCAGAGGATGTATAAGAGGCTGCCGTTTCTGTCAGGCGGGCTTCATAATGAGACCTGTAAGAGAGAAAACACCCTCCCGTCTTTGCGAGCTTGCAAGAGACTATGCGGCAAACACGGGATATGAAGAAATATCCCTTTCCTCTCTTTCCATAAGTGACTATTCAAAGGTGGGCGAGCTTACAGACAGACTCCTTGAATGGACAAACGATGAAAAAATAAATCTTTCGCTTCCGTCTCTCAGAGCCGACAGCTTTACAAAGGAGCTTCTCGATAAGATCTCCGCTGTCCGTACAAGTACGCTGACCTTCGCTCCCGAAGCGGGCAGTCAGAGACTTCGTGACGTTATCAATAAAAACGTAACGGAAGAAGAAATTTTGAGAGCGTGTCACCTTGCCTTTGCATCGGGCAAGAGTCAGGTGAAGCTCTATTTTATGGACGGTCTGCCCTATGAAACCTATGAGGACATCGAAGGAATAAAGCACCTCGCTTCTAACGTCGTTGAAGAATATTACAGAACTCCCGAAAGAAACAAGAAGAAACAGCCTCAGGTAACACTCAGCGTCGCTTGCTTCATACCCAAACCCCATACCCCTTTCCAATGGGTAGGTCAGAACACCCTTGAAGAACTTAGAGAAAAACAGCAGTTCCTTCTTGATAAGATTAAAACAGACAAAAAAATAAGATACAACTATCACGATGCGGAAATATCTCACCTTGAAGCAATTTTTGCAAGAGGTGACAGACGTCTCGGCAAGGCACTCCTTGAAGCTCACAACAGAGGAATGAAGTTCTGTGCATGGGCAGAGTGCTTCGATTACGAAGCATGGATAAGGGCCATCGAAGACGTTGGTCTCTCTCCTTATTTTTATGCCAACAGAAATATCGGTGAAGACGAAATTCTTGCCTGGGACGTTATCGACTGCGGAGTATCAAAATCCTTCCTTCTCAGCGAAAAGCATAAGGCTGAAAAGGCGAGCACAACTCCCTCCTGCAAGGAAAAGTGTTCGGGATGCGGTGCAAACAAAAATGCAAAGACAGAATACTGTACCTACTGTCCCGGAAACAAGAGCGAAAAAAACGAAGGCGACTCCTTTATTCCTTCAGCCGAAGAAAACAGAGAAAAGCCCGAAGGCAGAGATACAACGGCTCCCGCTGTCCGTTCCGTCAGAATACGCTTCTCAAAATACGGCCCCATGACCTATATCTCTCACCTTGACTTTGCAAGAAATATGATGAGAGCACTTGTCAAGAGCCACCTTCCCGTATGGTATACCGAGGGATACAATCCCATTCCCAAGCTTGCATTCGCCTCACCCCTTTCCGTAGGCTGCGGCGGCGAACGTGAAATTGCCGACATCAAGGTAACTACCGACATTACCGATAAGGAGATCCTCGAAAGACTCAGAGAGAACGTTCCCGACGGCATCGGTATCGTAGAAGTGTATACCGCAAAGAGCAAGTTCCGTGAAATAAAGTGGGCACATAACCGCATCGAAGTTGTGGGTGCAGAGCTTTCTTCGGGTATCGAAGAAAAAATAGAACAGCTCTTCACAAGACCCGTAGTTCTTACCAAGCGTTCAAAAAGCGGTGACAAAGAGGTCGATATTACAAAAATGATAAGATCCGTAAAAGCAAACGTTGAAGGCGATAAGCTGATAATTGATGCGATCACGGGTACCGACAGCGAGAATTACCTCAATCCCGAATATATAATGACCGCCGTAAATAATGCCTTTGAAATAGAAAAGGGAAGTGCATATCACACAATAGTCAGAAAAAAGCTTCTCCTTTCCGACGGCGAAAAAGAATATGTGTAAGGCGAAATTCAAGGGGGAACTTTCTGCAGAAAGTTCCCCCTTAGACCCCTTCAAGAGAACCCCAAACCGACAAGTCAGTTTGAGGACCCCTTTACGAGAACCCCAAATCGCCGAAGGCAATTTGAGGACCCCTTGTTCAAAGACTTTTGAGAGGGTTAAGGTGTAACTTACAGAGATATAATTACAAAGACGGCTCACCGATAGCTTGTACAAAATCAAAGCTTAGGTGAGCCTATCTATTATTGTGAATTTTATTACGGGTGCCCATTCAAAAGTTTTGCTCAAGCTTTTTTTAAAAGCTTGCGGGGTCTTGGGACAGAGTCCCAAGTCGCTTTCCGCAGAAAGCGAAACACCTAAGGCTTTCCGGATTCCAAAGGGCACCTTTGGTCGCTCTCCGCAGAGAGCGAAATTCTTTATTATCAGGGGAAAACTTTTGAAAAAGTTTTCCCCTAAGACCCCCTTCAAGAGAACCCCAAGTCAGCAAAGCTAACTTGAGGACCCCTTGCTCAGAACTTTTGAAAAGGTCCTCAACTGCCTTCTCCAGCGGAGAAGGGGGACCGCATTGTAGGGGTCCTCAAATTGCCTTCGGCGATTTGGGGTTCTCGCAGGCGGTGGATGAGGAGAGCAAAGTCTGTACAAAACCACATCAGTCAAGTTTCTCCAGCGGAGAAGTCTGGGGTCCTCAAGCTGACTTGGCAGCTTGGGGTTCTCAGAAGTCTGGGGTCCTCAAGTATTCCGCAAGGAATGCTTGGGTTCTAAAAACACAATGAAAACTTATAAGTTATAAAATACTCTTAACAGAAAACCCCTCCGATTCTTTAAACTCCGCAAGCTCATATTTAAGCTCGGTCAGCTTTGAAAGGTAGTCCTCAAAGCTTTTTGTTTCAAGCCTTGTTCTTACTTCTGTTATTTTTGAAGCCAATGCTTCCCATTCGTTGTGATTGACAAACAGAAACAGGTATCGCCCCTTTGTTTCGGCAACACTCTCCATTTTCATGGCTGTAGTCAATGCATCATCGGAAATCGATCGTTCTTCGGTTGGCAGACTGTCTGCGAGAAAGAGCAGTTCTTCTGTTAATGATGATACGTAAAAACAGGCGATAATAATGACGGCGATTTCAAACACCAATACCGTTACAGCTCCGACAAATACCTTCATGTTAATTTCCTTTCAATATAATATATATGTCATCGGCATCGTTTACACTCATTAAATATACGTTCTCTATATCAAGTCCCCGCTTCTTCAACTGCTTGTGTACCCACGCTTCGTCTTTTCCCGAAACGGTAAGATTGTCTTTGAACAGCTTTCCCTGGATGATTATACAGTGATCAATTCCCGGCTCTGCATGATCTATGGCAGCATCTCCTGCGGTGTATGGTGAGAATTCTGCTTTTTTAAATACAGACAGCTGACCGTTGTCCTCAATTATGGCGTATTCCACCTCCGAAACCGAGGAGATACCCTTGAGACGCATTTCACTCATCAGCTCCGAAAGACTCATTCTTAACCGTTCAAGCTCCTTTTGGTTCAGATTCCCCTTTTCTATTATAATGCTCGGCTTCCCGATAAGAAGCTTTTTGAATGTAGCAGACTTCGAGATGAAAAAGGAAAGAATAACTTCAAGAGACAGCAGAACGAGAATGGGAATTATAGTTTGAAGAAGTGGGATGTGCTTGTCTGAAATGGGAAGGACAGCAAGCTCAGACAGCATAAAGGTGATGGCAAGCTCCGATATTTCCATCTCTCCTACCTGCCGTTTGCCCATAAGTCTCATTGACAGTATAAGTAATATATACATAATGAAGGTTCTTGAAAATACCGTTGCCATGAATAACCTCCGAAAGATAGTCAATAATATAGTGCACAGTATCAATAAATTGTATACGCAGTAAGCAGAAAAACAGAGTGTTGGGGGCACAAAAGAAAGCTGCAAAAAAATCTGAAAAAATTTGAAAAAAGATGTTGACAAAACTAAATCGTTGTGATATTATATGAAAGCTGACCTGCAGGAAAGTGTAAAACAACTTGCAAAAATCGAATAAAAAAGTTTTTTGGAAAAGTTTTAAAAAACACTTGACAAGCCTGTCGGCCTGTGATATAATACACAAGCTGACCCGCAGAGGTTGGTAAAAATGTTCCTTGAAAATTGAACAACAAGACGAAAAGAAACAAAGCTCCGAAAATTCTTTTGAATTTAAAAATTTTTAGAAGCTCTTTAAAGTAATAGAGCGGATCACTCGAGATATTGAGGGCCTGTGAGAGCAGGTTTTGAATATACAATATTTAGAGAGTTTGATCCTGGCTCAGGATGAACGCTGGCGGCGTGCATAACACATT
>JAZSLF010000138.1:0-11528 GCA_045535205.1 Eubacteriales bacterium
CTTGGCCTCCGACTTATGGACACCCGTAATAAAATTCGCAATAATAGGTAGGCTCACCTAAGCTTTGACTACGTACAAGCCGGCGGTGAGCCGTCTTTATAATTATGTCTCTGTAAGTTTACCTTTAACCCCGTTCAAAAGCTTTTGAAGGGGTTTAAGGGGGAACTTTTCTCGAAAAGTTCCCCCTTATTAAAACTATCTTTCAACTTCTTCCATGATGAAGGCTTCAAGGACGTCGCCGATCTTGATGTCGTTGAACTTGTCAAGACCGATACCGCATTCGTAGCCCTGTGCAACTTCCTTCACGTCGTCTTTGAAACGGCGGAGAGAGGAAATTGAGTCTTCAAATACCACAACACCGTCACGTACTACTCTTATCTGAGCATTACGCTGGATCTTGCCGTCCTGAACGTAGGAGCCTGCAATTGTACCGACATTGGGCACATGGATAGTCTGACGGACCTCTGCATGACCGAGAAGCACTTCCTTGAACGTGGGAGCGAGCATACCCTTCATAGCAGCGGTGATCTCTTCGATACATTCGTAAATAATTCTGTAGGTACGTATATCTACGTTCTGTTCCTTGGCACTGTCGAGAGCAACCTTGTCGGGACGAACGTTGAAGCCGACGATAATAGCGTTGGAAGCCGCCGCAAATGTAACGTCGCCTTCTGTAATACCGCCTGCCGCAGAGTGAATAACACGAACCTTAACTTCTTCATTGGAGAGCTTTTCAAGGGAAGCCTTAACAGCTTCGGCAGAACCGACAACGTCTGCCTTAACGATAACGTTGAGATCCTTAACGCCGTCCTTGATCTGTGCAAAGAGGTCATCAAGGCTGACCTTGGCGTTTGCTTTGAACATATCTTCCTTTGCCGCAGCACGTCTCTGCTCGGCAAGCTCTCTTGCCATTCTTTCATCTTCAACTGCGTTGAATTCGTCACCTGCAAGAGGAACCTCGGAAAGACCGATGATCTCTACGGGGACAGAAGGTCCTGCAACCTTGAGTGTTCTGCCGTTATGGTCTGTCATGGCACGTACACGGCCTACTGACGTACCTGCGATAACGATGTCACCTGCGTGAAGCGTACCGTTCTGTACGAGAACCGTAGCAACAGGGCCACGACCCTTGTCGAGCTTGGATTCGATGATGACACCCTTTGCTCGTCTGTCGGGATTAGCCTTGTATTCCTTAACCTCTGCAATAAGAAGAATATTCTCAAGAAGGTCCTGGATACCCATGCCTGTGAGAGCGGAAACGGGAACACAAATAACGTCGCCGCCCCATTCTTCAGGAACAAGTGAATAGTTTGTAAGCTCTGCCTTTACTGCATCGGGATTAGCCGTAGGCTTATCCATCTTATTGATAGCAACGATTATTTCAACACCTGCCGCTTTTGCGTGGTTGATAGCCTCGATGGTCTGAGGCATGATACCGTCATCAGCCGCAACAACGAGGATAGCAATATCTGTCGCCATGGCACCTCTTGCTCTCATGGCTGTAAACGCTGCGTGTCCGGGGGTATCGAGGAAGGTGATGTCCTTGCCGTCAACGTCAACTCTGTAAGCACCGATATGCTGTGTGATACCGCCTGCTTCACCGCTTGTTACGCTTGTATGACGGATAGCGTCAAGAATAGAGGTCTTACCGTGGTCAACGTGACCCATTACACATACGACAGGTGCTCTTTCCTTGAGGTTTTCGTCTGCGTCCTCTATTTCGGCAAAGAGCTTTTCTTCAATTGTTACAACAACTTCCTTTGTAACCTCTGCACCGAACTCGTCAGCTATGAGGTAAGCTGTTTCAAAGTCTATCACCTGGTTTACCGTGGCAATAGTACCCATCATCATCAGCTTCTTTACTACCTCAGCAGCCGCAACCTTGAGTCTGGAAGCAAGCTCACCGACGGAAATTTCATCGGGAATGGTGATCTTGAGAGGCTGCTTCTTCGCTTTTTCGAGCTGTTCCTTACGGAGCTTTTCCATAGCCGCCTTTTCTTTGTCACGGTTCTTACCGCTTCTGTTGTCACGTGTATTCTGCTTTTTCAGCTTCTGCTTTGTGGACTGCTTGTCGGAAAGTGCATCGGGAGCAAAGTTATCAAGCTTATCGTCATATTTGGAAAGGTCAACGGTAGATGTACGTGTGTCAACTACTCTTGTTGCACCTGTTCTCTGACGTCCCGCATTCTGTGTCTGCTGCTTCTTCTGTGCAGCACCGGGAGCGTTCTTGTAGCCTGTACCTTCAACGGTGGGAACGTTAAAGCTGTTCTGTGCAGCCTTTTCAAAACGTTCCTTCTTCGCCTTGTCATCACGGACAGGCTTTTCTTTTCTTTCGGGAGCTCTTTCGGGCTTTGCTTCCTGCTTTGCCGCAGGCTTTTCAGCCTTCTTTTCAGCTTCGGCCTTAGCCTTTGCCGCCTTTTCAGCTGCTTCTTTTTCCTTTGCAAGCTTTCTTGCTTCCGCTTCTTCCTTGCGTTTTGCTTCTGCGGCAAGCTTCGCCTCATGGTCTGCCTTAGCCTTAGCAGCTGCTCTCTGGAGGGCTGCCATCTGAGCATCCTCTTTTGCCTTGGCAGCAACCTCTGCTTCAGCCTTAGCTTTTGCCTCTGCTTCAGCTTTAGCCTTAGCCTCCGCTTCAGCCTTAGCCTTTGCTTCCGCCTCTGCCTTAGCCTTCGCCTCTGCCTCAGCCTTTGCCTTCGCTTCCGCTTCAGCTTTAGCCTTTTCAGCCATCTTCTTTTCGTACTCAGCACTCTTTTTACCTTCGTAAATATGACTCTTGCCCCTCAGATAATCGTCAAGGTCAGAGATCTGTGCACCAAGTGTGAGTTCATTGAAAAATGCGTTAAATTCATCGGGAGAAAGCACGGAAGAAGATTTCTTATCTTCTATTCCTGCTTTTTCAAGGACCTTAATTACATCCTTACTGCTTTTCATTCCCAAATCTTTGGAAAGTTGATTTACTCGGAATTTGGTCTCCTGTGCCATTCGTCTTTATACCGATTTCCACAAGTGGAAAAATCCTTTCTTTAAGCTGTTGACCCGTTCTACCGTAATCTTTTATATTAGTTTATCTTCTGTTTTATTCGTCAGCTTCAAAGCTGTCCGTATCGCCGTACAGGGCGGCAATCGCATCTGCAAGTCCTTTATCGGTCACGGCAACCGCCGACACCGCCGAAGACTTACCTACAGTCTTCGCCAGCTCCTCTGAAGTTATGTTGGGTTCAAAGTGAGCCGTCTTATAATAAAGACACTTGTCACGAAGCTGCTTCTTCGTTCTGTCCGATGCATCGCAGGCTGACACAACGCATACTTTGCCCGGAGCCTTACGCACCGCATTCAGAGCAAGGTCGGTTCCGATAGCCGTGTTTCTGCCTCTTGCGGCAAAGCCGACGTACGTCAGCAGTTTCTTTTCTCTGTTATCAGGCATCTTCGCTGCCTTCCTTTTCATATTCTGAAATCTGCACTTCTATAGCATCAAGAATTTCAGAGGGTATCTCCACTCCCAAATTCAAAGAAAAACGATTTTTCTTTCGTGCAATTCTGAAGCACTCTGCCTTTTTACAGATATATGCACCTCTGCCGTTTTTTCTTCCCGTAACGTCAAGCTCAATATTTCCTTCGGGAGTTCTGAGAACCCTGATAAGCTCGTTTTTGGGATAGGAAGTATTACAGCCGAGGCATCTTCTTTCGGGTATTTTTCTTACCTTCATAGGTCACACCTCTCTCTGAAGCGATCAAACACCCTTGATGTCTATCTTATTATAGCCTGTAAGTCTTGCCGCAAGTCTTGCGTTCTGACCTTCCTTACCGATGGCAAGTGAAAGCTGGTCTGCCGCAACTGCGATCCTTGCACTCTTTTCACCGTCAAGCTCAACCGAAAGCACCTGTGCAGGCGAGAGTGCCGCAGCAATAAATTCGGCGGGGTCCTCGGAGTATTCGATAACGTCGATCTTTTCTCCGCAGAGCTCGTTTATGATATTGTTGATACGCATACCGTGACCGCCTATACATGAGCCAACTGCATCAACGTCTTCATCTCTTGAATATACTGCTATCTTTGTTCTGCTTCCCGCTTCTCTTGCGATGGACTTGATAATTACCGTACCGTCTGCAACTTCGGGAATTTCAAGCTCGAAAAGTCTCTTTACGAGACCGGGATGCGTTCTTGAAAGAGTTACGATAGGCCCGTCCTGACCTACTCTCTTTACCTCTGTGATGAACACCTTTATCTTGTCGCCTGCGGCGAAGGTCTCGCCGGGGATCTGTTCATTTTTAATAAGAACCGCTTCGCTTGTGCCTGTATCGATTACGATTGCACCTGTGTCATCGGCTGTCTTTGTAACTGTAGCTGTTACGACCTCTTCACGCTTCTTTTCGTATTCTCTTACCATATTCATGGTCTCAGCTTCTCTGATACCCTGAATGATGACCTGCTTTGCAGCCTGTGCGCTGAGTCTTCCGAAGTTCTTTGTCTTCACTTCATTTTCAACTATTCCGCCGAGAACGTTTCTCTTGGAAAGTGCCTTCGCATCCTCAAGACTTATCTCTGTCTTGGGGTCCATCACTTCTTCTACAATGTGTCTCTGTCTGTAAACCTTTACATCCTTTTTAACGGGGTCAAGAACTATTCTGACGTTATCAGAACCGTGTTCCTTCTTGAAAGCACTTGTAAGTGCCGCCGTTACCTTTTCAAGCATATAATCCTTGGGTATCCCTTTAACCTTTTCAAGCTCGTCAAGAGCGTTAAAAAATTCTGCGTTCATTTGATTTATGACCTTTCATTATTATACATTGTTTGTTCAGTCTTCCCAATTGAAGACCGTGTTTACCTTGGCGACCGCCTTCTTCTCGATTTCGTAAGCGTCCTCGCCGCATACGATAACAAATGAGTCCTCAAAGGTGTCGTTGAGTATTCCTCTTACCACCTTCATACCGTTGAATGCCTTATAAAGCTTCGCTTCAACCTCAACGCCGAGACAGTATTCAAAATGCTCATCTCTTGTGAGAGTTCTTTCGACTCCCGGTGAGGACACCTCAAGTCTGTAGGCAACCTCGATGGGATCAGCTTCGTCAAGCACGGGGTCAATGGCTCTGTGCATCTTTTCGCAGTCCTCGATCCCGATGCCGTTTTCTGTGTCTATCGTTATACGGAGCACCATTTCGGCACCCTCCTTAACGTATTCAACATCCCACAGCATATAGCCAAGCTCGTCTGCCGTAGGCTGAATAAGCTCCCGCACCACCGCGGCGGTGTTCTTCTTTTTGTTTTTTTGTTCCATTTTCCACCTTTTCCGTTACAATGATAAGAGAGAGGACTGTCGCCCTCTCTCCTTTAAACTTAATATTGACACTATAAGTATACCACGTATCTTTCCGTTTTTCAATAGACTTTTTAAAAAATTTCATCCAAACCTTATTTTTGGTGGTTTTTTACACGAAAAAATACACGGACAGCTTATTCTTTTGTGTAAACCGACTCAACCTTTACCACGTAAACACGGTGATAATCCTTCTTTTCATAGCAGGAGAGCATACCCTCATCGATAAAGCAGTCCTCCTTTATCATATCGGAATAAAGCTTACGGCACACAAATACCTTGGTCGCTTCCTCAAAAGTCGGGTGTCCGTCAACTGTCGTATGATGAAAATCCACCGCCGCAACCTTATCCTCATCTCTTCCGCTGTGAGTACCGAGATAGGTCAGCTCCTTCTTGTGCTCACCGCCGAAGAATGACAGGGTCATATATTCTGAGCCTTCCGTAAACTCATAAGTATATCTCTGGGGTCTTATAAACACAAATGCCACGTTTTCCTTCCAGAGAACGCCCATACCGCCCCACGAAGCCGTCATTGTATTTACAACGCCGTCCTTTTCTGCACTCACAAGCATCCATTCATCACCTATCTCACGGAAAACATTGCCCGAAATATCTGTAAGTTCTGTTCTTTTAAAGCTCATAATGTACCTCCGAAATACTTTTCTTCTATAATTAATTATATGTAAATTCACAACAATGTCAAGTAAAATCGCAAATGTGCTTGAAAATCGGAACTCAAGGTGATAAAATAAATACCGAACCTTATCAAAGGAGCTGTTATTTTGGAAAACTTTATAAGAAAAATAAAATATTCTCCCCTGTGGGTACGGCTCACCGCCGTACTTCTTATCGTAGCCGCCCTGTGCACAGCCTTTTTCTTTTTCGGAAAGCGGATCGGCACGGTAGTTGAGCAGGAGGTCACTCTTATGATAGACACAGACCCCGCATGGCAGAAGCCCGACTACGTTACATACGAGCCCATCGTTAAAAACGAATACTCCCGTCCGGGAACCTATCTTCCCGAAATAAATGCACTTGTCGTTCACTACGTTGCCAATCCCGGAACCTCCGCCGCCAACAACAGAAGCTACTTCAACGGTCTTGCAAAATCCGGTGCAACGTGGGCAAGCAGTCATTTCATCGTAGGGCTTGAAGGCGAGGTGCTCCAGCTTATCCCCCTTGACGAGATCGCCTACTGCTCCAACGAGAGAAACAGCGACACCGTCGGCATTGAATGCTGTCATCCCGATGAAACGGGCAAATTCAACGAGGAAACCTATAATTCTCTTATTATTTTACTTAAAGATCTCTGCATCGAATACGAGCTTGATCCACTCACTCAGATAATCAGACATTATGACGTTACGGGCAAAATGTGTCCCCTCTACTTCGTGGAACACGAAGACGAGTGGAGAGCTCTGCTCACCGACGTCGCAGCAGCGATGACGGAGCAGGCAGGAAAGTGAACTAAATAATTTTGCCATAAGGCAAAACAGCTAAATTGTTCGCTCTCGCTCGCAGCTAAATTTCACTTCGTGAAGCTAAATTAAATTCGGCTGCCTTAGCGTGTGCCATAGGCACACATTTAGCGTGCGTAAGCACATTTAGCGTGCTCCACATTTAGCTCGGTTTTCCTTTTGCTTTTTTAGTTCGTATATAAATAGTATCATCATTCTTAGCTAAATAGTTTTGCCTTGCGGCAAAACAGCTAAATAGTCAGCTTCGCTCACAGCTGAATTTCACTTCGTGAAGCTAAATTAAATTCGGCTACCAAGCGTGTGCCGATGGCACACATTTAGCTGACCAAAAGTCAATTTAGCTCCGTTAGGAATTTAGCTCGGTTTTCCTTTCAAGGAAAGCCGAATTTAGCTGAAAAAAGCACTTCCGAAGAAGTGCTTTTTTCAGGTGGGCCATCAGGGACGGGGATTGCAGGCAATCTCCACTGCTCGTCGACCGCTCCGCCGCTTTGCGTGCTCGCAGTACCCGACTTCACACCAGCCTCCTGCAAAACAGTGCACCGCACTGTTTTACTTACGGAGTCTGCCCTCTCAGGGTTCGAGTCCCTGCTTTCTCGGACAAACAAAAACGACTCCCATACGGAAGTCGTTTTGTTTATGGTGGGCCATCAGGGACTCGAACCCCGGACCAACCGGTTATGAGCCGGTTGCTCTAACCAACTGAGCTAATGGCCCAAATATTTGGAACATGAGTTATTGTATCATAGGGTATTTGTTTTGTCAACCCCCTTTTTCACAAAATATTTCTTTATGCAAAATCCCTGTGCCTTCTTTTCAATGGGCACAGGGATAATACTTTCATTTCTCTCTATCAATATTCAAGATATACTATTTTATTTGCAAAAAAGAACTTTCCAAACATATACTTATCACTTGCGCTTTCAAAAAGTGTTATCACCTTTCCTTTATAAAGCGCAAGTCCTTCCGCCATTGCGGGAGCTTTTATTTCCTGTTTACATTCACCGAGGAAATACACGGGAGCACCGTCAAGGGTATGTTCAGACTCATATGTTTCGCTTTCCTCGTAAGCATAGAAATAGCTGTCCTTAAGTCCGTAGGAAGTTGAAAGGATCATTTTGCCCTCAGGTGTGACCGCAAAGCCCTGCACCTTGTTGGGAAGAGAATAAATTCTGTCGGGATTTTCAAGATCGCTATAATTATAACGGCTGACTATTGCATAATTCATGCCGTCGGGTGTTTCATAGGGATGCTCGGTAACATAAGCTCCGCCGTCGTGAAATTCACCCACGTAAAGATAATTATCATCGGCAAAGGCAAAGGAGGCCTGATTGTTCACGGGAATTACTTTGACAACATCTACTGAACTACCGTTTTCTGCTCCCGTAATATCATCATACTCTATAAGATGAATGGTATCATCGCTAACCATATAAATTACGCCGTCGTGGTAAGCAATACCGCCTGCGTGTCCGTCATAAGCCTTGCCTTCAATATTTACCGTCACGAAATAGCTTTCATTTTCTTCATTGGTCACGTAGATACGGCTGGGGCTGTGGTCCTTCATATAACCCGACACTAAAATAAGCTCGTCCTCAGATGCCGTTATGCCCTGACACACAAAGCCGTCGGAAAGTCCGGGGTTTGTACAAAGATTTGTTTCCATCTTATAATAATCGGAGTAAATAAAAAATTTTGCTATATTGAGCCCTGCCCAAAAGATCGCCGCAAGACCGATTATTACAGCAAGTATAACGCATAAGATTTTAAGTGCTTTTTTCATTCTGAAGCTCCTTGTTTTATTTGTTCTTACGGTATTATACATAAAAATTATGAAAAAATCAAGAAAACCTCCCGCCAAAAGCAAGAGGTCATCTTTTTATAATCAAATCAAGCACGCCCATATCCTTGAGGCTTATATATATAAACAGTAACGTCATTACGCCGGTTATTATACCGAGTCCCGCCGCAAGAAGCTTTTTTTGGTGAGAAACATCTTCATGCGGTACGAATACAAAACCTATTATATAAACAATGGATATCATCACAATATTTAAAAACAATTCAATTCCGATAATAACAGCTCTGACATTCATCTGTACCCCAAAAAGAAATTCCGTCGCAAAGCAACCGAAAAAGGCAAGCAGAAGACAACTTATATAAACAGAGAGAAGTGTTCCCTTCAATACTTTTTTCGGGCCTGCCCCGGTCATACCCGTATAAATGAATGCAGCAAAGAATATCATACCCGCCGCCCCGAACTGAAAGAACAGCTTGTCAACGTTTGTCCCTTCCCAAAGCTCAATTATACTGCTGTAGGTGTAAAAAAGCCACACGCCATCGGTAAGCACCGTTGCCGCCACCAATACACCAAAACGTTTGCTTCTGTACCTCTCAGCTACATCCGAGGTCATTATAATGTATATGTATACAAAGCATAAAAGTATGGCGAACAGAAAAATACTTGAGCCCATTCTTCCTTCAAAAAGAGAAAAAAGTGCCGTAAGCATATCCATTCACCCCCCTCTGCGTGTTCAAGAAATGTTAATTTATTATACAATATACGCCAAAAAATGTCAATACTTTTAACAAAACATATCATTGTCTGTTCAAAATCGGGTTTCAGGTACAAAAGCTTGCGAAATACCTTTTTCACAACACTTAGTATAACAAATACAATTGAGCAACCCCCATCAATTCATCCAAAATATCCAAAAAAGCTTGATTACAAAAATAATATATGTTATAATCTGATATAATAGGGTAATTTTGGAAATATATAAATAAACATTCTCTGTACAAAGCCCTATTTTTCTTGAGTTTATAAATTTTACAATTAAAACAGGATAAAATAAAATCAAAAAAGGAGAAATTCGTAATGGAAATTCAACTCCAGGAGCTTATTGATCAAATAAAAAAAGACGGTGTGGAGGCTGCCGAAGCTGAGGCGGCATCTATAATAGAAGCGGCAAGAGCCGAAGCTGAAAAGATAGTAGCCGATGCAAAAGCGGAGGCTGACAGACTTATTGCGGGTGCACAGAGTGAAAACGAACGTCTGGTGAGATCAAGCGAGGATGCTATTCGTCAGGCGGGACGCAACCTGCTAATTTCCTTCAGAGAAAGTATTACGAGGGAGCTGAATGCCATTTTGTATGAAAATGTCCGGGCCGTATATTCATCAGAAGACTTTGCACAGCTTCTGCTCAGCGTTATAGAAGGCTTTTCAAGCAGACCCGAAGCAGACAGCATCTCAGTTATTCTGAACGGTGAAAGCTTAAAGCAGCTTGAGGATACCGTACTTGCAGAGCTTCGCAAAAAAATGCTCAGCGGTGTTACTCTCAAGGCAAGTGACAGCTTTGACGGAGGCTTTCGTATTTCAACAAACAACGGAAATGCATATTACGATTATTCCTCCGAAGCTGTTGTCGAAATGCTGTCAAATTACCTCAGTCCCAAGGTCACTGAGCTTTTGAAAGAGGCGTAAGCGTTATGGCTGAGTATTATTTTATCTCACAGCTCCCCTCTCTTGACGCAGTCGGTGACGATACACCGCTTCCCATCAGCGAGGAACAGTTTTCAGAGCTGTGCAGCCGTTTTTTAGGAAAAAAGCTGTTATATGAGGCACAGAGCCTAACACTTATTCCGCCTGCGGAGCCCGAAAGATCAAGCTCCCCTTTGATCGAAGCGTGGAATACAGCAGAGAGAGATCTCAGGTTTGCACTGGGCAAGGTGAGAGCAGAAAAAATGAACAAGCCCTTTGATATGCGGGACAAAAACGTTCCTGCTGAGCTTCTCAAGGTGGCTGTCACCGCTGTGGAAATGGAGAGCCCCATGGATGCGGAACGTTTTCTTTCACAGCACCGTCTGAGCTTTCTTGAAACCCTAAGACCGACGGACACATTCTCAAACGAATATATTTTTTATTACGGACTGAAGCTTAAACTGATCTTGCGTATCAGAAAGTTTGATACAAAGCTTGGCGAGATCGCATACAGAAATATTTACAGCTCCATTTTGAATGGAGACAGCTTGGAGGCTTAATGATGAGCGAAAATATCGGAAAGGTCGTCTCTATTAACGGAAACCTTTTATCTGTAGAATTTAACGGAAACGTTTCAATGAACGAAATATGCTATGTCAATATAGGTGATACTGCCCTGAAAAGCGAGGTTATCCGTATAAGAGGCAATATAGCACAAATTCAGGTTTACGAAATGACCGGCGGTATAAAATGCGGCGATAAGGTTGAATTTACCGGCGAAATGCTGTCAGCTCACCTCGGCCCCGGACTTCTCGGACAAATATACGACGGTCTTCAAAACCCCCTGCCTGTTTTAGCCGAAAAAGCAGGCTGGTTCCTTGAAAGAGGAAACTATGCCGATGGACTTGACGGTGATAAAAAATGGGAATTTACACCTGCGGTGCAGACGGGAAGCATCCTGAGAGCAGGAGAATATATCGGTACTGTGCCCGAAGGTGCCTTTACACACAAGATCTTTATTCCCTTCTATCTGCACGGAAGCTATAAACTGAAATCAATTGTCGGGAAGGGGCTGTATACGGTAAATGATACCGTTGCCGTGATCACCGATGAGCGAGGAAAAGATATACCTGTTACCATGTCTTTCAAGTGGCCCGTTAAACGTGCGATACGATGCTACAGCGAAAGACTTGCCCCTGTTGAAACCATGGAGACCAAGGTGCGTGTGGTCGACTCCTTCTTCCCTGTTGCCAAGGGCGG
>JAZSLF010000142.1:0-2752 GCA_045535205.1 Eubacteriales bacterium
TTCCATAAGAGGAATTCTGTCTACCATTCCCTGCATTCTCTCGCCGCCGAAAAGTCTGATAAGGTCGTCTTCAAGAGAAATGAAAAATCTTGACTCACCGGGGTCGCCCTGTCTTCCCGCACGTCCTCTGAGCTGGTTGTCAATACGTCTGCTGTCGTGTCTTTCAGTACCGGGAACGAAAAGACCGCCTGCTTCACATACCTTTTCAGCTTCGGGACGTATCTCTTCCTGATACTTTTTATAAAGTTCACGGAATACCTTTCTTGCCTCCATGATCTCCTCGCTTACAGACTGTGAGGAGCCTGTTGCAAGCATTATGGTCTCGTCATCGTATTCCATTTTTCTCATTTCAAGCTTTGCAAGAAATTCTGCGTTACCGCCCAGAAGAATATCTGTTCCTCGTCCTGCCATGTTTGTTGAGATAGTTACCGCACCGAGCTTGCCCGCCTGTGCAACTATTTCAGCTTCCCTCTCATGATACTTGGCATTGAGAACAACGTGAGGTATTCCCGCTCCTCTCAGCTTCTTAGAAAGTGCTTCCGATTTTTCAATTGATACGGTACCGACAAGAACGGGCTGTCCCTTTTCGTGACATTCCTTGATCTGATTGATTATGGCTTCATCCTTTTCTCTTATGGTTTTAAAGACTCTGTCGGGATGGTCCATACGTATCATAGGCTTATTTGTGGGAATCTCAACTACGTCAAGCGCGTAAATTTCACGAAATTCCTCTTCTTCGGATACGGCTGTACCTGTCATACCCGAAAGCTTTTTATACATTCTGAAATAGTTCTGAAGCGTTATTGTCGCAATAGTTTTGTTTTCTCTCTGAATATCAACGTTTTCCTTCGCTTCTATCGCCTGATGAAGACCGTCGGAATAACGTCTGCCGGGCATTACACGGCCCGTATTTGAGTCAACTATAAGAACCTCGTTGTTTCTTACGAGATAGTGTATGTCACGGTGCATTATACCGTAGGCTTTAAGTGCCTGATATACGTGGTGGGATATTTTTGCATTTTCTACTGCCGTGAAGTTTTCGATGCCGAAATATTCCTCTGCCTTACGCACACCCGAAGCTGTGAGAACTGTTGTACGTTCCTTTTCATCTACGATGTAATCCTGCTTTACGTCGGTATAATCCTGCTTTGTGTCCATTTCCTTGATGACGTACTTTGAAAGACCTCTTACAAATGCATCCGCACGGGCATAAGTATCGTCCACTTTATCGCCGTGACCTGAAATAATAAGAGGGGTTCTGGATTCATCAATAAGAATGGAGTCGACTTCATCGACGATGGCAAAGTTAAAGCCACGCTGACACACCTGCTCCTTGTATACCGCCATATTGTCACGCAGATAATCGAAGCCCATTTCGTTATTGGTACCGTAGGTGATGTCACAGTTATATGCCGCTTTTTTCTCATCCTTGGTCTGACCTGAGTGCACAAGACCTGTTGTAAGACCGAGAAATTCATGAACTCTGCCCATCTCCTCGCATCCGACCTTGGCAAGATATTCATTTACCGTTACGATATGAACACCTTTTCCGAGAAGGGCATTAAGATATGCGGGAAGCACGGCAACAAGGGTCTTACCTTCACCTGTTTTCATTTCGGCAATTCTGCCTTGGTGAAGAACGATACCGCAAAGAAGCTGTACCTTAAAGGGTCTTTTGCCGAGAACACGGTCTGCCGCTTCTCTTACAAGTGCAAAGGCTTCGGGCAAAATATCATCAAGTGTCTCACCTGCCGCAAGACGTTCTTTGAACTTTACGGTCATCTCCGCCATTTCAGCATCGGTGAGCTTTGCCATATCAGGTGCAAGCTCTTCTATTTTATTAACGGTGGGCATCAGCTTTTTTATCTGATGGTCACTATAGGTTCCGAATATTTTTGTAAAAAGTTTGTTCGCCATAATAACTCCTGGTGGTTATACTATTAAATCTAACTTATATAGTTTATCATAGTTTACAAAAAAATGCTATACTTTTCTTAAATTTATATTTTATATTGATTTTTAACGGAAAAGGTGTATAATAATCGTGCAACTAATTCTTTTGAAAGGTATCCGTAATGGCTGATATAAATATTGTTTTGCACGAACCCGAAATTCCTCAGAACACGGGTAACATCGCAAGGACCTGTGCAGCAACAGGTGCTGCCCTTCATCTCATTCGTCCTCTCGGCTTTGAAATATCCGACAGGACACTCAGACGTGCGGGCCTTGACTATTGGGACAAGCTCTCCGTTACATATTATGACTCACTTGATGATTTTTTTACAAAAAATCCCGATGGAGAGTTTTTCTTCTATTCAACGAAATCAAAGAAAAATCATACGGAAGCCGCTTATACGCTTCCCTGCTATTTGTTCTTCGGAAAGGAGTCGAAGGGTCTGCCCGAGGATCTGCTTCTTAAAAATCTTGACAGATGCGTGAGAATACCCATGAGGCCCACACTCAGAAGTCTCAATCTTTCAAATTCCGTCGCAATTGCCGTATATGAGGTTCTCCGTCAGCACGGCTTTGAAGGCCTTGAAGGAGTTTCTGATTATTTTAACGCTGAATAAAAGCTTTTTTCGCAAAAGAGAACCCCAAGCATTCCTTGCGGAATACTTGAGGACCCCTTACCAAAAAGGTTGGGCGGCAGCCCAAACCCTCATATGAACAGAAAGAGCAAACACGAAAGGCGTAAAAGCCTTATGTGTTTGCTCTCAGAGTGTAGACAAAGTCTACACTCTGAACCAGACTG
>JAZSLF010000132.1:0-17564 GCA_045535205.1 Eubacteriales bacterium
AGCTTTAAAACTAATGATAGAATGAAAAGGTCAATCAGGGGACGGTTCCCTGATTGGCTTATAAACACTTAACCCCCAAGTGCCAAGGCACTTGGGGGTTCGTTCAAAAGTTTTTGCCACGCTTTTTTCAAAAAGCGTGAAGTCCTATCGTTTAGTATCTAATTATTTGCTCGCTTCTTCGAAGCAGGTGCAACAGCAACAGTCATTTTAGCCTGTGGGTTGTTACCTGCGCCGATGAGACCCATCATTTCAATGTTAAAGAAAGGACTGTCAGCATCCAAAAGAATATATTTTTTTAAAATTAGTTTTTTCATTTACAGAAGAACTTAGGATCTTTTTATATTCTTTCGGAAATCCCATTTCAGAAGGGCCTATAAATTCATCATATTTTTCTAAGACAGCATATAAATCAATAAGAAACAAGTCTCTCATAGATGATTCCGGCAATCTTTTTGATAAAACATAAATATATGCAAACAATGTGTCATTCTTTAATTCAGGATGCTTTCTCAGAAAAGACGAAGAAAACTTAGCTGGAGGATTAAATGTTGTATTATATAATCGAGCTGCATGTGCACATTTATTTCGCAGAACTGACAAACAATGAAGATGATTTTCAAGCGTTTCTTCACCTATTCCCATTTTGTTTGCAATCATTCTTTTATCCGATACATACATAGAATTATATAATTTAGAAACATTAGAAAAAGACATTAGTTCAACTATTACCCATAGGGGCATTTTACTATTATATTTTAATTTATGATGCTGAACGATTAAACTGTCTTTATAATAATTCTCTTCTTTTTTAAAGCTGTTCATTACATCATTATAACCACGTTTGTTGTAAAAATACTTTTCATCGTAATGCTGATCATGTGGTGGAATAGTACACTTTTTCATTGAAAATTCATATGCGATTTGCGTCTTATAATATACTTCTATTATTTCTATGTATTTTCTTAAAATATGACGTAAATCCTCATCAAATTTATAAATTTGGTAAATTCTGTTAAAAGTAACACTTTTTATATAATCACTATTATCAGCTTGCTTTCGATACTGTAATGCATATCCGGTAAACCTATAATAATTGATCTGAGAAAGAATCTTTTTTGCTTCACATTCGTTTTCGATTGTCATTCCATGAAATTTTAATCTATCTAATTGCTGATCAAAGGACAGTGGGGCTTTTAATTCCATAAAATATCTCCTTAAAGTAGAAAAGCCGAGCACAAGACTCGGCTTGGTCCCCAATGTTATAAAACTTCGGGCAACTCTGTTACTATTAGTATATGATATTTTTAGAAAAAAATCAACCCCCATTTGAACATTTTTTCATTTTTGATAAATTAATCTTTTCTATAACTGTGCAATCAAAAGGCAATTAAGGAACAGATACATCATATTATCTAACAAATATAATCCTGCTTATATGTTGCTCGCCCCGCCTGTTTTGTTTCTGCATGGCGAAATCCTGCTTCATAGTAAATTTTTGCTGCACTTTCGCCGTCCGGCCACAAATAGCAATTATCTATTTGATTTGCGTGGCAGTATTCAACAAAACTGTTTATGATTGCTCTGCCCACACCTTTATTTCTGTGCTCTTTTGAAACAAGCAAATAGTCAACTCTACATACTCCATCAGTCAAATGGCAATGTGTCATTCCCACGGGTTTTTCCTTATAATACGCAACAAAAAACAAGGTGTTTTCATTCATCAATGCTCTTTTTGCAACGTCAATTTCCCATGGTTCGCCTGCCTTTTCAAATATCTCAACCCCATATTCATCTTTCCACGCAGTTTCTTTTCGAACAACAATTTTGGGATTTGGAATAATTTTATTTTTCTCCGCCAGAACCATATATTTTTGTTCCTCAGTCCAATATTCAAAGCCAAATTTCTCAAGGTCAGTTTTGATCTCATCGAAAAATCCTTCCTCACGGATGGATTGGTATATGTTGGGTCGAATACCTTTTGACTTATAAAAGCCAATGATGTCATTAAGAACAAATTCTATGTTATGAATTTTTTCTTTGTAAATAATTGCATGATTGGAGTCGAACGAATCTTTGTTCTCCTCGTTGTAAAACAGCAATCCGTAATATCGTGTCTCGTATGATGTTATTTCTCTTGGAAATAAATCCTCTTCTGTATACATTTTTTCAAGATTCATTTTTTCACCTGCAATTACAAGTATGTCATACACATTATATCATACAAGAAAAAAACAATCAAGCTTGTTATTTGAATGCTGTTTTTTCCATTGTTTTTTGAAAATTGTTTAACATTTAGGTGTAGGTTTGTTCCAATATACTCTTACCACATAAACCAAAAAAGGTTTTCTACAACCATGCCGTTTTTTTGAACAAAACGAGGACGGCTTTCTTTTTTGTACCCTGATTTCCGCTTTTTTCAATTAATCAAACAATCTTCGTCAAAAAAGTGAGGCTCACCGTTTCCGATGAGCCTTCTTTTCTTTTTGGAGCACTTTTTTTACAGCCCCATTTAATATTTCGGCGTTTTATTTGTCGGGGAGCTCGTTGTTTTTTACAGCCTTAATGGTGGATGTTATTTCTTTTTCTTATCGTTTTTTACGCTTTTTGCCTGGTCGATAACGGAGCTGATTATCTCCGTTGCCACGTCGGGAACAGCCTTTTTGGGAGGCTTATCGGGTGTGATGTTCATAAGGTGGGCACCCTCCGAGTCTATGACGAGAAAGGAAAGGGGAGTGACCGTAAGACTTCCGCCGACACCTGTGGGGTTCTGTCTTTTTTTGCGTGTTTCGTCAGTTATGTTGGCACCGCCGCCCGCAAAGCCTGCGGAGACCTTGGAAACGGGAATTATGGTCATTCCGTTTATTTCGATCTTTTCGCCGAGTACAGGCTGGCTTTCAATGGCTTCCTTCAGCTTCTCAAAGGTGAAGGACATGGTGTTTATAAGGTTGCTTGAGGGAGCCTTTTGCTGCCCCTTCTTTTCCTGCATATCTTTTTCCATTTAATTCAGACCCTCCTGTCGAATGGCGTTTTTTGTTTCTTCAATGATAAGTCTTATAAGTACCTCTGCAAGCCGGAAGACGTTCGTTCCGAGAACAGCCTCCACCACCGCCTTCGGTTCTTCCTTCCCGAAGGAGCATCTGACGTTTACCTGCATGGCACGTTTTGAAAACCTGATGATGCTTTCAATAAATCCTATAAGCGGGTAGACAACGGCACATATAAGTCCGTAGTCCATAGCTTCCTCAGCCGGATCATCTTCCGATAAGACCGCATCTACTCTCAGCTTTTTCATAACGCATTTGGGAAGAAAGCGAAGCACCTCTCGAAGCAGAGAGATAATGATGCGAAGCTCCTCTCCCAACGTTTCCGAAAGACCCCCGTGTGACAGAGTTTCCTTCAGCTTTTCCACATCGGTCAGCTTTGATGCACCTGTTGCTTTAAGCAGAGAGTCTGAAATTTCCTTGACAAGACCCTTTTCCTTCTTTTCTTTGCCGGGATACTCCGAAATTAACGGGTAGCCGAGCACCTTGAGATAAAGGGACAGCTCATAGTTTTCATCGAAAAGAATAAGTATTCTGGCGGGAAGCAGGAGTATGATGATTATAAGCAAGGCAATTACGGCAAGTATTATGCCCAGGATCTTTAAAACAAGCATACAGCACCCCCCTTTTCCGATATTCATAATATTGTTTTCTTTATAAGACTCTTTTATTCAGAAGGTACAAGCTTATTTAAAGCTTTTGCCCTCCGATTTTATTATAACAGCATATTTCCCAAAAGTCAAGAAAGTGAAAAATGCACTTCGTAGGTATATTCAGTTCTTTCTTCGTCGGAGAGTCTGTTTTTTCTCTTTCCCTCGGTGTTTGTAAGGGAAAGACCGATCTTTTCCATTACACGCTTGCTTGCCTCGTTTTCGCTGTCGCACTGTGCTATAACGTGAAAAATACCGAGAGTGCTTTTGATATATTCCATTACGGCAAGGGCAGCTTCTGTAATGAGTCCCTGTCTCTGATGCTTTTTTCCCAGTATCCAGCCCAGCTCTGCCGTTTTTCCGCCGTTTAAAAAGTAAACTGTTATACCGCCCACATGGCTTTCACCGAAGAATACGGCAAATTCAAGAAAATCGGGCGTTTCCTTTTTCCATTCGGCTTCTGCTTTCAATATATATTCCTTCGTTTCCTTAAGGCTTTCTGTGGGAAGAAACACCATAAGCTTTGCGTTTTCTCTGTCGGAAAGATATTCGTGAGCTGCGGCAAGATGCTTTTCTTCAAGAGCTACAAGGGTAAGTCTTTCTGTTTTAATTACTGCTTTTTTCATTGTTTTTTGCTTTTACAATTATTTTTTCAACAATAACGTACAGTATTTTGAGTCCGACGCCTACGGCAATTGCAACCACAAGGTCGAAAATAACGGTGAGTGCGAAGGTCACAAAAAGAAGAACGGTGTCAAAAAGCTTTTTTTCCTTGACTATCTTCACAAAGCTTTTCCACTCGCTCATGTTGTATGCCACCATAAACAGTATTGCCGCAATTGTGGGCATGGGAATAAGAGAGGCCGCAGGCATGAGAAGCAAAAGCACAAGAAGGAGAACTACTGCGTGAACCATGGCGGCAACAGGTGTTCTGCCTCCGTTTTTAGCGTTTGCAGAGGTTCTTGCAATAGCTCCCGTTGCGGGTATTCCTCCGAAAAATACGGAGGCGATGTTGCCGAGACCCTGTGCCACAAGCTCGCTGTTGGAATTGTGCTTTGAGCCTATCATATTGTCGGCAACAACACAGGATAAAAGGGATTCGATGGCGGCAAGAACTGCGATTGTCACCGCATCGGGAATAAGGGAAACTATTTTTTCTGCGTTTATTTCAATTTCAGCGTAATTAACCTTCGGAAGTCCCGCAGGAATTGTATAGAGGTCGCCGATGGTATAAACGCCCTCCTTTAAGGAAGGAATTAAAGCGACTGCGGCGGCACTTACTATAACTGCAATAAGTGAGGGGGGAACTCTCTTTTCAAGTCTGGGGTAAATTATCAGAATTGCAAGAGAAACAATTCCCACAGCAAGAGACTGCCACGAAAAGCTTCCGAAAAATTCTATGTTGGCTTCAATTTTTTCAATCGTTTCAATGGGTCTTACACCCTCTGCGTAGGTTATGCCGAAAAAGTCCTTTATCTGTCCGAAAAGAATGGTAACGGCAATACCGCCAGTAAAGCCGACGGTGATGGGATGGGGCATATATTTAATGAGAGAGCCCAGCTTCAATACACCCATGAGGATAAGGAGAATACCCGCCATGACAGTCGCAATAAAAAGACCGCCCATGCCCTGAGAAGCAACAACGCCTGCAACTATTGTTGCAAATGCGGCGGTAGGGCCTGCTATCTGAATACGGCTTCCGCCGAGAAGACCGACCACAAAGCCGGCGGCAATTGCAGTATATACACCGCAGGCAGGCTCAACTCCCGAAGCGAGAGCAAGTGCTATGGAAAGGGGCAGAGCGATGATTGCAACGATGATACCGGCAATAACGTCTGATGCAAACTGCTTTTTTGTGTAATTCTTTATTACTGAAAAAAACTTAGGTTTAAGATAAAATTCACCCATAAAATGCCTTTTTACACCTTTTTATATTTAATAATACAGCATTACACATTATACTCCTTGAAATAAAGTTTTTCAACGCAAGAAAAGAACAAAAATACAGAGTTTTTTGAGCCGTTTTTCGTTTTTTTGAATGATTAAACATACCATATAAGCATAACTGCGGTACGAAGACTTACAAAATTTTGCAAGTCTTTGTACCGCAGTTAATTATGCCTTATTTCTTTTTTTCTATAACCCTCTCAAAAGTCTTTGAAACAAGGGGTTTTTCCCCTAATAATACAGCTCCAAATCAAAATTGTTTTTAAATGACGATGAACAGACGGGAATACCACGGCTTCGCATGGAAAAGATCTTAGGTGCGGCAAGGGGACGGAGTGCAGCCAGGTGGATAGCGATCTGTCCTTCCGTGAAGCCGAAGCTGTCATATTCTGTAATGAGGGAGTCGTCTATAAGGAAGTCGGCGGCGAATATATCGGCTTCCGTTTCGGCAGCAGAGACATTTTTGTTAAAAAGCATATCCCGGAAGCATTCTCCTGCCGTGAGCATATCACGGTGGAGAACAGCGTGTCCCAGCATATGAGCCATAGATATACGTCTCAGAGCCTTTTTAGAAGAATGAGGCGGTACAACGGTAAGCCTGCCGCTGTCAATACAAATAATTCCGCAAACACCTTCGGGAGCTGCTCCGTTGATATGAGCACCTCTCATCTTAAAGATCTCCTCTGCTTCACGAGTACCGAAAACCTTTGCCGTAGCACAGGCACATCTGTAAATATAGTCGACAGTCATAAATCCCCCGATTTTAAAAGCTTTTAAACAATTGTAGCACTATAAAACGGCGGAAAATGGGGGAAGCGGCTGTCAAAGCAAAACAAAATAGGAAAAGGGACGTCGGGAAATGGGGAAAATCAGAAATTCGAGCCGTTCCAGCCCCAGTTCTTGTAGCCTGAATATTTGACGTACACTCTGTCTGACGGTATTCCCAGCTCATTTTCAAGAATATCGCAAAGGGCAGCAGTCATCTTTTCGCCCCCCGCTTCATTTACGTCACCTAAAAGACAAACGTCAACAAGAGCACTGTCCTCGGAGTCATCTCCTCTGAACCACATTCTGATGTTGTCTTCAATGCCGACCATGAGCCAGCCCTCACTCTTTCCGGGGAAGCACTCAATGGCTTTTCCGAAGGCAGCTTTCAGAGCCGTACCTTTTTCTTCGGAGATATTTTTCGTAGTTTTAAGTTCAATGTAGGGCATGGTGTGTATCCTTTCGCAAACAAATATTACATTATAATTTTATCACAAAACAGGATAAAGTACAAGTAAATATTCAACAGTTGATTTTTTCGGAATAATATGGTATTATATTGGAACGTTATATAAAACGGAGGACATATAATGCACGACGAGCTTACAAAAGTAGATATACAGAAGATGCAGGAAGAAATAGACGAGAGAAGAAAGCGTAACGCAGAGCTCAGAGAACACGTAAGAGCCGCAAGGGAGCTTGGGGATCTGAGCGAAAACGATGAGTACAGAAGTGCAAAGCGTGAATGGGGCAGAAACAACAGCCGTATCGCATACCTTGAAAACATGATACGCACAGCGGTCGTAATTGAAGATGACTCAAAGGAAGACGAGGTCGGTCTTTTCGACTGGGTGGAGCTTTATTATGAGGACGATGATGAAACTGCAAGAATAAGGCTTGTAACTACTCTCAGAAATGACGTGCTCACAGGGAATATCTCAAAAGAGTCTCCTTTGGGACAGGCGATCATGGGCAAAAAAACAGGCGAGAGAGTTCTCATCAAGGTAAACGATAAATATTCCTATTACGTCGTTATACGCTCAATTGAAAAATCCGATAACGATCCCGATATTCCCATATCGAGTTTTTAAAAACATATTTTTGAAAGTTTTTCGTTAAGCACTTGTAATTTGCGGTAAATTATGCTATAATAATTGGCAATGATGTGAAATTTATGCAATTTTAAATTAAAAATATGCAAAAACGATCAACTTTTGTCAATTAGCATAAGGAAGGAACGCTATGGAACTTCGTAATTATTCAAAAGAACAGCTTATAAATTTATATAATGAAACGAATGCTGCCCTGGATAAATGGGCAGAAAAGGGCCTGAAGCTTGACCTTACAAGAGGCAAGCCCGGTCAGGCTCAGCTTGATCTGACGACCGATATGCTCAGCGTTATCTCCTCAAGGGAGGACTGCTTCTCGGAAAACGGTCTTGATTGCAGAAACTACGGTATTCTTGACGGTCTGCCTGAAACAAAGAAGCTCTTTTCCGAGCTTCTTGATATTCCGACTGAGAGAATAATGATTCTCGGAAACTCATCCCTCAACGTAATGTTCGATACTATTGTCCGTGCGATGCTTTTCGGTGTTGCAGGCGGTTACGAGCCTTGGGGACGTCAGGGCAGAATTAAATTTATCTGTCCCTGTCCCGGATATGACAGACATTTCGGGATTTGTCAGAAGCTTGGTATCGAGCTTATACCCGTAGAAATGACACCCGACGGTCCCAACATGGACGAGGTTTATGAAATTGCTTGTTCAAGCCCTGCAGTCAAGGGCATCTGGTGTGTTCCCAAATTCTCAAACCCCGACGGTATAACCTATTCCGACGAAGTGGTAGAACAGTTTGCGGCACTCCGCCCCGCAGCACCCGACTTCAGAATTTTCTGGGATAACGCATACTGTGTACATGAGCTTACCGATGAAAAGGTGGAGCTTATGAACATCTTTAAGGCGGCTGAAAAGTACGGCACCGAGGACCAGATATTCTATTTTGCTTCCACATCAAAGATATCCTATCCCGGAAGCGGTGTAGCTATCATGGCTGCAAGCGAAAGGAACATTGAACATATCAAACCGATTTTGGGTACGCAGACCATCGGCTACGATAAGATAAATCAGATGCGTCACGTGAAGTATTTCAAGAATGCTGACGGTATCCGCAATCATATGAAGAAGCACGCACAGATAATCAAGCCCAAGTTTGACATAGTTCTCTCCGCCTTTGAAAGAGAGCTTGGCGGTCTCGGCATCGCAGAATGGACAGAGCCCAAGGGCGGCTACTTCATCAGCCTCAACGTTGAGGACGGCCTTGCAAGACATATTTACAGACTTGCAATGAAGAACGGTGTTGCACTCACTCCCGCAGGAGCTACGTTCCCTTACGGACGTGACCCCAGAGACAGAAACCTCAGAATTGCTCCCACCTATCCCGACAATGAGGATATTCAGGCGGCAGTCGAAATCCTTTGTCTCTGCATCAAGAAGGCAGCCATTAAAAAATATCTCACGGAAAAACAGTAAGCTTATTGTTTTACAAAAATACGGATAATATAAAAGAACGATGTTAAGTCTTTCGACCGTACATCGTTCTTTTTGTAGTTGATTAAAATATGAAAGCTCCTTATCAGAGACCCGTCGCCTGATCGTTGGCGGGTCCGTTCAGACATTCCGTTACCTTTTCAAAAAGCTCAGTTCGACTGGTTATCTCAAGCTTTCTGAAAATGGAGGCGGTATGTTTTTTTATTGTGCTTTCGGTGACGAAAAGTGCTTCTGCAATATCTTTGCGTTTTCTGTTTTCAAAAATGAAGCACAGAACTTCCTTTTCACGCCGTGAAAGCGTTTCAAGCAATTCCCAATTTGAAAAAATGCTTTCGATCTGCTCTTGGTCCAAAGCTCTTATTACAACAGGTATGTTGACCTTGTCGGGAGTCTTTGGGGAAATAGCTGAGGCATCTGAGATCCTTCGTGTGTCTGCAAGTCCGTAGTCCTGTAAAATACCGTAAAGGAGAAGGATCAGCCCTTCGGTGATTATATATGAGACCGAAAGAAATTCAAAGCTTGTACCCATTATGTTTTCTGCCAGCCACAACCCAATATTTACAAAAACAACAAATGCCAGAAAAATTGTATGCTTGGTCGAAACAACTGTTTTCTTAACAGCGGTATAAATTATTACCGCAATCATTAAAACAAAATATGAAATAAGAAAAAGCTTGTATACGGGGTGGAGAGGGCCGTATTCCTTGATGAGAACAGAGGAGCCGTCAACATTTCCGAGGGAAACCGACTTGTAATAAACGGGCAGAATACCTCCGCTTGCAACTATCAGATACATAACGGTGTTGACTGCAACAAGTATTTTCGGCAAAAGCTTCGGGTATGTAAATCTTGAAAGAGACATTATCATCATCAGTATGAGAAAAGGAAGGAAAACACTGCTCAGATATACAAGGCTGTTTGACCATAATGCCGCTTCAAGCGATCTTGAAACGGATAACAAAAAATATCCCAGATCGCATACAACAACCGAAATAAACAAAAGCATCAGCCATATGTCACGCTTGCGGTCAACGAAAAAGTAAACGCACAGCATCAAAAGTGCAACCATAAGAATTATACCGTAAATCGCAGTCATTTTCTCCCCCCTTATTATATATTCAATAACTATTATAATAATCATATCATAGTATTAAAATTATGTCAAGAGTGTGAATTGTGCAATACGCACAAAAAAGAGGTCTGATTTTTGACACGGTAGCCCTGAAAGTAGCCTTTTTTGAGAGAAAGTACCCCCTATGTCCACTTATTTTTCTGTTTTTCAAAAGGTATAATTAAATCAACCTGAAAAGCAAGGAGGTTTTGATATTGCTTCAATCGGTAACAAAACGGTTTGCTGATAAATCGACCATCAAGCAATTTGAGTTTGAATTTTACTGCGATTGTTGCGGCAAGCCGATAAAAACGGAGGTTTTGGAATTTATTTCAGGCTTCAAGGATAAATCCTTTTTATCCAACGATGAAAGAGAGGCCAGAGCGATCATTTACGCAAACGATCACGGAAAAGCTTACGAGAGAGCCAACATCGAAGCTCGTCTGGAGCTTAACAAATGCGAGATATGCGGAAACATGGTCTGCGAGGACTGTACGGTCTACGGCGAAGGTCTTGACGGCGGTTTTTGCTGCAAAGACTGTGCAAACAAATAATTATTTTGAAAGGAAAAATTTATTATGGGACTTTTTGACAAAAAATACTGCGATATATGCGGTGAAAAGATAGGCCTTTTGGGCAACAGAAAGCTTGAAAACGGAAATATGTGTAAAAACTGCGGAAAGAAGCTCTCTCCCTTTTTCAGCGAGAGAAGAAGCTCAACCGTTGACGAGATCAAACAGCAGCTCTCCTACAGAGAACAGAACAAGCAAATTCTTGCAACATTTTCGCCCATGTTCACGTTCGGTGAGGATAACAAGATATATATTGACCCGATGAAGCAGAGCTTTGTAGTTTCAAGACGCAATCCGGGAAGCTGGAGCGATGAGAACCCCGACGTTATTCCCCTTTCAAGTATTCTGAACTGCGCTTCCAGAATAGAGGAAGACCGTGAAGAGCTTTATACTCAGGGAAAAGACGGTCAGAATGTCAGCTACAATCCTCCCAGATACAAGTTCACCTATGATTTCTACGTTGACATAAAGGTAAACAACCCCTATTTCGACGAAATTTCAGTAAGACTCAACAATACCGATGTTGAAGGTCTGGGCACCATGGAATACCACCGTTATCAGCAGATGGCTCAGCAGGTCATCAATAACCTGTCACAGAACGGAAATATGGGTATGCAGATGAACGGCGGCTTCAATCAGCCCATGAATAACGGCTTCAATCAGCAGATGAACGGCGGCTTCAATCAGCAGATGAACGGCGGCTTCAATCAGCCTATGAACAACGGCTTCAATCAGCCTATGAACAACGGCTTCAATCAGCAGATGAATGGCGGTTATGCTCAGCAGAATACATACAATCAGTTCAACCAGAACAACGGATATAATCCCGCACCCTCTCAGCAGCCGATGACAGAGAGCTGGGTATGTCCTTCCTGCAACGCAAACAATGACAGCGGAAAATTCTGTCAGTTCTGCGGTGCACCCAAACAGTAATAAAGATTTTGTAACTGTCACTTAACAGTATAAGTAAGGAGATGATCAACCTTGTCAGCAATTCTTGAACAGAAATGTCCGTGTTGCGGAGGAGCCGTAGAATTTGACAGCGGTGTGCAAAAGCTGAAATGTCCTTATTGTGATGCGGAATTTGAAATTACAGACACTCCGGTCGAAAATGAGCAAATAAACTGGAGCTCTCAGGGAGAAAGCTGGTCTGCAGGCGAAACAGACGGGATGCTCGTTTACGTCTGTAACTCATGCGGCGGCGAAATAGTTGCGGATGCGACGACCGGTGCGACCCAATGCCCCTACTGCAACAATCAGGTTGTAATGAAGGGCCGGTTTTCCGGTTCGCTCAGACCCGATCTGGTCATTCCTTTTAAGCTAAATAAGGAAGCCGCAAAGGAAGCTCTCAAAAAGCACATTTCAACAAAGAAGTTTGTCCCGAGGTCATTTCTGACCGACAACCGTCTTGAAGAGATCAAAGGAGTCTACGTTCCCCATTGGCTTTTCACCTGTGATGCCTTCGGTAATGCGGCATACAAAGCAAAAAAGATCAGAAAATGGTCCGATGCAAATTACAATTATACAGAAACGTCATATTTTGACATTTACCGAAGCGGAAACATAAGCTTTGACAACATTCCCGTTGATGCTTCAACAAAAATGCCCGATGACCTTATGGAATCTGTGGAGCCTTTTGATATTGATCAGGCTGTGTCCTTTAACACAGCATACCTTGCAGGCTATATGGCCGATAAGTATGACGTTGCGGCAGAGCAAGGTATGCCCAGAGCAAACGAAAGGATAAGACAGAGCATTATCGAGGCCTTCAAGGAGACCGTAAAGGGCTATGACGACGTGGAAAGCGGAAGTGCGACAATGAACGTTGCAAACGGCTTTTACAAATACGCTCTGTATCCCGTGTGGCTTCTGAATACCTCCTGGAACGGCGAAACGTTCACTTTTGCTATGAACGGGCAGACGGGCAAATTCGTAGGCAATATTCCCACCGACAAAAAGGCTGTCGCAAAGGCCTCCCTTCTTCTCGGTGCAGCCATAGGTATCGCAATTTACGGTATCATGTGGCTGATACATCTGCTTTAAGGAGGTGGAGATATGGTAAAAAAGCTTATTTTAATTGTTATTTCAGTCCTGCTCTGCCTCTCCTTCGTGGTTCCCGCATCCGCATATACGTATCAGTACGTCTCGGACTATACGGGAAAGCTCAGCTACAGCGAGCTTGATGAGCTTGAAGCCTATGCCCAAAAGCTTGAAAGCTCCTATGGCGTATGTGTTATATTCTGTATGGTAAACAGCATTTATAACGAAAGTGCCGCAGAATATGCCTCACAGATCTACAATGAGAATACCGACAACGAAAACGGAATTATCCTTTTGTACAACGATGCTGAACAGATCTGTACGTTTTTCGTTTCCGGCAACGCAGATACATATTTTAACGCAGACTCAATTGAAGAAATGCGTAACAGCTTCGACGCAAACGAAAGCTATTACGGCGGTGCATACGATTATTATGATCTTGCAAAGGGCTGTCTTGAAAACAGCAGCTACGGCGTATCTTACAACACGGATACGGAGACCGTCGGTGCGGCAGACTCCGACTCAAGTTCTGAAGAAAAGGGACTCCCTATCATTTGGCTTCCCGTTTCTATCGCTATCGGCATGGCGGCAGGAGCTCTGATAATCAACTCAATTGCGTCAAAAAATAAATCTGTAAGAATGCAGAAAAACGCAACAGTTTATACCCGTCCCGGCAGTATGATAATTACCGGAAGTGCCGATAATTTTCTTTACAGCAACACAGATCGCACAGAAAAAGCAAAAGAAAACAAAAACTGATCAATCAAAAAGGAGGTTTTACCGATGGGAATTTTTGATTCTCTCAAAAGACAAGCTGAAAGTACATTTAAAAGAGAGGTTTCCAAGGGTGTCAACAATGCCGTAAACAATGCGGTAAGCTCCGTAGGAAAAGGTACTAACCGCAGCGAAAGCTTCACCTTCAACACTTTGCCGACAGGCGTCGCTGAGCTTCAGTCACTTCCCGAAGCTGATCTCAGCTCGGCTTTTAAGACAACTGCTCTGACACTTGCCGTTCTTTGCAACTATGAAAAAGACCCTGAGGCAACCATAGAAATGCTGAACTTCCTCAAGGGTCCCGGTGAGGTCAGCGGCTTTGAAAAGCAGTTCATAAGGGAGCATCTTGGTGCAAAGCCATATAAAGCACGCTCCTATTTTGAAGGTGCAACTCCTCAGAACAGCTACAAACCCTCTGAGCCTTACAGAATAACCGTCATAGAAAACCCTTATTCATTCGATAACGCAGATTGGGCAACCCTTTACGTTAAAAGCGGAGGAGCAGACAATCCCCGTCCCATGAAGCTTCGCAGAAAGCCGTCAACAGGACAATGGTTCCTCGTTGAAATCCAATGTCTTGCTGACATTCGGGTTCCTGTCGAAGAAGACCCTTGGGCATAACAATCATTTAAGGAGATAAAACCTATGAAAAAATTTTTATGTATTCTGATAGCTCTTGTAATGCTGCTATCTCTTGCCGCTTGCGGTAAGGATACTCCCGAAACTCCCGACGAGCCGGGCAATACGGGAACGCCATCAGGCTCAGCATCAAGCATTGAAACAACGCTTTTCTCCGTTGAATTCGGCACAGACTGGATAAACATCGAGGATGAGCTTGTAAACGAAGAAGATGAAGGCTTAGCCGTACTTCAGATCCTTGACCCCGACGATAATGAATATTACCTCATTGAAGCGGAGATCTACGTATCTGTCGGCGAGCCCTACGATTTCCGTGAAGACCTTGTTTATTACGGCTTCAACCAGTATGAATACAAGGAAAACAATGCGTACACCACAGTTAACATCGGCGGCCTTGACCTTCTCAAATATTCCGACGGTGACGAAACTCTCATTTATTTCAACCGTATTGAAGGTGCAAGTGCCTCCGTTTACGTTGAATTTGATGCCGTTGACATCAACGACAGCCGCATCGACACACTTCTTGAAGGAATTACCTTCAAGCTTGAGGACATCGGCAACGTTGACGGCCCTTGGGAATGGGAAGGTACTCCCTTCAGTGCAGACGGCGCAAAGGTGAGTGCAGGCTCCTATACTGTAGAAACAGTATTTGTTCCCTTTGAAGCACCCGTTACAACAAACGAAACCTTTGACCATTCCGTTGCCGCAATCGGTGACAATGTATACGTTCTGACCGAGGGCGAGCTGAACGTTTGCAATTATAACGGTACACAGCTTGTTTTTGTTGAAAAGATCGACCTTCCCGAAGACGATTACGACCGCATTGAAGCAACCTCTGACGGTTCACTCTGGGTAAGCGGCGGAATGAATGACATTCTTTGCATTAAAGACGGCAGTATAGCGGTAACCTATGAAGATATTGACAATCTTGCAATTCATCCTTCGGGAACATGGGGCGTTGATTTCTTCGTATCAAACGAATGCAACATCGTAACTTTCAGCGGAAGCACTTTCACCGCAACCCCCGTAGTTTTCAAGGAAGCCGATACAATAATGCATCTTTGCGTTGACGAAAACAACATATACGTTTGTGCAAGTGCGGCTGACGAAAGCGGACACAAGGTATTTATCTATGACAAAGAGGGTACTCTCAAAAAGACTCTCTGTGATGCAGAAGGCGAAGGTCTCGGAAGCATTACGTTCATCACACAGACTGCAAACGGTTATATCGGCTTTGACGGCAACATGAGAGACGTACTTATCTGGGACAATAACGGTACATTTATCGCAGAGCTCTCCGACAGCGACCTTTTCGGCACAGGCTATCCCTGGTTCTGCGACAGCGCAGTTCTTTCAGACGGCAGCATTATTACTATTATAACAGACGAACGTCAGGACAGCTCAGCAACAGAGCTTGTTGCATTCATCGTAAAAGGCTTCTGAATCAAATAAAGATATATGCATGGCAGCTTACAAAAGTGCCGTGACATAATTTGATTACACTCTGACCCAGACTAAGAGAAACGAAGGTAGATTGAGAGCTTTTTTCCTCGTCGGCGTTAAGGGGTCCTCAAACAGACTTGTCTGTTTGGGGTTCACGCCATAGTGGTCTACGTTAGAGGGAAAAAAAGCTCTCAAAGCAGAGAACCCCAAGTCGCCGAAAAACTTAACTGATGTAGCTTTGCAAAAACTTTGATCTCCTCCTCCACCACTTTCGTGGTCCCCCTTCTGAGAACCCCAAACCGACAAGTCAGTTTGAGGACCCCACCCTTCTCCGCTGGAGAAGGCTATTGAGGACCCCTTTACGTGAACCCCAAGTCAGCAAAGCTAACTTGGGGACCCCTTTGCAGATGTGGCGGGCTTTTGCCCGCCTTTTCTCTGTCAGAAAATTCTATCAAGAAATATTTGTTTTATACAAGCTTTTCTTCTCACATCTGCGGTATACCAAGTTTGTCTTCGGTCTTAAACTGCCTTCCGAAGAAGGCAGTTTAATTGTTAGCAATTAGCCCTTAATTGCAGCCTGTGCTGCTATGCACAAAAGAGTGAAATTAAACATCCATTTCTTTTTCCCATTTTTTATGTGCCAGTTTCCATCTTTCACTATGAGCACCTAATGCACCAATCTGTCTGGGGTGTGCAAGCGGAAGCACTTTTATGCTTTTTCCGCAAATGATTGTTTCGGTGGGATTTCCGTAACCATATAAATCTACATATTCGCCAAGTGTAGAATATGGAACATCTGCGACTTTTTTTAGATATTGTTCAATCGGAATATCGCCTAAAAGAACTAACAGTTCTGCTCCGGACTGCATCAATTCTTCTGTAATTTCTTTGCTTCGCTTTTGGTCACAAAAAGCAGAAGGTCGAGTGGGAATTGTTACAGGATTTAATCCATATTCATCAATCAGCGGATTATATTTTTCTCGAAGTGCCTTTGCTTGACTGGGGTTAATTCGTGTTTCAGGTAAGCAATCGCACAACCAAGCATCTTTGCGGGAAAACCCTAACGGTGCGAGAATGTTCTCATCAAGAACTTTTGCCGAAGGTCCGTTTAATTGTCTGCTTGCAGGTTCTAAAATTCCAAGTTCTTTGGGAATTTTAACTGCATCAATGATTCTTTTTGCTTCTTCGGGATTCCCGTCCCAAAATATGCGTGGTTCACTTGCGACAGCCAACGCTTGACAGATGACTTTTCCGTCTTTCTTCCAACGTGCATGAACTGCACTTGCATATACACCTAAAACAAAAACTTTTTTTGGTGATTTATCTTCTTGTCTCAACTGCTTTAATGTTTGCCCAAATGGAAAATAAAACGGCATAACTTCCTCCAATATTCGATGGAATTTTATCTGAAATTTTCTTAATTATATCACAATTCTTTACGAACATCAATACATACAAAAATCCACCCGAATTTCTTCGGGCGGATAGTTTTGCTTTATAAATTCAATTTAGACCGTAGGGCAATGGAGGGCTTGTTTAAAGTTTAGAGTTATGAATTTGCCTACGGCAAATGTTATGATAATGACACTCCAAATCTTTGATTTGGTTAGTGGAATTATGCAGGAAGTTGTGTAACAACTTATCGCTGAAAGCCTACGGCTTTCGTTATGATATGATTGACCGATGAAGTCAACGTTTCCGAAGGAAACTCATAACTGTGCGAAGCACATCATAACTCATAACTTGCCGTAAGGCAATCATAGTTGCAATCAAGGGCATTGCAACAAAAAACTGCCTTCCGAAGAAGGCAGTTTAATTGTTAGCAATTAGCCCTTAATTGCAGCCTGAGCTGCTGCGAGTCTTGCGATCGGTACTCTGAAGGGAGAGCAGGATACGTAGTCAAGACCGATCTTGTGGCAGAATTCAACGGAAACGGGGTCGCCGCCGTGTTCGCCGCAGATACCGCAATGGATTTCAGGTCTAACCTTTGTACCCTTTTCAACAGCCATTTCCATAAGCTGACCAACACCTGTCT
>JAZSLF010000153.1:0-4252 GCA_045535205.1 Eubacteriales bacterium
TTTGAATATTTGTAGCCTGCAAGATATTCTCCGCTTCCGTTGAAGTCGCTTCTTTCCATTTTAAGCCCGTCGAACTCGGAGACCTCGTATTCACGCCAGCTTTCAGTCTGAAAGCGGCTGCCGAAGATACATTCATAAACTATGGGAACAGCGGCAATATTGATCAGTATGAAAACGGATAGAATTATAGCTGTCCGTTTTATCGCTTTTAAAGCTTTTGAGTTTTTTTTCATAATATCAGATAAAAAATCTTCTTTCCATTGATTCACGTGCGGGGCGGCAGATAGCAAAGAAAATCAGAAGTCCGCCCAGCAGCACACAGGGAACTGTGGGATAAATAAACCAGCCTGTGAAGCGAAAATCAAAGGTAAAGCACAAAAGAAGCTCAATAAGAAACATAAGGGCTCCGTAGGCAATAAAAGCACCGCCGAAGACATAGAGTCTTCCTTTTCTGAGGTACTTCACAAGGGTCACTACTGTTGTTATTATCAGGGCATTTGCACCGAGAATGGGAAAAGCAAAGCTGAGAAACCAGCCGCCGTCGGTCACAAGGCTGATATAGAGAAGAAAGAGACCTATCGAAAGGAACGAGCAGGGTACAAATATTACGGGATTGGGCTTTCTGAACCAGAAGGGAAGTGCCAGAGAGCAGTAACCCACAAATAATGCACCTATTACGTAGCCTGACCAGGAAACAGTTCCGTTTATCTTCATGTCACAAAGGAAGGTTATGATAGCGGGTGACAGAAACAGAATGGTCAGTATCATCATAATTCCAAAAGAAGATACTTTAAGCAGTGGCTTTTTGTCTGTCGGATAAAGGCGTTCGCCTGCAGGCTGCTTTACGGTCGGGTGGTAAACCGCCGTGTTGCAAAGAGGACACTTTTTTTCAGTATCGGAGAGCTCTACTCCGCATTTAATACAGTACATTTGTTACTCCGTTTTCTACAGTTATGAGCGATTGCTTTCAACCTTTGCGAGAATGCCTTCTTTTTGGAGACATTTGAAAAAGTGAAGCTCCAGCTCCGGTTCGACAGTATTTCGGATGAAATTGATATACAGCGTATCTTTGAAGGAGACAACGCCGCAGTTATGAGGTGCCTTCGCCTGTACTCCGAGAATAAAATCGACTCTGTCAATGTGCTCTGCCATTTCCTCGGGCACCTTCACGGCACCTAAATTCGAGAGTGTAAGGCAGGATTTTCTTTCTCCCACAGTATTAAAAACCAGCTTCATAGCGGCATTTTTAATAAAGAGAGGCATTATTTTCAAAAGGATGCTTTTTTCGCAGTTTACGTTCGCCGCAATTTTTGCACTCATCGTCTTAGGATTTATATCGGCACCCATGTGATGATGAATTACCTTGCATATTTCCCCAACTGTGTAGTCCCCCAGACGTGTATCTATCTCAGGAGTCGTATAGAGAGCAAAATTACGCATGGAACAGCTGTCAAAAATGCTTCTGAGATTTACGGGAATAAGGACCTTGACGGGTTTTTGCTTATCCCTTCTCGGATTTTTTTCAAGCTGCATTTCGGAAAGTGCCCTCATCAGTACGGCTGTGAGAAAAGCAGTCAGGCTGACTCCGTAGGAATGTGCCTTTTCAAGTGCCGCCTTTACGGGAACGTTAAAGCAGGTAAGATTGAGAAAGCCGTCGGCTTCGGGAGTTCCCGACAGATGCCACGCTGTATTTTCAGCTCTCTTTGCACTTACAGCTCCCGAATACTTTAGAAAGCTGTCCTCAAGCTCCTTTTCACTCGGTTCCTCAAGTCTTGAAAGGATACCGTTTTCATTTGGAACGTATATTCCGTATTTTTGTTCAATATATTCTGCCGTAAGGGATTTCAGGAATATCATAGCTCCCGTTCCGTCTGTTACGGAGTGAAAAAATTCAACGGCTATTCTGTTTTTGAAGACGATCACACGGAAGGCACATTTTCTTATTTCTTTCTTAGACATTCGTGAGAGGGGATAGCTGTTTTCTTCAAGGATCTCCGGAGCCTTTGAAAGCTGTTCAAGATAGTACCAGAACATTCCCTTGCAAAGCTTCGTTGCAATTGAAGGAAAACGTCTTACGGTAACGTCAAGGGCATTCTGAAGCACAGGAACGTCGATCTCCTCCTTCAAGGTCATTGAGAGACGGAAAACGTTGCTCCAGCTTTGGCTTCTTGCTGCGGGATAGATCTTTGCCGCATTGTCAAGCCGCATCCATCGAAGCTTTCTTTCCTTCGACATATACTTTGAAAGAAAGCTGTTTATAAGTGCGAAATCGTCCTTATCTTCGTTTAACCCATATATCACGTATGCGTGCCAACGCTCAGGCGTGATCTTCATTTCACACTCACAGCCTGACTCTATTAGCTTTTCGTGAATTAGATATGTGTCGCTCAGCATTATCTCATCTCCGCCTGCAAAAAGAAGCGAGGGAGGCATACCGTGAAGGTCTGCAAAAAGAGGAGATACGAGGGGATCTTTTTTCAGCTTTTCATCGGGGGCATAGCTGTTTGCAAAAAAGTCCAGAAGCTTTTTGGTGATGGACGGGTCATTATTTTTATTTTTTTCATAGGATATACCCGAAGATGTGAGGTCTGTCCAAGGGGATATGGCGATAATGCCGCACGGTAGTGGTATTTTTTCCTTTTGCAGCTTCAGACAAAGGCTGAAAGCGAGTCCCCCGCCTGCACTTTCACCGCAAAGTGTTATGTTGTCAGGTGAAATGCCTTCTGACAAAATATATTTGTACGCTTCAAGCACGTCATCAAGTGCAGCAGGAAACGGATGCTCCGGAGCAAGTCTGTAAGCAGGGCAGAAGACCTTGACTCCGCAGTTTACGGAAAGAAGACTTCCCACGCCTTTTGCATAATCTATATCTCCGCAGGTATAGCCTCCTCCGTGTATATACATGATAACACCTGCTCTGCGTTCGTCCTTGGGAAGTATCCAGGCACCGTTGAAGCCTTCAAGCTCATGGCACTTGACAGTAACGTTTTTACTGTTTATGGCGGCACCGAGAGCACCTATTTTATTTTGCCATTTTCTCGTGGTTTCAAGAGAGCATTTTTCCACCAAAGGTAAGAGCATTTTCAGTTGTGCGCGAATTGCTTTTGCTGATAAAGGCATATTTTTTTCCTTAAATTAGTTGTGTTCAGTCGGCATAAACAGACGTTATGCCGAGATATTCTTCGAGACAAAGACCGCTTTCGTAAACAGCACTTGCCATATCGACTCCGATATATCTTACGTGCCATGGCTCGTACATATATCCCGTGATATGCTCCTTGCCTTCGGGATAGCGTATAATAAATCCGTATTTGTGACAGTTCTCTTTAAGCCATATTCCTTCCGGAGACTGACCGAATGACTGTGTCAGATAATTGAGGTCAAAGGCGAGTCCCGTCTGATGCTCGGAATGACCCGGTCTTGCGGAATATCTGTCTGCCGCAGCCTTGCCGTCCTGTGCCACGTAGTTATTGTAAATTCTGTTCTGATGAGCGAAGCTGCGAAATCCCGAAGCCACCCAGAAGCCTATGCCGTCAGCCTTGGCTTCTTCAAACATCTGCATAAGGGCTGAGTATGCTTCTCCGTTAACACCGGGGTTATAGTCGGAGGGTAAGGCGTAGGTCTTGTTTGCAATAAGTATACCGCTTATGTAGGTCAGCTCTGTCGGTCCGTCATAAACGTTATCATTATTATTGTCAGACGGAGCATCGGTTATGACAGGTGCAGGTGCTTTTACGGTAACAGAAAGCTCTGCTCTTACTTCGGGTATCTCCTCAGAGGAGACTGTGACAGTACACTCTCCGACAGATAGGGCACTTATGCTTCCGTTTTCATCGACGGAGGCTACAGTTTCATCGGAGCTTGAGTAAATAACGTTTTTATTCCAAGCTTCTTCTGGAGAGAGGGTGACTGTGATATTTGAGGAAGAACCCTTTACGAGCACTAAGTCAGTTTTTTCAATGGTTATTTCCGTAAGTGCCGGGGGCATTGTCAGCCCGTCTGCCGCCGAAATGTTGAAGTTTTCCGCTTCGTCGTGAGATATTTTCACAAATTCGGGGATTTGGAGGGAGCTGTCTTCCGTACAGCCGGACAGGACTACGGTAAACATGATAATTAATACGGCCGATATAATTCGTTTTATCAGAGCTTTCGCCTCCTTTCAACATTTATCCATTTTTATTTTACCACAAAAATCTTATTTCGTAAACCGTTTAGCACAAAAAATGGCTCTTGCCGTTCGGCAAGAGCCATT
>JAZSLF010000092.1:0-5772 GCA_045535205.1 Eubacteriales bacterium
GGGGTCTTCTTCTGCAAGCTTTGCAAGAGCGATGCCCATCTTTTCCTGACCTGCCTTTGTCTTAGGTTCAATGGCAACACGGATAACGGGTTCAGGGAATTCCATAGATTCGAGGATAATGGGGGATTTATCATCACAGAAGGTGTCACCTGTTGTGGTGTTCTTTACACCTACTACAGCAGCGATATCTCCGGAGTAGACACAGTCAAGGTCTTTACGCTCGTTGGCGTGCATCTGGAGAATTCTGCCGAAACGCTCTGTCTTTCCCTTGTTGGAGTTGAGACAGGAATCACCTTTTTTCATGAAACCTGAATATACTCTGAAGAAACAGAGCTTGCCCACGAATGGGTCTGTCATGATCTTAAATGCGAGGGCTGCGAAAGGACCGTTATCGTCTGACGGTCTTTCTTCTTCCTCTTCTGTATCGGGATTGATACCTGTAATAGCAGGAACATCAAGGGGAGAGGGCATGAAATCAACGATTGCATCAAGAAGCTTCTGAACACCCTTGTTTTTGTAGGATGTACCGCATACTACGGGAACCATCTTATTGTCGATGGTAGCCTTACGGATCGCTGCTTTGATCTCATCTTCGTTGAGTTCTTCGCCTTCACAGAACTTTTCAAAAAGCTCTTCGTCTGTTTCAGCAACAGATTCAAGAAGCTCTGCACGGTACTGTGTAGCAAGTTCCATCATATCTTCGGGAATAGCTTCAACTCTCATATCCTGGCCGAGATCATCGTAGAAAATGATCGCTTCCATGCGAACGAGGTCGATAATTCCTTTGAAGGTATCCTCAGCACCGATAGGGAGCTGAATCGGAACGGGGTTTGCCTTGAGTCTATCCTTTATCATGCCGACAACTCTGTAGAAGTTGGCACCCATGATGTCCATTTTATTAACATAAGCCATACGGGGAACATGGTATTTGTCAGCCTGTCTCCATACGGTTTCGGACTGCGGTTCAACACCGCCTTTTGCACAAAGAACGGTTACAGAGCCGTCAAGAACTCTGAGTGAACGTTCAACCTCAACTGTGAAGTCAACGTGTCCGGGTGTATCAATAATGTTAATTCTGTTATTCTTCCAAAAGCAAGTCGTAGCAGCAGAGGTGATTGTAATACCTCTCTCCTGTTCCTGCTCCATCCAGTCCATTTCAGCGCCGCCCTCATGGGTCTCACCCATTTTGTGAGTACGGCCGGTGTAGAACAGGATACGTTCAGTTGTTGTTGTTTTTCCGGCATCGATGTGAGCCATGATACCGATATTTCTTGTTCTCTCAAGGGAGTATTCTCTTGACATAACTGTAAACTATCCTTTCCGTGTGATTGCAGATAATTTGCGGTCGCAAAATTAATATCTGTAGTGGGCAAAAGCCTTGTTTGCTTCTGCCATACGGTGAGTTTCTTCCTTCTTCTTGAAAGCACCGCCGGTACTGTTCTTTGCATCCATAATTTCGGCTGCAAGACGTTCAGCCATTGTTCTTTCGCCTCTTGCGCGTGAATAGTTAGTTATCCAGCGAAGTCCGAGTGTAAGGCGTCTTTCTTCTCTAACTTCCATAGGAACCTGGTAGTTAGAACCGCCGATACGGCGGGCCTTTACTTCGAGAACGGGCATTACGTTCTCAAGTGCTTCTGTGAAAGCTTCCAGTGCGTTCTGACCCACTTTTGCTTCAACAATTGCGAATGCATCGTATACGATCTTCTGGGCTACACCCTTTTTACCGTCGAGCATAATGTTGTTGATAAGCTTTGTTACAAGCTTAGAGTTGTAAAGGGGATCGGGTAAAACATCTCTCTTGGAAATCTGACCTCTACGTGACACTTTGCTTCCCTCCTTCATTAAAATTAGATGATATCATAGGTACTCGAAATATTATTCCGTCAGTGCCGACTGTCAGACTGCATATAAACATCTATTACTGCAGAAAAGCAGGGGCACATTGTTTGAATAACAACGAGGAATGCGGCTTTTGCCGCCGGCTAATAAGAATTATTTCTTCTTAGCACGCTTTGCGCCGTACTTGGAACGGCTCTGGTTACGGTTGGCAACTGCCTGTGCATCGAGTGTACCGCGAATGATGTGGTAACGTACACCGGGCAGGTCACGAACTCTACCGCCGCGGATCAGAACAACAGAGTGTTCCTGAAGGTTATGACCGATACCGGGGATATAGCTTGTAGCTTCCATACCGTTAGTGAGTCTTACTCTGGCGATCTTACGAAGAGCAGAGTTAGGCTTCTTGGGGGCAGTTGTTGTAACTTTTGTACATACACCACGCTTCTGAGGTGCGTGCTGTTCAACGGGCTTCTTCTTCAGAGAGTTGTAAGTCTGCTGAAGTACAGGCGCCTTTGACTTGTATGTCTTTGCTGTTCTGCCTTGCTTAACGAGCTGGTTAAAGGTGGGCATTTTTCTCCTCCTTTTCTTCAGTAATAAATGTTTATATACAAATCCGTAGCCGGATGTGTATCGGAATTAAGCTGCTTTTGAAAAATGGCATAGCTATACCATAGCTCAAGCGGAATTATTATAACATGATATAACTTTTATGTCAAGTGTAATTTGCAACATTCTGTGTTTTGCACAACTTTACTTCAATCACGGAATATTATTTGCAAAAAGTTACAAAAGTATGCTTAAAAAAACCGTTTTTTTCCTGCTTTCTTTTGAATTGTTCCGTATGCTGTCAATAAGGTGCGGCGGAAGCTTTGGTGATTTTTTGCAATATAAACTTACAGCCCGCCGTTCAAGCTTTGCTTTTACGGCGGGCTGATGGTTGTGTTTTTTGAACTTTAAGAATTTATTCTTCTTCGTTTATTTCGGCGAAATCAACTTCTGCGATGTCTTCAAATTCAGCATCGTCGAAAAAGCTTTCATCTTCGTCTTCATCATCGAAATCTGCACCGTCGAAGTCTTCTTCAAAATCTTCTTCGGAGTCATTTTCGATATCAACGGGTGTTTCTTCTTCGTCTGCTTCGCTGCCCTTGTTTTCCTTTGCGTGAAGCATAGTGTTCATATACTTTGCAAATTCATCGTCTTCGTCTTCGCCTGTCTTTTCAACTTCAACGTCACGGTAGCAGGACATACCGGTACCTGCGGGTATGAGCTTACCGATGATAACGTTTTCTTTAAGTCCCATGAGGTGATCCACCTTGCCCTTGATAGCAGCTTCCGTAAGAACCTTTGTCGTTTCCTGGAAGGATGCTGCAGAGAGGAAGGATTCCGTCTGAAGAGATGCTTTTGTGATACCGAGAAGAACGGGCTCACATTCAGCAACACGGAGAGTTCTGTCGCCTGCTTCGATACGCTTTTCGACAGCATCATTTTCAGCATTGAATTCAGCCTTATCAACAACTGTGCCTACGAGAAGGTTAGTGTCGCCGGGATCGGTTATCTTAACTCTTCTTGTCATCTGACGTGTAATAACTTCGATGTGCTTGTCGTTGATGTTGATGGACTGTGAACGGTAAACTCTCTGTACTTCACGGGTGATGTAGTCGTAAACTGCATCAATACCGTTGATGCGGAGAATATCAGCGGGATTTTTATAACCTTCGGTCATTTCATCACCTGCGGCAACTCTCTGACCGTCTTCAACGGTAATTCTCGTACCGTAAGGGATCTGGTAAACGATCTCGTCGCCGAGCTCTGTCGTAAGAACGATATTACGCTGCTTCTTTGCAACGTCCTGAATTGAAATAACACCGGGAGCCTCTGCAACGATAGAGGACTTCTTGGGCTTTCTTGCTTCAAAGAGTTCTTCTACTCTGGGAAGACCCTGTGTAATATCGGCACCCGCAACACCGCCGGTGTGGAAGGTTCTCATCGTAAGCTGTGTACCGGGTTCACCGATAGACTGAGCTGCAATAATACCGACACTTTCGCCGATGTTTACTTCAGAGGCACTCTTTGCAAGGTCAGCACCGTAGCAGTGGGCGCATACACCGTGGGGGGCTTTACACTGAAGAACTGTTCTGATATTAACTTCTTTGATACCTGCTTTAACGATTTCAGCAGCTTTTTCTTCGGAGATCATGCAGTTGTCTGCAACGATAACTTCCTTGGTAACGGGGTGAACGACGTCACCGATAACGTATCTGCCGAGAATTCTGTCCTTGAGAGGTTCGATTACTTCGTTTCCGTCTTTTACGTCGGATACGATCATACCCTTCTTGGAGCCGCAGTCTGTTTCTCTGATAATAACTTCCTGTGAAACGTCAACGAGACGGCGAGTGAGGTAATTGGAGTTAGTTGTTTTAAGAGCTGTATCTGAAAGGGACTTACGGGCACCACGGGCAGCAACGAAGTATTCCAGAATATTAAGACCTTCACGGAAGTTGGACTTGATGGGGATCTCCATTACTCGACCGCCGGTTGCGAACATAAGACCACGCATACCTGCAAGCTGACGCATCTGTGTGATACTACCACGGGCACCGGAGTCGGACATCATCTTGATGGGGTTGTATCTGTTGAAGTTATCCTGGAGGGCAGCGACAACCTTATTTGTTGTATCTTCCCATGTTCTGATAACGCTCTGATAACGTTCTTCTTCTGTAAGTTCACCGCGCTGATAGTGCTTGGTGATCTTTTCAACAGTCTTTTCAGCCTCGGAGATAAGCTCGTACTTCTTGGGAGGAATTGTCATATCCGCAACGGAAATTGAAATTGCCGCCTGTGTGGAGTACTTATAACCCATAGCCTTGATCTCGTCAAGCATCTGTGCTGTTACTTCAAAGCCGTGCTTCTTGATACAGCGGTCGATGATATTGCCGAGCTCTTTGGAGGTAGTAACCTTTGTGATTTCAAGGTCGAACTGCTTTGAGGGGTCTGTTCTGTCAACGTAGCCGAGGTCCTGAGGAATGTGGCGGTTGAAGATGAGAAGACCCATCGTAGCGTCAACGATTCCGGATTTCATTTCTCCGTCGATCTCCTTGAACATTCTTACCTTGATAGGTGCATGGAGACCGATGACTTTGTTTTCATAAGCCATCATAGCTTCGTTGAAGTCACGGAACACCTTGCCTTCGCCGGGTTCACCTGCTCTGTCGAGAGTGAGGTAGAAGGAGCCGAGCACCATATCCTGAGAGGGAACTGCGATAGCACGTCCGTCAACAGGCTTCAAAAGGTTGTTTGCAGAGAGCATAAGGAAGCGTGCTTCTGCCTGGGCTTCTGCGGAAAGGGGTACGTGGATAGGCATCTGGTCACCGTCGAAGTCGGCGTTGAACGCTTTACATACGAGAGGGTGAAGCTTAATGGCACGGCCTTCAACGAGGACGGGCTCAAATGCCTGGATAGACAAACGGTGAAGTGTGGGAGCACGGTTCAGAAGAACGGGGTGTTCCTTGATAACGTTTTCAAGTGCGTCCCAAACCTCAGGCTCAACCTTTTCGACCTTCTGCTTTGCGTTCTTAATGTTGATAGCCTTCTGAGTTTCAACAAGTCTCTTCATTACGAAGGGCTTGAAAAGCTCAAGTGCCATTTCCTTGGGAAGACCGCACTGATAGATCTTAAGGCTGGGGCCGACAACGATAACCGAACGTCCCGAATAGTCAACACGCTTACCAAGAAGGTTCTGATGAAGCGTCCCTGCTTACCGCGAAGCATCTCGGAGAGAGACTTGAGAGGACGGTTGGAGGGGCCCGTTACGGGCTTGCCGCGGCGGCCGTTATCGATCAGCGCGTCAACAGCCTCCTGAAGCATACGCTTCTCGTTACGAATCACGATCTCGGGCGTATGGATCTCCATCAGCTTCTTGAGGCGGTTATTACG
>JAZSLF010000137.1:0-26174 GCA_045535205.1 Eubacteriales bacterium
ATACCGTGCTATCGTTGAAAAACTCGGTCTCAGAAAGTAATCTATACCGCCTTGGCGGTACTGCATTTTCCTTTTAAGGAAGATGAAAAACGGTGAAATTCAGGTCGGGGCAGGATTTGTTTTGCCTGTTCCGACCTGTAATTTTGCACACACATTATTTTTCAGGAACATGACCTAAGGATGAGTTAGCAGTTAAAAAGACTCTTGAGCTTGCACCAAGACTCTTTTTAAGTGCTAAACATCCTGTCATGCGGAATATTTCAAAAAATTATCAGGAGAAAGAAAAATGTTTGAAAATTACAAAACCTTCAGCTACGAGCTGGCAGGCCGTCCTCTCGTAGTAGAAACAGGCAAGATCGCAGGTCTTGCAAACGGTTCATGTATCGTTCGTTACGGCGAAACAGTTATCCTCGCTTGTGCAACTGCCTCCGCACGTCCCAGAGACGGCATAGACTTTCTTCCCCTCTCTGTAGATTTTGAAGAAAGACTTTATGCAGTAGGCAGAATTCCCGGCGGTTACCTCAAGAGAGAAGGCCGTCCCTCTGAAAAGGCTATCCTTACTTCCAGAGTTATCGACCGTCCCATCCGCCCCCTTTTCCCCAAGGATCTGAGAAATGACGTAAACATTTCCCTTACGGTTCTCTCCGTTGACCATGACTGCTCTCCCGAAATCGCAGCTATGATCGGTGCTTCCATCGCACTGTCCATTTCCGATATTCCCTGGAACGGTCCTATCGGCGGCGTTTTCGTAGGTATGACAGAAGACGGAAAATTCATCATCAACCCCACCTCCAAGCAGCGTGAAACAAGTATTCTCGAACTTACCGTTGCTGCTTCCGAAAAGAAGGTCGTTATGATCGAAGCAGGTGCCAAGGAAGTTACCGATGATGATATGTACAATGCTATCATGCTTGCACACGCAGTTATCAAGCCCCTTATCGCATTCATCAACGATATTGTCCGTGAAGTAGGCAAGCCTAAGTTTGACTATCCTTCCTGCGAAGTAGACGCTGAGCTTTATGAAAAGGTAAAGGAAGCTGTCATTGATGACATCAAGGTTGCACTTGATACAGACGATAAGAATATCAGAGATGAAAGAATGGCTCCCATCGTTGAAAGAGTTTACAATGAATTTGACGGCGGTGACGTTGATACACACGTTGTTCTCGATGAGATCCTCTACAAGATCCAGAAGTACGTTGTCCGCCGTTGGCTTCTCGATGACGGCAAGCGTGTTGACGGCAGAAGAATGGACCAGATAAGACCTCTCGATGCTGAAGTCGGTCTTTTCAAGAAGGTACACGGAAGCGGTCTTTTCACAAGAGGTCAGACACAGGTCATGACTATTGCTACTCTCGGTCCCATAAGCGAAGCTCAGATGCTTGACGGTATCAGCGAAGAAGAATCCAAGAGATATATGCATCATTACAATATGCCCGGTTACTCCGTAGGCGAAGCAAAGAGCTCCAGAAGTCCCGGACGCCGTGAGATCGGTCACGGAGCACTTGCTGAACGTTCTCTCGTTCCCGTACTTGCCTCTGTTGAAGAATTCCCCTATGCTATGCGTCTCGTTTCCGAGGTCGTAAGCTCCAACGGCTCCACATCACAGGCTTCCGTATGCGGCTCTACTCTCGCTCTCATGGACGCAGGTGTTCCGATCAAGGCTCCCGTTGCAGGTATCTCCTGCGGTCTTATCACAGAAGGCGAAAGATGGATGACAATGATCGACATTCAGGGTCTTGAAGACTTCTACGGCGATATGGACTTTAAGGTTGCAGGTACTCACAAGGGTATCACCTCTATTCAGATGGACCTCAAGATCGACGGTCTTACACCTGAGATCATCAAGGAAGCACTCGCCGTAACTCACAAGGGCCGTGACTTCATCATTGACGAGTATATCCTCAAGGCTATACCCGAACCCAGAGCTGAGGTTTCCGAATACGCTCCCAAGATGGTAGCTATGAAGATCCCCGTAGAAAAGATCCGTGAGGTTATCGGTACAGGCGGTAAGGTCATCCAGAAGATCTGTGCTGATACAGGTGCAAAGCTTGACATTGAAGACGACGGCAGTCTCTTTATCTCTGCTATAGATAAGGAAGCTATTGAAGCTGCCAAGAAGATCGTTGAGGGTATCATTTTTGAACCCGAAGTAGGTGCTATCTACGAAGGCGTTGTTACAAGAATTCTTCCCATCGGTGCCTTTGTTGAATTTGCTCCCGGTAAGGAAGGCATGGTTCACATCTCAAAGCTTGACTTCGCCCGCACCGAAAAGGTTGAAGACGTTTGCCAGGTTGGTGACACAATGAAGGTCAAATTCCTCGGAACTGACGAAAAGGGCAGACTCAATCTCTCCAGAAAAGATGCTCTCAAGGGCTGATAATCAATAAATCAACGGGCACGGCACACCTCGTATAAAGAGGAAAGCTGTGCCCTCTGTTTTAAAAAATTCTATTGATAGGAACAGATCATGAACGATAAGATCCCCGAAATGAAAAACAAAGGCGAAAGAGCTCCGGTAAATATGGGCTTTATTGATGATTTTTCAAACGAGAGTATACACAACCGTTCCACAGTCAGAAAAACGGAAGGAAGGCCTGTCTACTCAAATCCCCTTGAAAATGAAAACAAGCCGAAAAGAAAAATTACGAAGATGAACCGAAAAAGGTACAGAAAGCAGAACACGTCTCTTGTGCTCATCTGTATGATATTTGCAGTCCTCGTTTGTCTTTCTGTTGCGGTAATCATATTCAAGCCCGATCTGAACGGCAATAATACAAAGCTTCCGACTGATGAGAAAACGGAGCTTGGCAGCCCGTCGGACACCGCTGACAGCTCTGAACCGATCGATGCGGGAATTACACTCGAAAGCATTGAAGATACAAAGGCAGAGGAAAAAGACAGCTTTATCACCGTTTCAAGCAAAGATATACATAAAGGCAATCTCATATTGGTAAACTACAAATACGAATACGTTTTCCCCGAAGAAGACATTCTTGTTTCAATGTTCAAGAAAAGTCCCGCCTTTTCCGTAAACGCTACGGAGACTCTTCTTCAGCAGGAGGCTCTTGACAGCTTCTGTGCTCTTACGGAAGACCTTTATGAAAACTCCGGCTGCGACGACGTTCTGGTTGTCAGTGCGTTCCGCACCATAGAAAAGCAGGCAGAAATATATCAGGACAGACTTGACAGATACGGAAGCGAATACGCCGCATCCTATGTCGCTGATCCCGGCTACAGCGAACACCACACAGGGCTTGCTCTCGACCTTTCGGTTTACGCAGATGACGGACGTACTTATGATATTGAAACCTACGAGGACTGCTCCTGGTTTATGAACAACTTCACGCAGTACGGATATATTCTCCGCTATCCCGAAGACAAGGCATCCATCACCTCCATTAATTTTGAAAGCTGGCACTACAGATACGTATCCCTTCCCCACTCTATTATAATGAAGGATCTGAATTTATGTCTTGAGGAATATATCGACTATCTGAAGGACTATACTTATGATGGAAAAATTCTCTCTTATAATAAAAACACGGGAGAAGTGAGCCACATTTCAAAAGAAGAAGAAACAACGGGAGAATATCTTATATATTACGTTCCCGTCTCGGAAAACGAAAACACGGAAATTCCGATAATCAAAGATAAAGAATATTCCGTTTCGGGAAATAATACAGACGGATTTATCGTAACTGTTAAGCCTTAAAGCTTATTTTCAACATTTTTTCCGCTTCTCTTCATAAAACTGTCACATTGTATTTTTATACTTGTATCATGATATGATACCGCAAGGAAAACATAAATACATTTTAACAAGGAGATATAAATATGTCTGAATTTGATTTCAACAAAAACAACCTTACACCTGATGACAATAACTCCGCTTTTGATTTTGATGCTCAAAATAAGGCTGACGTAACAGGGCAAAGCTCCCCTGCAGATGCCGTTTCATTTACAAACAACGAAAACGACAGCTCATCAGTATTTACTTCTGCTGCTGACAGCATTGAACGCTCCGTGAATACGGAAGCTGCAAAAGCACCTTCCGCAGAAGCATCCGAATACACATACGCCTATAAGGGAGAAAAGCTTTATTCCGACGATTATACAAGAAGCCAAAGAAAAGCGGAAGGACCGTCTGAAGCTTACACCTCAAGACCCTATACCCCTCCGTCATATCAGGCTCCCAATCCTTCTCAGTTCCAAAGACAAGAAGCTCCCGCCTACAATCACGCAAATCAGGGCTACGCTTCACAGCAGAATACAAATGCAGGCTTTAGTGCACCGAACGGTGCTCCAAATCCTTACGCTCAGCAAAATCAAGGAGCTCAAAGACCTCCTTTCACTTCTCCCATGCAGAACCAGGGCCCCGGAGCAAACACAAACGGATACGGCTACACCAACGCAAGACCTGAGCCTCCCCGTCCTCCCGAAGCTCCCAAAAAGAGAAAAGGCTCACTCAAAACTTCAACAGCAATACTTCTTTGTGTCGCTTGCGTTCTTCTGTCCTTCGCATCGGGCATCCTCGGCTCAGCAATTATAAGCAAAATGAACGGTGCGTCACTCGGTGACTATCAGCTTTCCGAGGGTGATATTGAAAACGGCAGCGTTGCCGGTGTTACGGAAGACGGTGCTGTAGTTCTTTACCGTTCCGTTGAAACTGTAACAGAGGACGGCGGCGATATGTCTATCGCAGAGGTTGCAGACCTCGTTTCCGACTCTGTAGTTGAAATTACAACTGAATTTGTAACGTCCAACAATTACTTCTTCGGTCAGTACGTCAGCGAGGGTGCAGGCTCCGGTGTCATCATTTCCGAAGATGGATACGTTATTACAAACAATCACGTTATTTCCGATTCAAGCACAGGTGCAACAGCCAACAAGATCACCGTTCGTCTGCGTAGCGGTGAAGAATATGAAGCGAAGGTCGTCGGTAAGGACTCCGATTCCGACGTTGCTATTCTCAAGATAAGTGCGGAAGATCTCAAGGCTGCAGTCTGGGGCGACAGCGACAAGCTCGTTGTAGGTCAGCAGGTAATCGCAGTAGGTAACCCTCTCGGTGAGCTGGGCGGTACTGTTACAACAGGTATCATCAGTGCTTCCGACAGAGAGGTTCAGATAGATAACGTTGTTATGACTCTCATTCAGATCGACGCTGCCGTAAACCCCGGCAACTCCGGCGGAGGTCTGTTCAACACCAAGGGTGAGCTTATCGGTATCGTTAACGCAAAATCCTCAGGCTCGGGCATTGAAGGTCTCGGCTTTGCTATTCCTTCAAACGAAGCTTCCGATATTACGGAACAGCTTCTCCAGCACGGTTACGTCAAGGGTAAGGTCTACCTGGGTCTTTCCTTCTACGAAGCAAACTCCGGTTACTATTCCGCATCAGGCTCCGACAGCAGCATTCTCTATATCTATGCTACAGAAGAAGGCTACAATGACGACGTGCTTCAGAGCAAGGACATCGTTCTTTCCATCGACGGAAAGGAAGTATCCACAACAGCAGAGGTCAAGGCTATCCTCAAAAATCACAAGGTCGGTGACAAGCTCACATTCTCTATTCTCAGAGGCAAAGAACCTATGGAGGTCGAAGTAACCTGTTATGAAGCTACTCCCTCCGATGACAAGGTTCATTTTGAAGACTAAAGCGTTTACAGCTTTCCGCTGAAACAACTCACGGACGCTTGTAAGACCCACTATTTGCAAACAAGGGACTGCACCATAGGCGCAGTCCCAATGCTGTTTTAAAAACAGAAAGGAAGTAATACGATGTATCGAATTCTTGTTGTTGATGATGAAGAAATGATCCGCAAGATAGTTTCAAAATATGCCGTTTTTGAAGGTCATGAGGTAACTGAAGCCGCTGACGGAATGGAAGCTATTGAGCTTTGCAGAGATAAGAGCTTCGACATTGTTATCATTGACATTATGATGCCTGAGCTTGACGGCTTCTCTGCCTGCCGTGAAATACGCAAATTTTCCGACGTTCCCATCATAATGCTTTCGGCAAGAGGCGAGGAATACGACAAAATAAACGGCTTTGAGCTTGGCGTAGACGATTACGTGGTAAAGCCTTTTTCACCCAAGGAGCTTATGCTTCGTGTGGAAGCTATAATGAAAAGAAGCTCACGCCGTACCCCTTCCGATGAAGGCTCAAATGAAATATTTGAAATAGGAGCTCTCAAGGCTGATATTACCGCACGTATCGTATACATAAACGGAAAACGTGCCGATATGTCTCCCAAGGAATACGATCTCTTTTTCTATATGCTGAAAAACAAAAACATTGCACTTTCAAGAGAAAAGCTTATCTGCGAGGTATGGGGTTACGATTATTACGGTGATGACAGAACCCTTGACACTCACATAAAGCTACTTCGCAAAAGTCTCGGAGAATGTGCAAAATATATCGTTACGCTGAGAGGAGTGGGATACCGTTTTGACACAAACGTATGATAAAGTAAAGGAAAAAATCAAGCGTCCCCGTTCTCTTGCAACGAAAATTTTTGTTTACTTTGCCTTCTTCACTCTTATAGTTCTCATGCTTTTGTGGCTTATGCAGGTGGTATTTCTTGACGAAATATACCGAACGGTAAAGCTTCACGATCTTAAAAACTGTGCTCAGTTTGTAACTCACTCTGTCGAAACCAGAAATACTGCAAACGGAGTGATGGAAGCTTCAAAAAAGTACAATTCCTGTATAACTGTCTACAAAATTGCAGGCGGCAAGGGATCTGTTGAATCAAGCTCTCATATTAAGACGACCTGCATGATACACAACCTCTCCTCGACCTCTCTGCTTAATGAAATGTATGAGGGGGCAAAAAGTAACGACATTTACGTCAAACGAATTGAGCTTGATGTGGAAGATACAGACACCCTAATGTCTTCCGGCACCGAGAAAGACACGCCCTCAGCCGTTGTATGCTCACAGGTCATAAATATGGGCGGGACAGACTATCTCGTTATGGTTGACGATGAGATACTTCCTCTCACCTCCACCTCACGCACGCTTACTTATCAGCTGATATACATTACAGTCATACTTCTTCTTGCATCAGCTCTTATTTCAGTTTATATTTCGGGAAGACTGTCAAAGCCCTTCAAGGATATGTCTTCAAAGGCAGCCCGTCTTGCTGAGGGCGACTATGAAGTAAGCTTTGACGGCCAAAGCTTTCTCGAAGCGGAAAAGCTGGGCGAAACGCTGAACTATGCGGCATCTGAGCTTTCAAAGCTTGACAGTATGCAAAAGGAGCTTATAGCCAATATATCCCACGATCTTCGCACCCCTTTGACTCTGATTTCGGGCTACAGCGAGGTCATGCGTGACATTCCCGGAGAAATGACGGCTGAAAATATGCAGGTCATAATTGATGAAACGGCAAGGCTTTCCTCTCTCGTAAATGATCTTCTTGAGCTTTCAAGACTTACAGACGGTAAACAGCTCATGGATAAAGCCCCCTTCAGCCTGACAGAAACGGTTAAGGAAACTGTTTCGAGATATTCTCATCTTATTCAAAACGACGGCTACACAATAGACTTCATTTATGACAGAGATGCCGTTGTAAACGCAGATAAAACGAGAATACTTCAAGTTGTTTATAATCTTATCAACAATGCCATTAACTACACGGGTGACGATAAAAAGATCACAGTTACCCAGAGCGTTGAAAACGGCAAAATAAAAATAGGCATCACAGATACGGGAGAGGGTATTCCCGCAGAACAGCTTCCTCTTATATGGGAAAGATATTACAAGGTAAAGGATTTCCATAAAAGAGGTAAGGTGGGCACAGGCCTCGGTCTTTCCATCGTAAAAAACATTCTTGTGATGCACGGAGCAGACTTCGGTGTATCAAGCAAGCTGGGAAGCGGAAGCACCTTCTGGTTTGTACTTGAGGAAGCTAAAGCTGAAAGACTGTAAACTGAAAATCCAATATAAAACGGCATCCGTCCATGCAGGAAATCATGGAGTGATGCCGTTTCTTTGTTAATATCAGTTTATGGTATTGTCAATTCCTCTTACGAGGTCGGTGATCTTTGTTTTTAGAACAGCGTTTTCCGCTTTTTCAAGCTCCGGGTCGTCTCTGATGGTTTGATGTGCCGCATTTATGGCTTTTGACACAGTTTCGGTCTGAACCTGTTCACCGAACAAAAACGTAGCCGCCGCACCGTGCTGTCTGAATCTGCCCGATGCAGCAAAGAAATCTCCTGCACCACGAAGTCTCAGATCAGCCTCCGCTATCTCATATCCGTCCCAGGTGTTTTTCATTACGGCAAGTCTTTCTCTTGCCTTCTGACTCTTGGTATCCGACATCAATATGCAAAAGGATTTTCTGTCCCCTCTGCCTACACGTCCTCTGAGCTGATGCAGCTGTGAAAGTCCGAAACGCTCGGCATTTTCAATTATCATAAGAGTTGCTTCGGGAACGTTGATACCGACTTCTATGACTGTTGTTGCCACAAGCACGTCGATCTTACCTGCCGCAAAATCACGCATTACCGCATCCTTGGCGGGCCCTTTCATTTTGCCGTGAACAACTGCAACTTTAAGATCGGGAAGCTTCAATGCAAGATCTCTTGCAAAATCAACCGTTGCTCTCATTGGAACTCTGTCCTCTTCCCTGTCAAACATTACAACGTCTGCCATTTCCTCGGGGTCTGTCTTCAGCTTATCGGCAAAGGCTCTTGCGGTTTTGCTCTGTCCTTCTTCGACCATGGGACACACAACGTAGGTTCTGTTTCCTGCCTGTGCATGAGTCCTTATAAATCTGTTGAGCCTTTCACGGTATCTGTCATCGACGATAAGCGTATCCACCCTCTGTCTTCCGGGAGGCATTTCATCAAGCCTTGAAAGGCTGAGATCACCGTAATAAACAAGCGACAGCGTTCTCGGTATGGGTGTGGCACTCATCGCCAGAATGTGTACCCCCTCATTTTTTGCCGCAAGGGCTGCCCTTTGCATAACACCGAAGCGGTGCTGTTCATCTGTAATAACGAGAGCGAGTTTTTCAAACCTTACGTTCTCCGAAATAAGAGCGTGAGTGCCGATAAGTATACTTATTTCTCCTGTAAGCTCCTTTTCTTCCCCCGATACAACGGACAGTATTCTTCTCTTTTCAGCGGCAGGCGTCGAGCCGCAAAGAAGCTCAACGTTTATACCCAGCGGTGCAAACAAGCTTCTGAACTCCTCGTAGTGCTGACGGGCAAGTATTTCGGTAGGAACCATGACTGCACACTGACGTTCGCTTACGGCACAGACGTATGCCGCCGCCGCTGCAACGGCAGTTTTGCCGCTTCCGACGTCACCTATGAGAATTCTTCTCATGGGCGAAGGAGCTGAAATATCGGTACATATCTCATTTATACTGCGTTTCTGAGCACCTGTGAGCTCAAATGGAAATCTTTTATAAAAGACGTCCATGCTTTCGGCCTTCAGCACAGGTGCAACTGTTCCTGCCGTTCTGTTCTTCTCTGCCGCAAGAGATGCCGCAATTATAAAGACCTCCTCAAATGAAAGCCTTTCACGGCCCTTTTCCATTTGCTCAAGGGTCTTGGGAAAGTGAATTGCCGAGAGAGCTTCCTTTAACGTCATAATGCCGTATTCTGCACATTTTTCAGTTGAAAACAGCTCCTCAGTTTCATTGCTTACGCATTTCCAGGCTTCGCTTATAAGTCCGGAAATAAACTTTTGATTTATACCCTGCGTCACCGTATACACGGGAACAAGGTCTCTGAGCGGTATCTTCTCAACGTACGGTTCATATATGGGAGAGGTCATTCTTACAATGCCGCCCTCTCGGTGAAGCTTCCCCCAAAATCTGAAGGTGGAGCCTACGGTAAATACGTCTTTAAGATAATTCTGATTAAAATAGATTATTTCAACAGTTCCGCTTTCATCAAAGGCCTTGAATTTTAAAATGTTCATGCCTTTTCTTATCATTCTGGCACTCGGCTGTGCCGCAACTGTCATTACAAGCGAAACTGCACCGGAGTTTTCCGAAATATTATTTACCGCCGTCCTGACGGTACTCACTTCTCCTCTGTTCTGATATGCTCTCGGAAAATGATGAAGCAGATCAAACACAGTCTCAATGCCCAGCTTCAGAAGTGCTTTTCGGCGTACCTCTCCGACTCCCTTCAGCTGATTTACAGGTGAATTAAGAGTTAAATTCATTGAGGCTTCTGCGGTGTTGCCCCGCCCGGAGTAACAATAGGATTTTGTCCTGCAGCTGACGTGATCTGGGCTATCATAAGTGAAGCTCTGGACATGAGGTTTGTAAGAATATGGGGACAGCTCTGCTTAAACTCTCCCGCAAGGTCCATATTCTTCCAGGCTATTTCGTTATAGTACACAGGATTAAAACGCATCACTACACCGAATGTAACGGAAAGGAAGAAAAGTCCGTCAGGATCGAAACTCAGAGTTCTGTTAAAGGTGAACTTCACTCCGTTCTTTTCCATAAGCTGTGCTATTATCGTATCTTTACAATTAAGCTTAACTTCTTTTCCCGGTTTTTCAAGCTTTAACGTTTCATAATTTATATTATCCAGAAATATCTGGTGTTCATGAAGAAAATATCTTCCGAAATCAAGCATAGTTATATCTCCTGCTTTCTGATTTTATCATATAGGTAAATATTAGTATACATCTTTTTTCCCCTCTTGTAAACCGAGAAATCAAAAAATAACACAAGTTTACATTTGGCATCTGTATAATATATTTCATTTGTCTAACAACTTTTATCAAAGAATATCCGTGAGTCTTGACAGAAGCACAGGTAAATAGTAAAATAATCATATATGACAATTAATTATGCAAATCTTGAAAGGAATATCATTATTATGTCTGACAAGCACACAAAAGATATGAGTAAAAATCACCGTTCCAGACTCAGAAAACGCTATGAGCTCGGAGGAGCTGACTCCTTTGACGATTATCTGATGATGGAGCTTTTGCTTTTTGATTTTATCCCCAGAGTAGACACCTATCCTGCGGCACACCGTTTGATAGATACCTTCGGATCCATAGAAAAAGTATTCGGTTCTCCCAAAGAAGAGCTTGTAAAAATAGAAGGTATAGGTCCTAAAACTGCTGAAAAGATAGAAATGTACGGAGACCTTATTGAACGTGCCGTATCCGAAAGACTTTCCTGTGTTCCCTTCACCTCGGACAACGGTGCAGCACCGTACCTTATCTGGATGTTCCGTAAGCTTGAAATAGATACGGTATGTCTCATACTTCTGAATGAACGTGGTTACATTACGGAAAGAAATATATTTCTTCCTTACGAAAGCAAGGAGGGCAGTATTCTTATAGCCTCAGATGAAATAATAGGAGGCAGAAAGCCCGCTTACGCCATATTGGCTCACAAGCATCCCGTCGGTTCCCTTGAGGTTTCAGGCAACGATATTCTTGTTACCGAAGGATTTTTCAACATTTGCGAGAAGTACGGTACAATTCCTCTGCAGCACTATATAGTAACAGACCGTGAGATCTCCGCAATCATAGAGCCACTCAAAAGCAAAGCTGCAAAACAACAAAAGCTAAGCAGAAAGTATATGAAAGAAAAATACAAAAGCACACAGAAATAACCGATTATGAATACAGAAAATATCGCCAGAGCTTACATGACGGAAGCTGAGACGAAAAGGGCAAACGGCAGAATAACCAACCTTATGAGTTTGATTTTAAACCTTGCACCCGATGCCGTAGACGTTTCATACGTAAAAGAAATATCCAATACCTGCGGTGTTTCGGAGGAATACGCCTATGCTGAGCTAATGGCAGCATTTTGCGGAATTGACTCTGAAAAAGAAGACAGAGCTTTTTTCAAAAACTACTTTATTCCGATGATAAGCAAATGTGACAGGGAATTCTTTGAAAACGACCCTTACTACAAAAACGTAAAAATACCTGAAGAGACCCTTGGAGCATGGAAGCTGACAAACATGAAGCTAAAGCCATGCGAAGCCTTCGTCTGTAATGATTTTTTAGTTCCTCCCGACAAGAGACTTATTCCTCAGATCGCCTTTTTCACGGAAGAATTCAAATATCCGGCTGTTCTTGAAAACGGGCGGGAATGGATGACTCTTATGCCCAATGAGATAGTTACCACTCTGCCTGCAGTTAATGACGCACACGGAAAGGTTCTTACCTTCGGACTCGGACTCGGATATTTCGCTTACATGGCCTCAATGAAGGAGGAGGTCTCATCGGTAACGGTCGTCGAGCTGAGCCGTGACGTTATAGAGCTGTTTGAACAATTCATTCTTCCTCAGTTTCCAAACCGTGAAAAAATCAAGATCATTTGTATGGATGCTTACAGCTTTATTGAAAGCTCCATGAAAAACGGAGAATACGATTTTGTTTTCGCTGATTTCTGGCACGACGTTTCAGATGGCAGAGAGCATTATCTCCGTCTCAAAGAATACGAAAAAAATTTCCCCGACACACAGTTCACATATTGGCTTGAAAACACTATAAAGTGTTATCTTGACAGAGAGCTGTGGCCGTAAGAAAGGATATTACAATGTACAATTTTGACGTTTCCAAAGTAACGGCTGACTGCATTGAATGGATACGCAGTTGGTTTGAAAACAACGGGAAAGGCTGTAATGCCGTGCTCGGCATATCAGGCGGAAAGGACAGCTCTGTTACGGCGGCACTTTGTGTTAAAGCTCTCGGTGCTGACAGAGTCATCGGCGTTCTTATGCCCTGCGGTGTACAGCACGATATTGATTATTCCGTTGACCTTTGTGAATTTCTCGGCATAAAGTATTATACGGTAAATATCAAAGATGCGGTTGACGGCATTTACAAGGGTATCGGAGACAGTCTGCCTATTACCGATCAATCCCGTTTCAATCTGCCCGCAAGAGTAAGAATGACAACTGTTTATGCCATAGCTCAGTCCGTAAACGGCAGAGTTGCAAACACCTGCAATCTTTCTGAAGACTGGGTCGGCTATTCGACAAGATACGGTGACAGCGTGGGCGATTTCAGTCCCCTTTCAAAGCTAACCGTCACCGAAGTAAAGGCTGTCGGCAGACATCTCGGTCTTTCCGAAAAATTCATCGAAAAGCCTCCCATCGACGGCCTTTGCGGAAAGACTGACGAGGAAAATCTCGGATTTACCTACGCCGAGCTTGACAGATACATTCGTTTCGGCGAAGAACCCTCGCCCGAAAAGAAAGAAAAGATCGACAGACTTCACAGAATAAATCTTTTCAAGCTTCAGCTTATGGAAGTGTTTCCCTTTGATCCCGAACAATAATACTGAGACAGCCCCTCATCTTGAAGATTTGGGGCTGTCTCGATTGGGCAAGCGGTCCTCAAGTATTCCGTAAGGAATGCTTGGGGTTCTCTTTATTCCTCTGTTTCGGGAACGTAATATTTTAAAGCATTGATCTTAAATTCACCCTCAGCATCGCTTATCTCAACGTAGATAGGACGGACAGCATCGCTGTAAATATCATTTCTGAAGGTTCCGTTATTCTGAAAAATCTTATAGCTTACGTTAAAGGCGAAGGTCAGAATACCGTTTTCTTCATTTTCGCCGAGAAGCTCGATCTCCATTCCGTAAAGCATTTGGGGAGTAAACTCCTCCGTCATCTCATGGGACTTGTAGTATTCCTCTGTAAAAAGTGCGTTATAAGCTTCGCTGTCTCCGGAAATAATAGTATCGAAATATTTTTCAAAAAAGAGTATTTCATCACCAAAAGTATCTCTGTTTGACTCAAGAACACCGACGGTCTCGTTTCCGTTCTTGAAATAAAGATACCTGTCAAGCTCAAGATATTCAGGATAGCTTTCGTATTCTTCAAGGGAAAGAGAAAAATCAGCTTCATAAAAGAAATCGTAGAACCCGTTTGAACCTGTTACCTTCTGCTCTCCGTATTCCTTGTCAAGCAAAGAGGGATTTGAAAGAAGAACTGCGGAAACAACGGCTGTTACGGCTATAATACAAAGCCATATTACAATAACTTTTTTTGAATTCTTATTTTTAACGTTATCTGACGATAAGTTTTCGTTTTTCGTTCTGTTTTTCATTTACACCTCATAATAATTAGTGTACGGTATCCCCGTATATCTATTCTAAAACATTTTGAGCAAAATTTCAATAGAAATCATTTCTTTATCAAGCATTATCAATAAAATTATAAATTTTTGTCAAAATGCTTGACAAGTGACCTGCTCATAATTATAATTAACTTGTTACAGTATGCGTTTTATACCGTATTGTTTCCATTATTAAGAGCACACTTTAACTATCCTTCGGGAAAGATATAGCTATATATCTTATTAAGCATTGATTTGCTGTGTGCCAAAACAATTAAAAATGAATTTTTGGAGGATTTTCTCATGTTTGAAAGAGTAAAAGAACTTCTCGTAGAAGAACTCAGCGTAAACCCCGATGACGTAACACCTGCTGCAGAGCTTATCAATGACCTCGGCATCAACTCCCTTGAGCTTGCTGACCTCGTTCTCCTTTGCGAAGAAAGATTTGATATAACAATTGAAGACGACGAAGTTCAGAACTTCGTTACAGTCGGCGACGTTGTTGAATTTCTCAACAATAAGGTTGCGTAAGCTGTATTTCTCGAAAATAACCTCTGCTTCGGTGGAGGTTTTTTCTTAGTTTTTCCTCATCAGAATGAAAGGAGACAACAGCATGGCTGAAAAAACAAAGATAAACGTTCGTGGTGTTTTTTTTGACAACGTTACAAAAAGCGAAGCTGTCGCTCTTTTGGTATCAAGGCTTGAAGAAGGAAAACGAACTCTCGTTTTCACCCCCAATTCAGAAATTGTACAGGCTTGTATTGAGGATGCGGCTTTTCTCAAGATCATACGTTCTGCCGACGTCATTTTGCCTGACGGAATAGGTGTTATAAAAGCGGCATCTATCCTCGGCACTCCCCTCAAGGAAAAGGTAGCAGGAGTAGAGGTCGGCGAAGCTCTCTTCTCTGCTCTTGCCGACAGCAACCATTCATTTTTCTTTTTCGGTGGTAAAAAGGAGGATAAAGACACCCCTCCCATATGTGAGATCGCCGCTGAAAAAATGACGGAAAAGTACGGGTGCAAAATAGCGGGTACAAGACACGGATATTTTGCCAAGGACGGCGAAGAAAACGATATGACCATCGAAAAAATAAACAGCTCCGGTGCAGACGTTCTCTACGTATGTCTCGGCTCTCCCGTTCAGGAAAAGTGGATAAAGGACAATGCTGACAGACTTGACGGTATAAAGCTTATTCTGGGCCTTGGGGGCTCTCTTGATATTTATGCAGGCATTTCCAAAAGAGCACCCTCGATATTCATAAAAACAGGCCTTGAATGGCTCTGGCGACTGCTCTGTCAGCCGTCAAGATTTATAAGAATGATGAAGCTTCCCAAATTCTACATAGGAACTCACATTTATAAAAGAAATCGGAACAAGAACACAGGCATATAATATGATCCCCTTAGGACAGCTATTCCAAATGCATAAAGCATTCGGGCTGCACTAAGGGGATCCTGTTATTTTTCGGCGGTCAATGAACCGTCATATTTTAAGTGTTTTATTATTCTTGCACATTTGCATCTGCCGAAACGGGCTCTGCCGCTTCTTCTGTTTCTTCTGAACTTTCTTTTTTGTTCTTATCAAACAGCTTTTTGAAGATAAACTTTCTGAACAGAATTACATTCATAACAGCAAAGAACAGCACAAGAATGATGAACGTGAGAATAGGTTTAACAGGTGCGAGTGTTGCGAGAAGCATCATGGGGAAGCCGAACACGATTGCGGGGAAGGTCTGATAAATAAGATTATCTGCCGCAGGAGTTTTAAATTCAGGATCGATCTCACGAAGGAGAATAACGCCTGTACTTGCTGTTCCCGTAAGCATTCCGTACATGGAAAGGAACTGCTCCTGCTCATATTCTTTAAAGAGCTTGCTTGCAACAAGTCTGTTGTACAAATAAGTTATCACAAGACCTACAACACCGAGAATAAGCATAATGCCCCAATAATCCTTGAGAACACCGAATCTGATAGCCGCAATACCTGCAGTTACCATCACGTCAAAGAAGAAGTTTGAGCATCTTGTAAGAAGGAAGTTGTTTGTGTATTCTCTCTTGAGGACTTCCTTTTTTCTTAGAAAGTTCATTACCGTTTTTACAAGGGTTGCAGAAAGTACACCGATAATGAAGTTAAAGCCGTAAATAACGGACTTGAAGCCGGGTACAAGGGCTCCGAGAAGCATAATAATAAGATAACAGATAAAATATGCGAGAGCGATAATTGCTATCTGTACTGTCAGATTATCAAGACTTCCCTGAATTGTGATGGAGGAGTCAATACCGTCGCCAACGTGTCTTATTTCTGCATAGTCACGGACTTCTATCTTCTTTTGCTTTTTAAGTATGTGGAGGTGGATAACACCGCCGATGCTGGCACTGAGGAAGCCGAGTGCCGCTATGGTAAGACCGAAGCTTTTACCGCCTGAGAAACCGAAATCCATTTCAAAGATACCGCCGTAGTTGAGCGCCTGTCCTGTTCCCTGTCCAAAGCCGAAAGGAAGAAGAATTCCTGCACCTGCAAAGAAGCCTTTGACGATAAATGCAGCGATAATGGTAATACCGAGTCCGAATATGCCCTGAATGAGATAGGTTGCAACGGTAGTTACACCAGAATCGAATATTTCAACGGATCTCTTTTTTGTCATTTTTTCGCCGCTTGTTTTAAGGCCGGAGGCGATAAAGCCAAGTGCCAATGCATGATACGTAATTATTTCAAGGTTTGCAACTCCGTTTCCGCCGAAGAACGCAGTATCAAACATATTGTCGCCTGTTATGAGCTTGTAAATTCCGCTTACGATAAGTAATATTCCGCCTGCAAGAACTGAGGTTGGAATAAGCGAATAACGAAGCGGCTTTACTGCCTTTTTTATACAGCTTGCCGCAAGCAAGCCTATGAGAAGTACGGCTGCAAGGTTAAAGCCGCCCCATACACTAAAGTCCCAAAAATTTTCCATTTCCGTCTCCTGTAGTTAAATTTTTGTATCGGTTAAACAGATTAACGTATTTAAGTGCATTAAACCGTTTGTCACCCTTTATCTGATAAACCTTTTTGTCATAATATATGTTTATCTTATTCTTTCCGAGAATTGATACAGCCGTAAGGTCTGAAAGCTTCACGTCAAGCTCACCAACCGTCAATCTGTCTTTATAAAGTGCAAGCTGTGTTTCGGGGCAAAGAACGTTTTTATTCTTATATACTATTACCTCAGAAAGAGTTACCGTATCGCTGTATATAGGTTCATCACCACAGTTCAGCATATCAAAGCTGTTCACAAAATCGCACTGATATTCATACCAGTCTGCAACGAAGCGGAAGGGAAAATCAAAACCTACTCCTTCAAGCTCTTTCGTAGGAAGATGTCGTATCTTTTTATGACATTTCTTGCACTCAATTATATCACCGTTACTCTCAAATTCCGAAAGTCCGCAGGTGTCACATACGTACATTGCTCTTTCAAGATATTCGGCATTTTTCTTGTGATGAAACTCTCCGCTTACATTTGCTTCATCAACATAAAGCTCTTTTTCAATAAGTGCGGAAAGCTCATCATTGGTCATTTCCTTGTATTCCTCAGGCTCTATGACCTTTGAAACGTAGCATCTGAGCTTTCCCCGTCTTACAACGTCACTCCAACGGGGTTGAACACCGTAACCGCCCTCTATCTTATAGAGTGCTATGGGAAGGCCTATCTTCTTTGCAAGATATGCTATTGTGGGATTGATATAGACGGGCTTGCCGTGGAAGGTTCTGTTGCCTTCGGGAGCAAGAGCAATTGAGCCGCCCTCTTTGGCAACGCTTATGCAAGTTCTTATCGCCTGTATATCCGTGGTCTGTTTCTTTATGGGAATAGGAGCAACGAGGTATTTTATTACGGAAGAAACCCAACCGATAGAGAAAATATCCTCGGAGGCAAGAAAGTAAAGCGGCTGTGCAAAAGACATACCTACAAAAAACTGGTCATGTGCTGTCTGATGATTAAAAAGAATAAGATAAGGTCTTTTGCCTTCATCCTTGAATTTTTCAATTTTAGCGTTATATTTAAGGCGTGAATATGTACCTAAAAAGGTATAAAGAATAGGTCTGTATATTTTATGCCTTAAACGAACCCATTTTGTTTCTTTTTTCATAATTATTAATTTTTCCTTGTTAGTTTGTGAAATCGAGCCAATTTCACACCAATATATATTATAATATATTTTTTTACTTTTGGCAACCGATTTTCAAGAAAAAAATTCCCCATGTGTTTCTGAATGAAACACATGGGGTTGTTTCTTTTTATGGTAGTTTTACGGAAGTATAAGCATTAAAACCATCACAAACGCTACTATCAGCATAAACAAAGCAATAACGGTAAGTGTCAGCCATCTTTTGTTATTGCCGGGCTTCTTTGAAGAAGCGAAAACTATGCCCAAAACAGCACATGTAAGGGGAAAAGCAAAACCGACTATTACGGTGAATATCCAGAAGTATACGGGACTTGCGGCTTCTCCTGCGAATATCATGTCTTCTTCTATCTCAGTTCCGTCATAGTAATAATAATCGGTAAACCTTTCTTCAACTGAGGTATATGCATCTTCAAGAATTTCCATTTGATCATACGGAACCTTATTGGCTGTTACTGTTCCCTTTCTGTAAGAAAAGTATCCGCCTGAATCAAAATATGCATTATCCAATGCATCATAATTAATATACCAATGCTCACCGTCAATTTCATAAAGGGCACCGTGAATATGCTCAATGGAATCACTTTTATCATACACAAGCAGTTCATACTGTGGTGCATCCTCAAGGACTCTCACATCAAATTCCCTGCTATCTGCATCAAGAGTATCAAGAGCGTTCAGCACGTCAAGAGATATATCGGCAACACCTCCGAACATCTGATTATAATTCTGTATCCTTGCAAAGCCATAGTCTCCGCCAAAGAATTCATCAAGAAGCTTTTCACCCTCCGCTGTTACATACACCTGATAAAAATACTGAGTGTTGTGGTATCCTAAAGCAACTATATGCTCGGCATTCATCGGCTTTGATACGTCATGCGATTCTCCGTCCAAGACTATATTTGCCGAATAGACATATGCTTCCGGCGGATTGTAAACGTCTGCATAAGAAAGAGGATATTTTATATATTCGTAAGTGCCGTCTGACAGAGCTGTTTCGTCTTTCGACAAAGTCCAGGCAGGTTCTGCTCCAAAAACATTTACAGCAAGGGTTACCGATAAAAGAAATATTAAAATAATACTTAATGTTTTTTTCATTTTTCTCCCCCCTTATGCAAGATTAAGCTTTCTTTCAAGACATGTAAGTGTCACATTTGATAAAAAAGCACAAAGTGCAACTGCCGCCAGACAAAGAAAGGCCATAGCAAGAGCCATAAATACAAATATCTTATCGCCTGCTACAGCAGATGCATATACGGTATGCAACGAATACGTCCAGCTTGGAAAGCTGAAGGTGAAAATCATACTGAACATCGATATAATACCGCTGACACCGTACATAAGCCCTATTGCCACAAGAACCTTCGCTTTTTTAACAAGCATGGCTCCGACAGTTATACAAAGATGTGTAAGCATTACCGAAAGTAAATTGGACAAAAGCAAAAAAACAGAAATTAATGCTGCATATATGTACAACCATGCACCCATGTCAAAATATAATGATACTAACATTTCCTTTGCATTATAAAATAAATAGAAAGCAAGATTAAAATAACTTTCATCGGGAGCAGGTGTAATAAAAAATACGATCAGCAACGACAGAACTATTATTGCTCCTGTAAGACAATACCATATAAATGCGTTTACTGTTTTTGACCAATATAACGTTGAGCGCTTTACCGGCAAGGTGAAGGTCAAATAACCTTCATCGGTGAAAAAGTTTTTAAAATATCTTATAAATAAAAGCACAGTAGTTATTATTCCGAATGCTACGAAAACCATATAGGTCATCATAACTCCGAAAATTCCAAAGGGAAAATAGTCGATATTGTCTGCATTGATAATGATGTCGCTAAGACTGATGCCACCGATAAGCGATACACCCAACACCCCCAAGGCTGCTATCCACCATATTCTACCTATGGCTTTAAAGTCATATTTCATAAGCTTTGAGAACATCTGAACACCTCCCTGAATAGTTCGTCAAGTGTTTTACCCGTTTCTTCTCTTACCTTATCTGCTTCTCCGGACATGAGTATACGACCGCCAAAGCCCATGAAAGCAAATTCATCAAGGGCAGGTTCAATATCGTATATAAGATGTGTCGTTATGATCACGGAGGACTCCGGATTATAGTTGCCTATTATGGTGCGAAGAATATAATCTCTCGCCGCAGGATCGACTCCGCCGATGGGTTCATCAAGCATGTAAAGCTTTGCACGGCGTGACATTACAAGAATAAGCTGAACCTTCTCCTTCGTTCCTTTTGACAGAGAACGAAGTCTTTCTCCCGTCGATATTCCAAGATCCGAAAGCATCACTCTTGCACAGCCTTCGTCAAAATCACGGTAAAACTCTTTGAAATAGGTAATTAGCTCCTCTACTTTCATTCCTCCCGAAAAATAAGGTCGTTCAGGCAGATATGATATTAAGGCATTTGTCTTTTCACCTTGGGGAATTCCGCATATCTCTATTTTTCCGCTGTCTGCAGAGAGGAGTCCCGAAATCAGCTTCATAAGAGTGGACTTACCGCAACCATTGGGGCCAAGTAAGCCGACTATCTTTCCTTTCGGTATCTTGATATTCAAATCCTTGAGAACATATTGCCCCGCCTTATAGCTTTTATTCAGTTTTTCACAGTTAAGTATAAGCTGATCCATTTTCATTCTCCCCTTTCTTTTATATACTCTATAAACACTTCTCCTGTTATTCCGAGTTCTTTTGAAGCTTTAAGAGTCTCCTCCATGAACTCACGGCGGACCCTCGTAAATGCTTCTCTTATTACAGCTTCGTCAGATGTAACGAAGCGGCCGACTGTTCCGTGACTCTCCAAAAGCCCCTCGCTTTCCAAGATCATAAGAGACTTTTGTACAGTATTGGGATTTACCGATGCTTCATATGCAAGCTGTCTGACTGTGGGAAACTGGGCACCCGTCTTATATTTTCCCTTTAATATGTCGCCTCTCAGCCGATTTGCAATCTGTAATGAAACAGGTGCAGCTGAGCTGAATTTCCAATTCATTTAATACCCCCTTCGTTGTTGTATTGCTGTACTAATACAATAATACAATATTTGCATTTATTTGTCAATCCCTATACCAAAAATGTACAAGAAAAGCTGCCGGTGGTTTACGTAATACAAGAGAAACACAAGTCGCCGAACTTAACCGGCATTGTATTGTACAGACTTTGCTCTCCTCATCCGTCGCTTTCAGCGACACCTTCTCCGCCGGAGAAGGCTGCCGAGGACTCCTAATAAAAAAATCGGATTGCCGTAAGGCAATCCGAAATCAAAATTAATCAATTGTTTTGTCGATACTAAATCTTGTGATCTTCTTGGAGGTATTCTTGATAAACTCGGTATTTCTGATCTTTACGAAGCCGACCGTTTTATAAGATACCATTCTCTTATTGACCTCTGCAACTTCCTTTTTGAAATAGCTCTGGGGGTCTTTTATACCACGGAGCTCAAGTGCATCAAAGTCGGGGAATATTTCAGCAACGATAACTTCCTTTTCGGGATTAGACTTACTGTTACCTGCATAAACAACAACTTCGGAAACACCGTAGATACCCTGAATTTCTGTTTCGATTTCTTCGGGATAAACGTTCTTACCGTTGGAGAAAATGATAAGGTTCTTGAGTCTGCCTGTGATATAGATCCAGCCTTCTTCGTCAAGCTTACCGTAGTCTCCTGTGTGGAAATAGCCTTCGTCATCGAATACAGCCGCTGTTGCTTCGGGTTCTTTGTAGTAACCGAGCATTACGTTCGTACCCTTAACGCAAATTTCACCTTCGCCGTTTTCATCGGGGTCTGCTATCTTTACAAGCTCACCGATGATGGGTGTGCCGACACTTCCTGTCTTCTGATACTTGTTTCTGTTACAGGAAATAAGAGGAGCACATTCCGTGATACCGTAACCGTTGAGGATAGTGATCCCCATTGCAGCGAATGTGTCAATGATGTTCTGATTGAGGGCAGCACCGCCGCAGATTATCATTTCAAGCTTGCCGCCGAAGGTAGCAAGAACGCTCTTGAACAGCTTCTGTCTTGCGTCAATACCGACCTTACGGATACCGTTACTTATCTTCATCATGGAACGGAGAAGCTTATCCTGTCCGTTCTTTTCAGCAGTTGCCCAGATACGCTTGTATACTGTTTCTACAAAGAGAGGAACAAGTACAAGGTGGGTAGGCTGCTGTTCCTTCATTTCCTTGAGGAAGTACTTGATACCTGAAGAAATATATACGTGACAGCCGAGTGCATAGTGGCCTACTATATTAACTGTTGAGCCGAAGGTGTGATGGAGAGGGAGAACACAGAGTGTCTTGGGTGTAATGCAGAAGTTATACATACCCTGCGACATATCGGAAAGAATATTCGTCTGAGAAAGCATAACGCCCTTGCCCTTACCTGTCGTACCGGAGGTGAACACAATGGATGCCATTCTGTCAGCATCGATCTCGTAATCGTAGTAGCTGTTGTCTCCGCTTTCGTAAAGGTCAGCACCTTTGGCGATAAGAACTCTGCGTGTCATGTCTTCATCAAGAGCTTTTCCGTTTATACATATCCACGTAATGTCGGGTCTTGCCGCTTTCATTTCCTTTATCTTTTCGGAGATCTCGCCGCCGTAGAAAACGAAGGAGCTTTCAGAGCGTTCGATAATACCGAGAAGGTCTGCAGGAAGCATTTCCTTATCGCAGGGAACGGTTACCGCACCTATTGCCATAAGTGAAAAATAAGTGTTTACCCAACCGTATGAGTTGGCACCGATGATAGCACACTTCTGATCACGGCATCCGAGAGATATAAGAGCCGTACCTAAGCTTCTGCAATCGTTTCTTACCTCTTCAAAGCTTTTTGTTATAATATCATCGGAATTGGGCTTGATTCTGTATGAATAAGCCGTTTTTCCGGGGTATCTCGTTACCGCATCTTCTGTCAAAGCACGAAAATCTTTAATGGGAACTGTTTCATATAAAGGGTAATTTTTCTTGATATTCATAATACTATTTACCTTTCGTCAGTGAGCAGTTTTTTTAATTCATCTTTGTAATTGTATCACAAATCGCAATTGTTTTCAAGTGATTTTACACTTCAATTATTAACAGAATTTAAAAACTTTACTATTCTCTCGTTAGTAGTATTACCGAAAACTGCTTCAGGAGTTCCCTCAAGCTGAATTATTCCGTCTGCCATAAATATTATTTTATCAGACACGTCTCTTGCGAAGGACATTTCGTGAGTTACCACTATCATGGTCATTTTTCTGTCTGCAAGGGATCTTATTACGGAAAGAACCTCTCCTGTAAGCTCAGGGTCAAGGGCACTTGTGGGCTCGTCAAAGCAAAGTATTTCGGGGTCAAGTGCAAGTGCTCTCGCAATTGCCACTCGCTGCTGCTGACCGCCCGAAAGCTGACAGGGATAGTTATTCACCTTGTCGGAAAGGCCCACGCTGTCAAGAATATCAAGGGCATTGAGCCTTATTCTTTCCATAGCTTCCTTTATTTCGGATTTTGATGCTTTTTTCGCTTTCAATTTATCCTTTTCAAGAAGCTCTGCCGCAAGGGTCACGTTCTGAAGTGCCGTATACTGCGGAAACAGGTTGAAGGACTGGAAGACGAGACCGAAATGGAGTCTGTTCATTCTCTTTTCCGCTTCCGTCAGAGCCTTTACGTCTGCATTAAATATTTCTTTGCCGTTCAGCACAAAGCTGCCGCTGTCGGGTGTTTCAAGGAAATTGAGACAGCGAAGAAGCGTAGTTTTTCCGCTTCCCGACGAACCGATAACAGAGACAGTTTCTCCCTTTTCAATATTAAAGGTGATACCCTTCAGAACCTCGGTTTTCCCAAAGCTCTTTTTTACGTTTGTTATTTCAAGAAATGACATGGGTACCCTCCTTAATTGAAATATGCCAGCTTCTTTTCAAGCTTATTGAACAGCCACGTAAGAAGTGCATTGAAAATAAGGTAGAACGCTCCCGTATAGAATACGGGCCATATTATAAACTCGTTCTGCACGATCTCCTCTGCAAAGAAAAGAAGCTCATACACCGCAACGACTCTTACAAGTGCGGTGTCCTTAACGAGAGTTATGGTCTCGTTACTGATGGGAGGAAGTATTCTCTTCACTACCTGAAGAAGAACTATCTTAAAGAATATCTGTGAGCTTGTCATACCAAGCACCTGTCCTGCCTCGTACTGCCCCTTTGATATGCTTTCAATACCGCCACTGTATATTTCGCTGAAATATGCGGAATAGTTGATAACGAAAGCAAGGAGAGCTCCGCAGAAGCGGGCAAGCTCAGGATCTCCTCCGAATATCGCCCAACGGGTTATGGGAAAGCCCATAATACCCGGCAGATATACCGCCACAAATAATTGAAGCAAAAGCGGTGTTCCTCTGATTACATAAACAAAGCCTCTGGTGAGGTATCGCAGAGGCTTTATCTTGCTCATGGAACCAAAGGACATTATAAGTCCCAGCGGCAAGGACATAAGAAGGGTGAGAGCAAACATCAGACAGGTCGTCTCGAACCCTTCAAGAAGCCTTAGCGTTATGTTCCAAAATGACATTATTATTTTCCCTTTTTATTATTTTACAGCCTGTTCGTAAAGCTCGACCATATCGTATTTTGCTGCGATTGCTGAAAGTGTTCCGTTTGCTATAAGCTCGTCGATAATCTTATCAACCTCTGCGGTAATATCGCTGCCTACACGGAAGCCGATTGCATATTCTTCATTCATAAGCTCAATAGCTTCAAGAATTACGTAGTCAGCATAGTCACCGTTACCTACGGTTGCCTTTGCCATTGTGTAGTCGATTACAGCCGCATCAACGTTGCCTGTGAGAAGCTCCTGAAGTGCACCCGCCTGGTTTACGGCTGCTGTGAACTGAGCCTTTGCAAGACCGTCTGTATCTGCTTCGATTGCGGAAGCACCGGCACTTTCCTTTTCAGCTGCGATCATCTTGCCGTCAAAGTCAGCTGTTGTTGCGTAGTCAGCCGCCTTATCTGCGGGAACTACGATAACCTGCTTGTTTATAAGGTAAGACTGTGTGAAATCCATGTTTTCACGGCGGTCTTCTGTTACTGTAAGACCGTTCCAGATACAGTCAATATTCTTAGCCTTGAGCTCTGTTTCCTTAGCACTCCATTCAATTACCTGGAATTCGGGTTCAACTCCGAGCTTCTTGCATACTTCTTTTGCAAAGTCTGTATCAAAGCCTGTAAGTGTTGTGCCGTCTTCTTCGTAATAGTTCATGGGATCGTAAATTGTGATACCGATAACGAGCTTGCCGTTATCCTTTACGTAGTTGAGATCGCTCTGTGATGCACAACCTGCAAATGCAAACAGCGTCATAACCGCTACCAACATGATGGAAATAATTTTTGTGAGTTTCATAATACCCTCCTGAATTCCTTTAGCACTTTATCATTTTAATTTGCTAAAGTGATTATGGCATTATTATAGCACCATGTTTTTTATTTGTCAAGGGTTATTTGGACTTTTTTGTTGATAAATGCTCCTTTTCACTTTACAAAAAAGCTTAAAAACACGGCGGCATAACAAGACTGCAAAATTTTGCACCTCTGCATTCCGCCTCCATGTTTGCCAAAGGCAAACATATCGCACCGAAGCTTCTGCTTCGGTATATCGTATTGAAGCTTGTTCAATATATCGGATTTGCCATAGGCAAATATATCGTCTGAGCTTCGCTTTCGGCGAAGCTCAGCTTTTCATATCAATCAGGGAACCGTCACCTGATTGTGTGCTCATCCCCTGTGCTCACCCTGTGCTCAAAACTTTAGATAGCCTTGCTGTTTCCAAACATCTAATGTTGCTTGTGCTTCGAAGGCTAAAATAGGGTTAGCTTTACTTTTCGCCAATGATGACAAAACTTTTTTTGCTTCTAAAACATATACACCAAATCCTAAGC
>JAZSLF010000084.1:0-2596 GCA_045535205.1 Eubacteriales bacterium
GAGAGCGTTTTTCCCTCTACCATAGGTAACTATGCCGTCGAGGAAAAAAGCTCTCAATCTACCTGCGTTTCTCTCAGTCTGACACAGAGTGTAGACTTTGTCTACACTCTGCAACTCCGCCTGCTTGGCGGAGTTTTTTATACGTTGAACTGTAAACAATTTGAAAGACTCCTTGTTTTCTTTTGAAAAATATGATATTATTATAATTGTAGAATTATATCCGAAAAGGAGTAAGTCATGAAAAAAGTTTTATCTTTGCTTCTCGTACTGTGTATGCTTTGCGGTATTGTTGCAGCGGCAGTACCTGCGGAAGCTGTCACTTACGGCTATATGAAGGGCGACGTTGACGATAACAGCATTCTTACAATTAAAGACGTGCTTCTCGTCAGAAAGTATATTGCCGGAATTATTTCCGATAAGGAACTCAATCTTACAGCGGCAGACATTACGGGAGACGGCAGAGTAGTTCTTGCCGACGTACTGAAGCTCCGTAAGACCTTAGCAGGTATCGAAGGAATTGAAGAAAACAATTCCGACGGCAAATATAAGGTGGATACTATCACTATCGACAGTAAGAATATCAACCGTTATACTGTAATACTGCCCGAAGATGCAACTGAATGCATGAGTTATTCCGCAGACAGACTGAGATATTATGTGAGACGTGCTTGCGGTATCGACCTCAACATAAGTGATACCGAAGAGGGTGTTGATACGTATATGATAAAGTATCTTTTTGATACTGAGGATAACTATGAGCTGGGTAAAGAGGGCTACACAGTCAGCGTTGAAGAAAACGGTGATATGCATTTTTACTGCGGCACTCTCAGAGGCCCGCTTTACGTTACGTTCTTCTTCCTTGAAGAAATCGTCGGATACAGATTTTTAACGGCTGAAAAGCTTGACGGCTCAGAGATTGAGCCTTATATATACAGAGCTGAGAATATAAACGTTTCCAAAGGCTTTGAGGAGACCGACGTTCCCGCACTTTCATACCGTGCGGCAGCTCATGCAGGAACTACCGGAAACAACTTTATGATGCTCAGAACAAATGCTGTTGACGGTCACGGTTCAAGTGCAAGTGCAAACATTCAATACGGCGGCGGTGTAGGTACACTTTTCCTCCATGCTTTCTCCTATTATTACCTCATGGGCGATCCCGAATATACGTCACCTCAGCCCTGTCTTACGTCTGATGACACTTACGAAACGATGCTTCAGTCCTGTATTGACCTTGTGGAAGAAAGAAAAAGCTGGGGACGTGTGCTCGGTGTCGATTTTACACAGGTACCCGTTTCTCCCAACCATTCCACAAGCTTCTGTAAGTGTCAGGGCTGTGTATCGGCTGCTCAGATAGACGGAAGTATGGCAGGACCCGTATTCCGTCTTTCCAACAGAGTGGCAGAGGCTCTCGATGCCATTTATCCCGGTATTGAAATTTTCACAATGGCATATTGGGATGCAAAATTTCCTCCCAAGGTTACAAGACCTTATGATAACGTATGCGTATGCTATGCTGTAGGCGGCTGTAACAACCACCCCTATGACAGCAGCGAGCTTTGTGCAGAATGCGGAGGCAACCCCCGCCTTCAGTTCAATGCTCCTGACGGAACACCTACAAATCAGAATAACTTTGACAGTATCGGCTACTACGATGAATGGTGTGAAGTGACTGACAATATTTACGTGTGGTATCACTGTGCAAACTTCGTATACAATCTTGTTCCGTCTCCCACGCTGTTCAACATTTTCAGAGATTTCAAATATCTGACTGAAAAGGGAGCTGTCGGCATCTACTGCGAAGGCTCGACCTCCTGCTATTATAACTTTGAATATTTAAGATGCTATCTTATTTCCAAAATGCTCTGGAATCCTTACATGAGCGAAGAAGAGTATAACGGATACATGAATGAATTTCTTATGCTCTACTACGGAGAGGGATGGGAATATATCAGAGAGTATCTTGAAATGAACGAGGCGGCAGCCGATGAAAACGGATGCTTCATCAACAACTACGACAGACCCTGGAATATGTACAGCGAAAGCTATTATCTTGAGAATTATCTCGAAATGAGAGAGCTGTTTGACAATGCTATTGAGGCGGCTTCTACAGACGTATATAAAGAAAGAGTAAAAATGGCATCAATGCATTGTGACTTCCTCGGCCTTTCCGCAACCTACGAAAGAGACTACCTGAACGGTGATGCGGATACAAAGGCACTTTACGTACAGCGTTATCAGGCACTCTACGATATGCTGGAAGCAAACTCAGAGAGACCCGCAAACCGCAAGGTCAAGCTTACTGAATATGCTACGGGTAAACACAATGCCGATAATTTCCCCGAAACAAGAGATGATATCTACAGTCCTATGCGTTGGATATCCGATGACTTCACGGGTTATTGGGAATGGAACGGTGCAAGCTGGCAATAATTGAAATCAATCAAGGGGATGTAAAAAAGTGCAGAGCGCATAAAACGAGAAAAACAAAGAAAACAGAAGAAAAAAAGAGAAGCAAAAGTTTAAAAAGCTCAAAAAAACAAAATATGGGTAAAATTTAAGTTTTATGCTATAAACAAACTTCGCCGCTCGACGT
>JAZSLF010000071.1:0-2815 GCA_045535205.1 Eubacteriales bacterium
TATCAGTCACTATATGACCTTATTGAAGCTTACGGCATCAGTATAACCAGCTTCGGTACTGAAAATTATCCCTCATCAAGAAATGAGATAATCGAACCTATGAAGTGGATCTTCGATGATTTTACGGGATATTGGGTATGGGACGGTGTGAGCTGGCAGTAAGGGAACGTAGTTTCCGGCTGTGATTGCCTGAAGACAAATTCACAACTCATAATTCTAAACTTAACTCCGCCTATCAGGGCGGAGTTATCTTTTGCAAAATCCAATTATTTCTTGAATTTGTTTCAAGAATATGATATATTAATCTTGTAGATATATGCTTTGAAAGGAGTAAGCTATGAAAAGGATTTTGTCTTCAATTCTTATTATGTGTATGCTCTTTGGAGTGTGCTCTTCTGTTTTCTCTGTCGGTGCCGTAACCTACGGATACATGAAGGGCGATGCTGACGATAACAGCATTCTTACAATTAAAGACGTGCTTCTCGTCAGAAAGTATATTGCCGGAATTATTTCCGATAAGGAACTCAATCTTACGGCGGCAGATATTACGGGAGACGGCAGAGTAGTTCTTGCCGACGTACTGAAGCTCCGTAAGACCTTAGCAGGTATCGAGGAAATTGAAGAAAACAATTCCGACGGCAAATACAGAATAAATACCGTCACCGTCGACAGCAAGAATATCAACAGATACACCATAGTAATTCCTAAGGATAATGCGTGTATGGAGTATTCCGCAAACGAGCTTTCAAAATACATAAGAAAAGCCTGCGGTGTCACGCTCAACATCAGTTATACGGAAGATGAGGTGGATACTTACAAGATCCAATACGTTTTTGATACGGAGGATTATTATTCTCTCGGTAAAGAGGGCTATAGAGTAAGTGTTGAAGATAACGGAGACGTTCTCTTTTACTGCGGTACGTTCAGGGGTGCACTCTACGTTACCTATTTCTTCCTTGAGGATTTTATCGGATACAGATTTTTGTTCGGAAGAAAGCTTGACAGAAGCGATTTTGATGCTTATCTATACAAAGCAGACAATGTGAATTTGCCTATGGGTTATGAAGAAACCGATGTGCCAATTCTTTCTTACAGAGCATCGGCACAGGGCGGATCTACTTCAAATAATTTTGCGATGCTCAGACTCAATGCAGTTGACGGCGGAGGCTCAAGCAGCTGCTCAAATCTAAGATACGGCGGCGGAGTCGGAACGTTGTTCATCCATGCCCACTCCTACGAATATCAGTGCGGTATAACCTGGCAGCAGCAGCCGTGTCTCACCTCTGAGGATACTTATCAGCAGATAGTATCATACAATCTCAATCTTCTTGCAGAACGAGAAGCCATAGGCCAGACTCTCGGTGTTCACTACACTCAGATATCATGCTCTCCCAACGATAATACAAACTTCTGTAAGTGTCAGGGCTGTTCTGCGATATATCAGAGCGAGGGAAGTATAGCTGGAACGGTATTCCGTCTTTCCAACAGGGTGGCGGAAGCACTTGATAAAGAATATCCCGGAATTGAAATATTTACTATTGCGTATTGGGATGCAAGAAATCCTCCGAAAATCACGAGACCTGCGGAGAATATATGCGTTTGCTTCTGCTTCGGAGGCTGTAACAACCATCCTTACGATCAGACAGAGCTTTGTGCAGAATGCGGCGGCAATCCGAGACTTCAGACTACCGATTATAAAGGGTATTCTCAGAATCAGAGTAACGTAATTGACATCGGCTACTATGAAAAGTGGACGGAGCTTACAGATAATATTTATATCTGGTACTATAGTGCAAACTACTGCTATTATATAGCACCTTCTCCCAATCTGTTTAATATCTATAATGACTTCAAGTACGTAGCATCGACAGGTGCGGCAGGAATCTACAGCGAAGGCTCCTCTCACCCTTATTATAACTTTGAGTATCTCAGAGGATATATGGCATCGAAAATGATGTGGAATCCTTTTATGAGTGAAGAAGAATACAATGCTCACTTTAATGAATTTCTCATGCTCTATTACGGAGAGGGATGGGAATATATCAGAGAGTATATTGAAATGTCCGATTATGCTTCTGATATAAACGGATGCTGGACAAACAATTTTGACAGACCTTGGAATATGTATAACGAGGAGTATTTCCTGGAGAATTATCACATCATGCGAGAGCTTCTTGAAAACGCATATAACACGACCGTTGATGAAGAACAGAAGGAAAGAATAAGACTTACGGGCGTTCATATGAACTTCCTCGGTCTTTCGGCTACCTATGAAAGAGACTTTGTAAACGGTGATGCGGATACAAAAGCCGCTTATACTGAAAAGTATCAGGAGCTTTATGATCTGATAGTTGAATACAACACAAGAGATATTCCCGAAATGAAAAAGTCCATGATAAGACTCACTTCGTTCGGTGACGAGTTTGCATACTGCGAAAACTTCCCTGAAAGCCGTGATGACATATATAATCCTATGGAATGGCTGTTTGTCGGCTGTACGGGTTATTGGGAATGGAACGGTACTAAATGGCAGTAAGAAAGCCCGGTTCCCGAATGTGACGTCATTTGCAAAGGGCATTTTCATAACAGAACTCAACTCCGCCTGCTTTGGCGGAGTTTCAGACCGAAGACAAACTTGGCATAACGCAGATGTGAAAAGAAAAAGTCGGAGGCCAAGCGGTCTTAGGAAGACAAGTGTTAACTACAACTCCTTGGCTCACAGAACGACATGGCTACGATCCGACTTCAACTCCGCCTGCTTTGGCGGAGTTTCAGACCGAAGACAAACTTGGCATAACGCAGATGTGAAAAGAAA
>JAZSLF010000107.1:0-49155 GCA_045535205.1 Eubacteriales bacterium
GCCTGAAATATAATACTGCAATTGCTGCACTTATGACTCTTATTAACGAGATCTATGACAAGGGCAGCATCACAAAGGGCGAAATGCGCGCATTCCTTACTATGCTCAATCCTTTTGCTCCTCACATCACTGAAGAAATGTGGGAAGTATGCGGATTTGACGGACTCCTTGCAGTTGCAGAATGGTGTAAATGGGATGAAGCGAAAACTGTTGACGCAACTATTGAAGTGCCCGTACAGATCTGCGGTAAGCTTCGCGCAACGGTCAAGGTGCCTTCAGACGCAGATTCAAAGGCTGTAATCGAAGCGGCGAAGGCCGATCCCAAAATTGCAGAGCTTCTTGACGGAAAGAACATAATTAAGGAAATCTACGTTCCCGGCAAGATAGTAAATATCGTTGCGAAATAATAATTTTAACTATAGGAAATTTTTCACAAAAAATAACTTTTTAGTATTGACAGAGTGAAAAAGTTGTTATATAATACTTTGGAGAGTTTATCTCAGTTGCTTAAAGCGAAGGGAGGGAAACAGAATATGGCAGAAATCAGAGTTAAAGAGGGCGAATCCCTTGATAGCGCACTTCGTCGTTTTAAGCGTCAGTGTCAGCGTTCAGGTATCCAGGCTGAACTTCGTAAGAGAGAATGTTACGAAAAGCCCAGCGTAAAGAAGAAGAAGAAGGCTGAAGCTGCACGTAAGCGTAAGTATAAGTAATTAAAAAAGGAAGCGTGAAATATCGCTTCCTTTTTTTCATAATTAATTTCTTTTTATTTTTTTGAGGAAAATATGCAGCTTTTATAATTAAATTTACAAAATTAATTAAAGTTTTTTTACATAAGCACAAGGAAATTTATTGACTATATAAAGAAAAGACTGTATAATATATCATAGATTATTGTGTAACGGAGGATTAAGGTTTGAGTAAAAGAGTTCTTGCCATAGACCTCGGAGCTTCAAGCGGCAGAGGAATTGTCGGTTCATATAACGGCGAAAAAATTGAGCTTGAAGAAATACACCGTTTTTCCAACGACCCGCTTCAGATAGGCGGCAGCTTTTATTGGGATACACTCAGATTGCTTCATGAGATCAAAACTGCAATCTTGAAGTGTGCACAAAGCGGCGGCATCGATACTATAGGTATTGATACATGGGGCGTTGACTACGGTTACATAGATAAAAGCGGTGCATTGATCTCTGTTCCTTATCACTACAGAGACGAAAGAACACTTGACGAAATGGAGAAGGTATATTCTAAAGTACCTTATGCCGAGCTTTACGGTGAAACAGGCATTGAGTCAATGAGCTTTAATACGGTTTTTCAAATGAGTGCAGACCTTTCAAACCGTCCCTGGATAGTTGAAAATGCAGAAAAAATGCTTCTCACACCTGACCTTTTGGGATATTTTCTCACAGATAAGGCGGCGTGTGAGTATACAATAGGCTCTACTACAGCATTGATGGATGCAGAAAAGCGTGCTTTTTCAAAGAATATAATGGACAGGCTTGGTATACCGGGACGTCTGTTCGCTCCCGTGGTAATGCCGGGAAATATTTTGGGTAAGCTTACACCCGCAGTTGATGAAGAAACAGGCAATACGGGAGCTGTCGTTGTTAACGTACCGTCTCACGATACTTCTTCCGCTGTGCTTTCGGTACCTGCCGAGGAAAAGGATTTTCTGTTTATAAGCAGCGGCACATGGTCGCTTATGGGAACAGAGAATGAATGTCCCATTATCAATGAGACTTCCGAAAAATACAGCTTCACGAACGAGGGCGGTGTAGACGGTAAGATCAACGTAATGAAGAACATCATGGGACTTTGGCTTATTCAGGAGTCACGCCGTCAATGGAAGCGTGAGGGTAAGGAGTATAGCTTCAATGACCTCGAAAGCATGGCAAAGGATGCCGATATGCTCAGATTTATAATTGATCCCGATGATGCTTCGTTTAATAAAGCGGGAAATCTTCCCAAGAGAATTGCAGATTACTGTGAAAAAGCAGGTCAGGGAAGACCTGAAACTGTCGGTCAGATAATGCGTTGCATATACGAAAGCCTCTGCCTTAAATACAGATTTACCGCAGAAAAGCTTGAAGAGCTTTGCTCTAAGCAATATGCATCAATAAATATAGTCGGCGGCGGAACGAAGGAAAAGCTTCTTTGTCAGTATGTTGCAGACTGTACGGGCAAAAAGGTATCAGCAGGACCTGTCGAGGCGACTGCAATAGGCAATATCTCAATGCAGCTTATAGCAGCAGGAGAGATCGCCGACGTTATGACAGCACGAAGTATTATCAGAAATTCATTTGATGTTGAAAATTATGTTCCGAATGCCGAATATAAGGCTAAATGGGACGAAGCCTATACTCGTTTTTGCAAAATGATAGGCAGATAAGTAGGCTTGATAAAGATAAAGAAAAAATATATATGGGGGAATTAATATGGGAAGCTTGTATGGAGAACTTGGCGTAATAGGAATGAAAGGCTGTGAAGGCTTTGTCGAACAGGTGGACAGGTATCTTCGTGAATGGAGAAGACACGGTGACGAAGAAACCTATCTTATAGAAATTGACTGTCCCAGATTTGGCTCGGGTGAGGCAAAGGCTATTGTTCATGAATCAATGAGAGGACATGACCTTTATATCATTACAGATATGTTTAATCACAGCGTAAAGTATAAGATGTATGGGGAATACGTACCCATGAGTCCCGATGATCATTATGCTGATCTCAAGAGAATTATTGCTGCTGTCGGCGGTAAGGCGAGAAGAATATCCGTTATCATGCCTATGCTTTATGAGGGCAGACAGCATAAGCGTACAACAAGAGAATCTCTTGACTGTGCGATGGCACTCCAGGAGCTTGTAAACATGGGCGTTACAAACATAATCACTTTTGATGCACATGACCCCAGAGTTCAGAATGCCATTCCGCTCAGCGGCTTTGATAACGTAAGACCGACTTATCAGATGCTCAAGTCACTTACAAAGCGTTATCCTGACATCAGCCTTTCAAGTGATGATATTATGGTTATCGCTCCCGACGAAGGTGCGATGTCAAGAAGCATGTATTATGCTTCCGTTATGGGAATAGAACTGGGTATGTTCTACAAACGCCGTAACTACTCCGTAATTATCGACGGCAAGAACCCCATTGAAGCACACGAATATCTCGGCCGTGATATTAAGGATAAGGACGTTATCGTTGTTGACGATATGCTTGCATCAGGTGACTCTATTCTCGATGTATCGCTTCAGCTCAAGGAAAAGGGAGCAAAGAGAATCTTCCTGTTCCTTACATTTGCTATTTTCACAGGCGGCTATGAACGCATTGAAAAGGCATATAACGAAGGCGTATTTACACAGATATTTGCAACCAACCTTGTATATGCACCCGATGAGCTTCTCAAGAAGCCTTGGTTTACACAGGTTAATATGTGCAAATACGTAGCTTACATCATTGATACGCTTAATCACGATGAAAGTATAAGCACTCTTCTTAATCCCGTTAAGCGTATCCATACCCTTCTTGAAACGCAGAATGAGAAAATAGCAAAATTGAAGGAAGAACAGCTTGCTCTTCCTAAAGAAGAAAATAACTGATAATAACCACCTCTTTGGAGAAAATAATATGTTAGAATTTAAAAAGAAAGTTGCGGCGTATATAAAAAAAACTGCCGAAGCAGCTTTTGACAGCTGTGAGCTTACCTGTGATGAACTTGTGGCTATGCTTGAATATCCGCCTGATACTTCTATGGGTGACGTTGCGTTCCCCTGCTTTAAGCTCAGCCGTACCTTTAAAAAAGCTCCTCCTATGATAGCACAAGCTCTTGCGGAAGGTGAATACGGACCCGAAATCAGTGAAGTCAATGCAGTAGCCGGTTACCTTAATTTTAAGATTTCAAATAAGTACCTTATTTCAAACGTTCTTGCGAGTGTTACTGATAAAGGTGAAAAATATGGGTCAAATGATATGGGAAAGGGCAAGACCTGCGTTCTCGACTATTCATCTCCCAACGTTGCAAAGCCTTTTCATATCGGTCACCTCGGTACTACCGTTATCGGACACTCTCTGAAGCTTCTTCATGAGTTTGCAGGATACGAATGCATCGGAATTAACCACCTCGGTGACTGGGGTACCCAGTTCGGTAAAATGATAGTTGCTTTCAGAAAATGGGGTAACAGAGAAGCGATAGAGGCTTCGGGTATAGACGGACTTGTTGCTCTTTATGTAAAGTTTCACGCAGAAGCCGAAAATGATCCTTCTCTTGAAGACGAAGCGAGAGCAGAATTTAAAAAGCTTGAGCAGAACGACAGCGAGAATATTGAGCTCTGGAAATGGTTTGTAAGCATCAGCCTTAAAGAGTACAGTATTACTTACGGTCAGCTCGGTATAGAGTTTGACAGCTATAACGGTGGAAGCTTTTATACGGATAAAATGCCCGCACAGGTTCAGAAGATACGTGATGCAGGTATACTTAAAATTGATGACGGTGCCTCTATTGTTGATCTTGAAGAATACAATATGCCCCCCTGTCTTATTCTGAAGAAAGACGGCTCAACTCTTTATCCTACACGTGATATTGCTGCAGCGGCTTATAGAATGGATACCTATAATTTTGATAAGTGTATCTACGTAACGTCAGCAGGACAGAGTCTTCACTTTGCACAGTGGTTTAAGGTTGTTTCTCTCATGGGATATGATTGGGAGAACAAGCTTATCCACGTTCCTTACGGAACGGTAAGCATAGACGGTGCCAAGCTTGCTACGAGAAGCGGAAACGTTGTTCTTTTAAGAGACCTGTTCCAGACGGCAATTGACAAGGTGAAGGGTATAATTGACGAAAAAAATCCGGATCTTCCCGATAAAGAAGCCACAGCTGAAGCGGTCGGCGTTGGTGCGATAGTATTCCATTATTTGTTTAATAACAGAATTAAGGATATTAATTTCAGTATGGATGCGGCTCTCAGCTTTGAAGGAAATACAGGTCCGTATGCTCAATATACTTATGCGAGAACGTGCAGTGTGCTTTCAAAAGCAGGTGAGCTTGACGTAAACGCTGCCTCGGAAATAACCGAAGCTGATGAAGCTGAGCTTTTGAAGGTTATTGCACTTTTCCCCGAAAAAGTAAATCAGGCAATAAAGGAATATGAGCCTTCTGTTATCACAAGATATATAATTGATGTATGTTCTGCATTCAATAGATTTTATCACAATTGTCAGATTCTTACTGCAGAAGACGAAGCTGTAAGGAAGACAAGACTTGCTCTTACTAAAGCTGCTAATATAACTCTCGGAAACGCTTTGAGACTTATTTGTCTGAAGACTCCCGAAAAAATCTAATCTATAATTAATTCGAGGTGTATCATGTCAGGACACAGTAAATGGAATAATATTAAAAATAAAAAAGAAAAAACCGATGCCCAGAAGGCAAAGGTGTTTACAAAAATAGGTAAGGAGATAGCAATTGCAGTTCGTGCAGGCGGTCCCGACCCCAATGTAAACAGAAAGCTCAAGGATCTTATCGCAAAGGCGAAGAGCTGTAACGTTCCCAACGATAACATCGAGCGTTCTATTAAAAAAGCAAGCGGAGCAGACAGCGTAGCTTACGAAGAGATCGTATATGAAGGTTACGGCCCCTCCGGTATTGCGGTAATCGTTGAAACGGCAACTGATAACAGAAACAGAACCGCATCCGAAATGCGTCATTATTTCGATAAATACGGCGGAAATCTCGGACAGTCAGGTTGCGTATCATATATGTTTGACGATAAGGGCGTTATAATCATCACAAATGAAGATGGTGATGTTGATGAAGATGCTCTTATGGAAACTGCTCTTGAAGCCGGTGCTTCCGACTTTATAGCGGATGACGGAGTTTTTGAAATTTATACAGAAACAGATGATCTTGATGCGGTTCGTGAAGCACTTGAGGAAAAGGGTTATAAGATAGAATCCGCAGAGCTTGACAGAATTCCCCAGACATATATCACTCTTGAAACAGAAGAAGATATTAAAAATATGAATTTGCTCATCGAACATCTTGAAGATAACGACGATGTTCAGGAAATTTATCATAACTGGGAAAACAGCGACGACTGATAAATACTATTTATATTCGCCGGTATTATAATTAGTACCGGCGAAAAATCTTATAAAATACTGATTTGGAGGTAAATATGGGATCAAATTTTGTTTCTTTTCCCGGACTTGGGATAGGGCCCTTCAAACTCAATCCTGTGGCTTTTGAGCTTTTTGGTCATCCTGTAATGTGGTACGGCGTCATAATTTGCTTTGGTATGATTTTAGCGGCATTGTATGCTCTGTCGAGAGCAAAGATTGAAAAGATAAAAACCGACGATATTATTGACCTTGCAATTTTTGTTATAATATTCGGAATTTTTGGTGCGAGACTTTATTACGTGCTCTTTTCACTTGACAGCTATATAGTTGAAGGTAATTTTCTGAAAACCTTAGGCGAAATGGTTGCGATCTGGAACGGAGGACTTGCTATATACGGCGGAGTAATCGCAGGTTTTCTTACAATACTTGTGTTTTCAAAGGTCAAGAAAATGCGTTTTTCGACCTTGCTTGATGTGGTAGCTCCGGCTGTTTTGATAGGTCAGATTGTGGGGCGATGGGGCAACTTTATGAATGCAGAGGCCTATGGGGCGGAAACTACTGTTCCTTGGAGAATGGGGCTTCATTCGTCTTTTGATGGCGGAGAAAGCTTTTATAATGAGATTTTTGTGCATCCCACCTTCCTTTATGAATCACTATGGAATTTGGTAGGTTTTATTCTTATAGCAGTTTTCTATAAAAAGAAAAAGTTTAACGGTCAGATATTTCTTTTCTATATCACCTGGTACGGATTTGGAAGAATGTTTATAGAAGGGCTTCGTACCGACAGTCTTATGGTCGGCCCCGTCAGAGTTTCTCAGCTTCTTGCGGGTGCTACTTTTGTAGTCGGTTTAGGGCTTATGATATGGAATCTTATCAATGTTAAAAAATATAATGACTCTGTTGCAGATGTAAGTTTTGAAGATATGTCAATTTTACACGGTGAATCCGACGAAGACAGTACGGAAGATAATAATATTCAGGAGTGAATTATGGCAAAAATAATAGACGGAAAAACCATATCATCAGCGGAACGAATTAAAATAGCTGATGAATGCAATAAGCTAAAAGAAAAGGGAATAACACCCGGACTTGCAGTTATAATCGTTGGCGAAGACCCCGCTTCCACCGTATACGTAAGAAATAAAGAGCGTTCCTGTATAGAGGTCGGTTTTAATTCTCAGGTTATCAGAATGCCTGAAAGCATCGAAGAGAAGGAACTTCTTGCCAAGATAAGCGAGCTTGCGGAAGACGAGGCAACAGATGGAATTCTTGTACAGCTTCCATTGCCTGCACATATCGATGAAAAAAACGTAATAGCTGCAATTCCTCCGGAAAAGGACGTTGATGCTTTCCACCTTGAGAATACAGGCAGAATTATGGTAGGTGACTACAGATACCTACCCTGTACTCCAGCGGGCATTATGACGATGCTGGAGCATGAGAATATTGACGTCTGCGGCAAGGAATGTGTTGTAGTCGGCAGAAGCAACATCGTTGGAAAACCAATGGCTATGCTTCTTCTTAACAAAAGCGGTACGGTTACCGTGTGCCATTCCAGAACAAAGGATCTCGCCGAGGTTACAAGGCGAGCAGATATACTTGTTGTTGCTGTGGGAAAACCGGAGTTCATCACGGGAGATATGATAAAGCCCGGTGCTGTGGTCATTGACGTAGGTATCAACAGATGTGAAGACGGTAAGCTCAGAGGAGACGTTCACTTTGAAAGTGCGGAAAAGACAGCATCTGCAATTACACCTGTTCCGGGAGGTGTCGGTCCCATGACTATAACGACACTTCTCAAGAACACAATTACTGCGGCAAAGGAAAGACTAAACAAAAAATAAAACAAAATTTCATTGTCGTATTGCACAAAAAAAAGAATTTGTGCTTGAACAATTTGTTGTTTTGGACTATTTTTGAAAAATGTAAAAAATAACTTGACAACTCAGTTGTTTGATAGTAAAATATATTTTGCCGCATAATGATTGGTTTTGAAAAGCATAGCTTACCAACATTAGCGAGACATAATGAAAGAGAGGTGCTTTTCGTGTTTGCTATTATCGAAACAGGCGGAAAGCAGTACAAGGTCAGCGAAGGCGATTTCGTATTCGTTGAAAAACTTAATGCTGAGGAAGGAACAACTGTTGATTTTCCTGTACTCGCAATATCTGCAGATGACTGCCTCAAGGTAGGTACTCCCGTTGTTAAGGGTGCGAAGGTTACAGCTACTGTTGTTAAGAACGGTAAGGCTAAGAAGATCTATGTAATGACTTACAAGCCCAAGAAGAACGAGAAGAGAAAGCTTGGTCACAGACAGCCTTATACAAAGGTTCAGATCACAGCTATTGAAGGCTAAGGGTAATGACTCGTATTACTTTCTATCGACGGGGCGGAGTATTTTACGGCTTCGAGGAAATCGGTCATTCCGGCTTTGCTGATGCAGGGAATGATATTCTCTGTGCGGCTATTTCATCAATGACGATGCTTGTCATTAACATGATCGAAGTTTCCTTCGAGACTGATGTACAGTATCTTATTGACGAAGAAAAAGCTAAGATCACCGTCACAACACTCGGTGCTCTTCCGGATTATGCCGAAGATGAAAAAATGCAGTATGCTGTTTCCGGTGTCATTGAAGGTTACTATAATCAACTCAAAGACATGACAGAGGAATACTACGACTATTTAACCGTCGAAATCAAAGATGACGAAACAGTTGTCTGAAAAAACAAAATTGCGGAGGAAATTAAAATGCTTAGAATTAGCTTACAGTTCTTTGCTCACAAAAAAGGTGTGGGCTCCACAAAGAACGGCCGTGACAGTGAGTCCAAGCGTCTTGGCGTTAAAAAAGCAGACGGTCAGGCTGTACTTGCCGGCAATATTATCGTAAGACAGAGAGGCACAAAGATCCATCCCGGCAACAATGTCGGCAGAGGTTCTGATGATACTCTGTTTGCTCTCATTGACGGAACTGTCAAGTTTGAGCACATCGCAAACGGCAGAAAGCAGGCAAGCGTTTACGCTGCTAAGTAATTTGCGTTTGAGATAAAAACAAACCCAAAATAAATGCAGGAGAGCTTCTTTGGAAGTGTCTCCTGCTTTTTCTGTATTTTAGTGTGAAAACATTTAATTAACCAAATGCTTTTCGGTGTTTTACATATTCTTTCTTATATGCTCAAGTGCTCCTTTTTCGAGGCGTGATACCTGTGCTTGTGAGATACCTATTTCCTCAGCAATTTCCATTTGAGTTTTACCCTTGAAGAAACGCATACTTATGATTTTCATTTCACGTTCGCTGAGCTTTTTTAAGGCTTCACGAAGAGCGATATCCTCAAGCCAGTTTTCATCTGTATTGTTTATATCCTTGAGCTGATCCATAACGTATATTGAATCTCCTCCGTCATTATATACAGGGTCGTATAGAGAAACAGGCTCAATGATTGCCTCAAGAGCATTTACAATGTCTTCCGGTTTTTCCGAAAGATGCTCCGCTATTTTTTCAACAGTAGGTTCAGCATTCATTTCACGTTGAAGCTCCTCCTTGGCCTGAAGTGCTCTGTAAGCGAGATCTCTTACTGAACGGCTGACACGAATTGAATTGTTATCCCGCAGGTAGCGTCTTACCTCGCCGATTATCATCGGCACAGCATAGGTTGAAAATTTGACATCAAGGTCTGTATTAAAATTGTCGATGGCTTTTATAAGTCCTATACAGCCGACCTGAAACAGATCGTCCATGTTTTCGTTTCTGCCCGTAAATCTTTGTATTATGCTTAATACGAGACGAAGATTTCCGTCGATCAGCTTTCTGCGTGCCTCCTCGTTACCGTTCTTAATACTGAGAAGAAGCTCTTTTTTTTCGTCATCGCTCAGTACCTTCAGCTTTGAAGTATTAACACCGCATATCTCCACTTTGTTGTATTGCATAATAAACACCGCCTGTACTTCGTATTGCTTAAAGTATTGCCGAAGGTCATGCGGTGTTATACATTATATTCATTCTTGAAAATAATGGAATAATATTATTACGTTATTTTAATATATCGGGCATACTGCTTATCATGTTTTTTATGCTGATTCCGTATCCTTTAAGGGGATCGGTAACAAAAACGTGGGTAACGGCACCTATCAGCTTTCCGTTTTGTATTATGGGAGATCCACTCATACCCTGAACAATTCCGCCTGCTTTTTCTATAAGCCTTTCGTCTGTTATTTCAATTACGAAATTTTTGTTTGTAGTTTCTGTAAAATCCATACTCGTAAGACTTACCTTGTAAAACTTTGGTCCCTCTGAATCTATCGTGCACCTTATATTTGCTTCCCCTTCATGCACTTCGTCTTCGGAGGCAATTTCGATCAACGTTTCATCTGAGGCGTCCAAAGGGAGAGAGTTTAATATACCGAAAACTCCTTCGTTACAGTTCAGCGTCAATGTGCCTGATTTTTCCCCCGAAAACGTACCTTTAAGCTCGCCTGGACTGCCGGCGGTGCTTTTTATAACGCCGTCAATATTTACATTCAAAACGATGCCTTTTGTAAGCTTTAATATGTCTCCCGTTCTTGAATCGCAAATGCTGTGACCGAGGCCTGCAAAAGCGTTTGTGTCAGCAGTAACGTAGGTCAGAGTTCCTATTCCCGCTGTGCTGTCTTTTATCCACATTCCCGTTTTGTATTTACCGTCACTTGTGCAGAGTACAGGGGAGAATGAAGTAGAATATATTTGCCCCATTCTTTTATAATCAACGGCAATTGCTCGTCCCTCGCAGTTTTCGGTAATGTCCGTAAAGTCTTTTGCGGTTGAAATTGTAATGCTGTTTACAGCAAGAATAACGTCGTATTCTCTAAGTCCGGCGTTGAAGGCAGGGCTTTTGTCTTCGCTTTCTGTTTCTACGTCTGAAAATCCAACGACAGTAACACCCTCACTGTAAAATTTTACACCGAAAGGAGCACCTCCGAGATAAACTGAAGACTCTGCGGCCGCAGATGAGCTGACGCCCGAAACCGCTGTTGTCATACTGAATATCAGTATGAAGATGTTTATGATAACTGCCGTGCGAAACAGCAGAATTTTTCTGTTATTCACTTTTTCCTCCTTCTAATATATCAACACGATGAATTTATTTTTTCTGAATTTAATTTGCACACATAGGAGAAAACTATGAATAACAATTTTTATTTTTATAATCATTTTTTTGGTATGAATATTTGATGTATATTAATATATATTATTTACAGCAGCAGAGGTATTTTTCCTCAAAGTGATTGAAATGCTTTATAATATATGATATAATATATAATAATTATATCTATTTATAATGAGGTGCGGACATGAATTTGCCGGAATGGTTTGACAATCTGCTGACAAATGTGATACAGACATTTTCAATGATAACGTTTGTTGATATTGTTGATATAGCCTGTGTTACGGTCGTTCTTTATTTTGCATATAAATTTTTAAAAGACCGAAGAGCAGGAAAGCTTGCACTCGGAGTATTTCTGTTTATGGGATTTCTCATAATATCTGAAACGGTCGAGCTTCATGCTATGCAGTTTATATTTAAAAACGTATTTCAGGTAGGTGTTATTTCACTTGTTATCGTCTTTCAGCCGGAGCTTCGTTCACTTCTTGAGAAGATGGGCGGCGAAACGTTTAAAGGCATAAGAAGCATAGGTGAGTCAAAGGATGCCGATGATACCGTTGTCATGATAGAACAGGTGTGCAGTGCTGTTTCCGATATGTCGGACACAAAGACAGGAGCACTTATCGCATTTGAAAAATCGACAAAAATAGGCGAATATGCCGCTACCGGAACTGTTATAAATGCCGACGTTAATTCAAGTCTCGTAAAGAATATCTTTTTTAACAAAGCCCCTCTTCATGATGGTGCAGTAATTATCAGAGGGACAAAGATATTTGCGGCAGGCTGTGTGCTGCCGCTTTCGTCCAACAGCGAGATAAGCCGTGAGCTCGGAACGAGACACAGAGCTGCCATAGGGCTTACGGAAAACAGCGATGCACTTGTTGTTGTTGTTTCCGAAGAGACGGGAAAAATATCAGTAGCATTTAACGGTGTTCTCCATATGGGTCTTACGACGTCAAAGTTGAGAGAACACCTTCAGGATAAACTGATAGTACACAGCGTTACGGACGTTCTTAAAGCTAAATCGAGGATTTCCAGAAATAAAAACGTCCGTACCAAAAAACAAAAGTAAGGGATCACCTTTCAAGATTTGTTTGTTTGCTATTAATTACAAGGCGGTTAATATGAAAAAAGATGAACTTAGAAATGATAATAGGGAATATATAAACGGTACACAGGAAAATACCGATGAAATAACCGTTGGTAAGGATAATAATGCGAGTGAAGAAGTGCGAACCGGTGTGAAAAGAAAGAAAAAGCTTGATATTTTTCCAAAACTCGTTTGTCTTCTCGTTGCCGTTATACTTTGGTTGTATGTAATGCAGGTTGACAGCCCCGATTACGAGCAGACCTTTGAAGATATACCGATAAATCTTTCAAATACGTCAGTTATTGAAAACGAAAGAGGGCTTTTTGTATACAGCGGGTACGGTTATACTGTAGATGTTACAGTAAACGGTAAAAAGAGTGTTATAAGTAAATATACTGCTGAAGATATAAAGATCACAGCAGATCTCAAGGATATAAGAAACGCAGGCGAGCATGATATTCAGCTTAGTACAAAGCTTCCCTCAGGCCTTTCCCTTGTAAAGACCGAATATGACCAAATAACAGTTTATGCTGATGAAAAAACATCTACCGATGTTCCCATAAAAGCAAAGCTGACAGGCGCCAACTATAACAATGAATATGAATACGGGGAGCTTATTGCAGAGTATAATACCGTTATTGTAACAGGACCCAAATCCTCTCTTGCTTCTATAGCAAACGCTCTTGTATCAGTCGATCTTTCGGGACTTGGCGTTATAAAGGAAACGACATCTGCAGTCAGACCTATCACACTTGTTGATAAAAACGGTGAAGCTGTTTCAAATCCTTATATCAAGCTTTCAAGAAGTGAGGTTAAGGTTACGCTTCCCGTTTATACCGAAAAGGTAGTATCCCTCGCAGTCGATACAGTAAACGGCTATTTCAACGAACGAAATGCTAAAATAGTTTTAAGCCCCTCCGAAATAAGAATTAAGGGAGATCCCGTTGTTCTTTCCGATATTAAAAGTATCAACGTTGCAACTCTTAACGAAAAAGAGATCGAAGAGGGTGTGAAGTATACCTATGAGCTTGAGAGCTCCGATAAATACACCTATCTCAGTAATAATGTTATCAGCGTAGTCGTCAATCATATTAACACAGTAACAAAGACATACAGCGTTGAAAACATTGAAGTCATCGCCGGTGCGAATAAATACCGCTTGGCAGACAAGTCTATTGATATAACGCTCAGAGGAAGCGAAGCTCAGCTTGAAATGATAACAGCGGAGGATATTAAGCTTATAGCTGACGTTTCGGGATATTCTACCGATTATTCGGGAACCGTTAGTGTTGAAGCTGTTGTAGAAATTACGAAAAACGGCATATCAGGTGTATATGAAACAGGTGTTTACAGAGTTCAGATACGGGTGAACGAATAAAATTTATTACCCAAGAGGATGGTGTTTGTGAATTACATAAAGACCGGATTTATATTAGAAAATATTAAAGCATCAATCGACACTTGTGACAGAGAAATTTTGAGTATTGCTGAAAAAAAGCTCTCCTCAATTTCAGAATTTGGAGAAGTTATTAGACTTGAACTGTATAAGAAATCAGTTGATGCGAGAAAAAAGGACAGTATTCATTTCGTCTGCTCGGTAAGCGGAGTTGCATATGTTAAAGAAAATGCAGATGAAATTAAGCTTCGCAAATTCAATATTAAACTTACCAATGAGAAAGCCCTTGATTTTGAACCGGGTAATAAAAAGCTTGCTAACAGACCGATAATCGTAGGATTTGGCCCTGCGGGTATGTTTTCTGCATTGATGCTTGCAAAATACGGATACAGACCGATTGTTCTTGAACGGGGCGGTGATGTTGACAGCAGATGTACTGCCGTAAAGCTGTTTGAAGAAACCGGACAGCTTGATACCGAAAACAATATTCAGTTTGGTGCGGGCGGTGCAGGTACGTTTTCTGACGGTAAGCTTACAACAAGAATAAGTGATCCGTATGTTCGCTATGTTTTAAAAGTGCTTCACGAAATGGGAGCACCGGAGGATGTGCTTTGGAGAGCTAAACCTCATATTGGTACGGATATTTTGCGTAACGTAGTAAAAAATATTCATAACGAAATAGTAAGGCTTGGCGGAGAAATCAGATATAATTCAAGGGTTGATGCTTTCGGCGAGGGTTATGTGAAGGTCTGCGGATCAAGGCTTGACTCCGATGCTGTAATAGTTGCAATCGGACATAGTGCAAGAGAGCTATACGGCTTTGCCGTTGATGAAGGTTATCAGCTTGAGCCGAAGCCGTTTTCCGTAGGTGTTCGTATTGAGCATCTGCAAAGTGAGATAGATCGTGCGATGTACGGAAGGGAAGATTTGTGGACTAAGCTCGGTCATGCCGAGTATAATCTTTCATACAGAAAAGGCGAAAGAGGAGTTTATTCGTTTTGTATGTGTCCGGGAGGAACGGTGGTAGCGGCTGCTTCGGAGGACGGTGGAGTCGTTACAAACGGAATGAGTAACAGTCTTCGTGACGGCAATAACGCAAATGCGGCAATTGCAGTTTCTGTATTGCCCACAGACCTCGGCGGAAAAATAACAGACGGAATTGAATTTCAAAGACAGCTTGAACGAACTGCATATCGGTTTGGCGGTGAAAATTATTATGCCCCCTGTCAAAGTGTCGGAAATTTTCATCTTGGCAAAAAAGGGAGCATCCCGGCCAGAATTAAGCCTTCGTACAGAGACGGTAAGGTTACCTCATGTGATATGAATGAAATATTTCCCGTCTTTATCTCGTCTATGCTGAAGGAAGGTCTGCATGAGTTCGGTAAAAAAATAAAAGGCTTTAATGATAGTGACGTTATTCTGACAGGGGTCGAAACACGGACATCAGCACCGTTGAGAATGCTCAGAGACCCCGTTTCATACGCAGCAATCGGAAAGAAAGGGATTTATCCCTGCGGAGAAGGTGCAGGATACGCAGGTGGAATAGTAAGTGCCGCTGTAGACGGGATCCGTGTTGCAGGGGCTGTAATATCGGAATTTTCACCTGTATAATGTTTTGGAGGAAAAATGAAACAAAGTGCAACAGTAATAAGTACATCAGGGAATATAGCTGTTGTTACAGCAGAAAGAGCATCAATGTGTGACGGTTGTCATAAAAAAGGCTGCTCGGACGGTTGCAGTATGTACAGCATTTTCGGCGGAGATAAAAACTTTTCTGCCGAGGCAGATAACAGCTTCGGGGCCGATGAAGGCAGCCGTGTAATTGTTGAAGCAACTGATAAAAGCATTTTTTTCAGTGCTTTTATAGTCTTTTTACTTCCGCTTATCGTTTCATTTGCGGCATACTTCATATTCAGAAATTGGTTATCCGAAGAGTATAGTATCATTATAGCTTTGTCAGTTTTTGTCGTGTATTTTGCTGTGCTCGGTATATATGAGCGTACTGCGAAAGCAAAAAAACCAAAGCTGAAAATAATAGGATATGCCGAAGAAAACAATTAAAGCCAAACAGAATGAATTGATATAGGTTAGATATGCTTAAACATTTTGAAAAGAATTGGAGTGCGGTCGCAAGCTCGTCTGAGATGTCGGCCTCACCGTTAATTAAAGAATTATCCTCAACACTTGATTTAACAGAAGTTTCAGCTCAGCTGCTCGTAAACAGAGGCTTTACAACAGTAAGTGAAGCTAAGGCTTTTTTGGGAAAAAAGACAGAGCTTCTGCACGATCCTTTTATCATGAAGGACATTGAAGCGGGTGCAAGGAGACTTATAGATGCCGCCGCAGATAAAGAAAAAATCGTGATCTACGGTGACTACGACGTGGACGGTGTTACCTCCGTAAGTATCCTTTATATGTATCTGAAGGCACTCGAAGCTGACGTATCTTATTATATTCCCAGCAGAATTGGTGAAGGATACGGAATGTCAATTTCAGCTATTGATAAAATAGCTGAGGACGGTGCAGATATTATAGTAACAGTTGACACGGGTATTACTGCGGTAGCTGAAGCCGAATACATAAAAAAGCTCGGTATCGATCTAATAATTACAGACCATCATGAATGCCACAATGAAATTCCCGTTGCACAGGCTGTTATAAATCCCCGACAGCCTGACTGTAAATATCCTTTTAAGGAGCTTGCGGGAGTCGGTGTAGTATTTAAGCTCCTCTGTGCCATGGAGAAGTGTCTTTGCAGAAAAGACAGCCTTATGGAATGTGTCAGACGTGTAGCCTCTGAATACGCCGATCTCGTTGCAATAGGAACCGTAGCTGACGTAATGCCTGTGAAGGATGAAAACAGACTGATCGTAAGTCTTGGCCTATCTATGATGGAAAATTCACCGAGACTTGCAATCAGCGAGCTTCTTTCCGCTGTAAACGGAGATACAGGTAAATTTAAATCACAAAAAAGAATAACCTCGGGAGTAATAGGATTTACAATAGCACCGAGAATTAATGCTGCAGGGCGTATCAGAAATGCTGCAATAGCTGTTGAGATGTTTCTTGCCGAGAACAGAGAAACAGCGGCAAAATATGCTTTGGAGCTTTGTGAGATCAACAGGGAAAGACAAGCACAGGAAAACAGCATAATTGAAGCGGCATATGAGAAAATAGAACAGGAACATAATTTTGAAAATGACCCGGTTATAGTATTGAGCGACGAAAGGTGGCACCACGGAGTCATAGGTATTGTTGCTTCACGTATTACGGAAAAATATAAGAGACCGTCCATTCTGGTTTCATTTGAAGGTGAGAATAACTGCGGAGACGGTACAGATATCGGAAAAGGGTCGGGACGAAGCATAAAAGGAATGAACCTTGTGGATGCCCTTACATACTGCAGCGACTCTCTTGTAAAATACGGCGGGCATGAGCTTGCGGCAGGTCTTACCGTAACCCGTGATAACCTCGTCAGCTTCAAAGAGAAGATAAATGAGTATGCAAGAAAATGCTTTGAAAACGAAACGGCTGAGCCTTCTGTTTGTGCTGACATAGAGCTTGTTTCGGGAGATATAGGCATGAAAGCAGCGAGAGAACTGTATTTGTTTGAACCCTTCGGTGTTTCCAATACCGTTCCGCTGTTCTTGATCAGAAACATGAAAATTGCAGATACTATGAACGTAGGCGGAGGCAAGCACGCAAAATATACACTTGTTTCACCCGAAGGAGATGAATTCTGTGCGATGTATTTTCGCCGTTGCATTTCCGACAGCGATCTGTACGAGGGTGACTGTGTTGACGTGCTGTTTAATCTTGATATTAACAGCTTTCAAGGCAAAGAAAGTCTCCAGTTTATAGTTAAAGATATTACGATGAACGAAAGTCAGCTGAAAAAAGAAGAGCAGGACCGCATAGATTTTTCAAAAATACTTTCCGGTGATTTTGATTTTGCAGCTGCCATAGAGGACGGAGTTGAAAAATACGTGCCGTCAAGAAATGATTTTGCCTTGTTTTATAACATGGTCAAGCATGAGCTTCGTATGGGAAGAGATGTTTTCAGTATAAGAGCCTTATCAAAAATGCTTGAAAACGAGGGAAACAGCTTTTCATATATTAAGCTGAAAACGATAATCAAAGTGTTCCAGGAGCTCAATCTTTTATATGTTGATGAGATAGACTTTGAAAAAGAGCTTTATCAGTTTAAATACGTATACGTAAAGAACAAGACTGATCTTGACAAGTCCAACTTATACCGAAAAATAAAAGGTAACTTTGGAATAAAGCACGGTCAGTAATATTACAATTTTTACAGATGGGTGGTTTCTATGAGCCTTAGTCACTCTCAATTCAATGACGGTATCGGTATCAAAAAACTGCTTTCCGTGTTGAATAACAGCGGAAAGAATTACGATATCGAAAAAATAAAAGAATCCTACGAATATGCAAAAATCATGCATGAAGGACAGTTCAGAAAAAGCGGAGAGCCTTATATTTCCCATCCGATTGCGGTTGCTGAAATTGTTGCGGCTCTCGGTCTTGATACTGATTCTATCTGTGCTGCATTTTTGCATGATACAGTCGAGGACTGTCCCGATAAAACAAATTTAGGCGAGCTAAAAAGACTTTTCGGCGAAAATGTTGCAATGCTTGTTGACGGTCTCACCAAGATCGAAGATATAAATGTTGTTGACAAAGAAGAAGCACATATGGAAAACATTAGAAAAATGCTTCTTGCAATGTCTAAGGATATCAGGGTGATTTTTATCAAACTGTGTGACAGACTTCACAATATGAGAACTCTGATTGCTAAGCCTGAGCATAAGAGACGTACAACAGCACTTGAAACGATGCATGTATATGCACCACTTGCACACCGTCTCGGTATGCAAAGAGTAAAGCAGGAGCTTGAAAACCTTGCTCTTGAATTTCTTGACCCGATAGGATATTCAGAGGTCAGCGGCCATATTGAGAATAAATACGGCCAAAACAGAGATTTTATCGACAAGGTGCGTTCTTATATTTCCATAAAGCTTGATGAATATAATATCCATTATACGCTTGAGGGTCGTGTTAAAACTGTTTACAGTATATACAGAAAAATATATAACCAAAATAAGAGCTTCGATGAGATCTATGACTTTTATGCTTTGCGTATAATCGTTGATACGGAGCTTGAATGCTATACGGCTCTCGGCATCATTCATGAGCTGTTTAAATCTGTTCCCGGCAGATTTAAAGACTATATATCAACACCTAAGCCCAATATGTATCAGTCACTTCATACAACTGTAATCGGCAGAGACGGTATTCCCTTTGAGGTTCAGATAAGAACTAAGGAAATGCATCATATTGCTGAATACGGTGTGGCGGCACATTGGAAATATAAATCCGGCGAGCAGAGTAAGGCTGAGGTGGATGAAAAGCTTCAATGGATATCAAAGCTTCTTGATGTTGAAAACGAGGCTATTGATCCGGATGACTTCATGCACGCACTCAAAATAGATATATTCCATGATGAGACATTCGTATTTACTCCCAAGGGCGACGTAATAGCTCTGCCTCAGGGATCTACAATTATTGACTTTGCTTATGCGATACATTCACAGGTCGGTAACAGAATGGTTGGTGCTAAGATAAACGGTATGATAGCACCGATAGATAAGATACCTCAGAATGGTGAAATAGTAGAGATCATAACGTCATCGGCATCAAAAGGTCCCAGCAGAGACTGGCTGAAGATCGTAAAAACCGGTGAAGCACGTAATAAAATACGTCAATGGTTTAAAAAAGAGAAACGAAGCGAGAATATCGCTATGGGCCGTTCCGAGATCGAAAAAGAAATTCTTCGTTGCGGAAAGCAGGCCACGGAAGCTCAAAGAAGCGAGATAATAGCAAACGTATCCAAACGTGTCGGAATGCAGGAGCCTGATGATCTTTGTAATGCAATAGGATACGGCGGCCTTGCCGTAAGTAAAATTGCTGCAAAAATCAAAGATGAATATGACCGTGTTGTCAAGCCGACGCTTGTTGATGAACCTGTCAGAGACGTACAGCAGGTAGTTACTAAAACACCTAAAAATATGCGTTCCGATTCAGGTATTATAATTGACGGTGAAGGCGGTTATTCAGTAAAATTTGCAAAATGCTGTAATCCTTTGCCCGGTGATAAGGTTATCGGCTTTATTACGAAGGGCTACGGGGTTTCCATTCATAAGCGTGATTGCCCCAACGTAGTACAGGGTATGCAAAAGGAAGAATTTTTCCAAAGATGGATCAGCGCCGAGTGGGACGAAAGCCATACGAAATCAAGCACAGGTGTTTATGAAGCTATTCTTCAGATCAAGGCGGAAGACAGAATTTCCATGCTTGCAGATATTTCATCTGCTCTTGCAGACATGAAGGTTTCTATAACACAGATAAATACAAAAATGACCTCGGACAGCGATGTTATTTTCAATCTCGGAATTGCTTGTAAAAACACAGATCACTATGAGTCCATAGTTTCCCGTCTCAGAGCAATTTCAGGTGTATTAAGTGTTACAAGAGGTTTTAATCAGTAATTTCGGAGATAGTTTATGATAGCTGTAATTCAGAGAGTTCAACACGCCTCGGTGGTTGTTGATGAAAAGGAGATAGGCAAATGTAAACACGGCCTTCTTGTGTTGCTCGGTGTGGCACAAGGTGATGACGAAGCTGATGCGGAGGTGCTGGCAGAAAAAATATCAAAGCTCAGAATTTTTTCTGATGAAAACGATAAGATCAACCTATCCGTTAATGATATAGGCGGCGGTGTACTTGTTGTTCCTAATTTTACACTCCTTGCATCCTGCAGAAAAGGTAACAGACCTGATTTTGTCAACAGTGCACCGCCTGTTGTTGCAAATGAGCTATATGAGCATTTCTGTTCTTATTTAAGCAAGCTTGTGCCTTCTGTTGAAACAGGCGAGTTTGGTGCTCATATGGAGGTATCGTTACTCAACGACGGTCCTTTTACTGTTGTTATTAACAGCAGAGAGCTGAACAAGCAGAACATCGGGAGAAAATAAATTGTATCATGATAGTCAGAATTAAAGGTGAATTGAGTGAGTTTTATGCTCAGACGCTTTGTCTCACTTTGTTTCCCGGTGCGACATTTGGGAAAACAGAAGTGCTGTGTGATGAAATCCCGGTTGTTGCTTTTGATCTTAAAGAGGATGATGATTGTTATTTCTGCAAGGTAGAAATAGTACATAATAAGAAGACTGTATACGGAGAGCATACTCTTTCCAAAAATGAAACGCTGTCACGTCCCTCAATGGCACATAAAGTCTGTGCAGGAAAGGCTTTTTTGAAGGCCTCGGAAGCATACGGCGGGTCTCGTTTGCCGTGGGGAATACTTATTGGTGTAAGACCTGCAAAGCTTGCAACGGAATTACTCGATTGTGGTATGAGTGAAAGCGATGCTGCGGCTGTATTTGAAAGAGAGTACTCCGTTACTTCACAAAAGGCAAAGCTTGCCGTAGAGGTAGCAAAATCGGAAAAGCGGCTTATAAAACCCAACGTATATAACGAGTGCAGCTTGTATGTCGCTATCCCGTTTTGTCCCACAAGGTGCAGCTATTGTTCGTTTGTTTCCTTTACTTCGGAAAAACTGCTTAAACTTATTCCGGAATACGTAAGTGTTCTTTTAAAGGATATTAAAAGATGTGCTGATATAATTTCAACTCTCGGAATTAAAATTTCAACAGTTTATATCGGCGGTGGAACACCTACCGTATTAAATGCTGTTCAGCTTGAACAGCTTTTGTCCTGTATATATGACAGTATTGACACCTCTTTGTTGACCGAATTTACACTTGAAGCGGGAAGACCGGATACAATAACTCAGGAAAAATTAAGCATCGCCCAAAAATACGGTGTGTCAAGAGTAAGTGTAAATACTCAGACATTAAATGATGAAATTTTAGCATCCATCGGAAGAAAACATACGTCGGAGGATTTTTATAAAGCTTATTGGATTGCAAGAGATTGCAGCTTTGACTGCATTAACGTCGATCTTATTGCGGGACTTCCCGGAGAACAGTTTGAAAGCTTTGCTTCTACTGTCGATAAAATAGCAGACCTTCGTCCCGAAAATGTTACGGTACACACTTTCAGCGTAAAAAAATCAGCTGAGGTCAAAAGAACTGTTGACAATATTTTTTCCCGTGAGCATAAAACAGCTTCTGACAGCGTTGACTATTCTCAGAAAATCATGAATGAATCGGGATATTTTCCATATTATATGTACAGACAGAAGAATACGAGAGGAAATCTTGAGAACGTAGGTTTTTCCCTGCCTGAAAAGGAAGGACTGTACAATATTTACATGATGGAAGAGGTGCAGACAATATTCGCCGTTGGTGCTTCTGCAGTAACTAAGCTCGTTTCCATGGATGAGAAAGGGAACAGGCTTGAGATAAAGAGAATTGCCGAAAGCAAATATCCGTATGAATATTTAGCCGATAAAACAGGCGATGAAAGTTCTCAAAAATCCGATAGAATAAAAGAAGATATACTCAGATTTTACGGCAGAACTTAATTTCGACGGAAAGGAGACATTATGATAACTCTTGAGCTGAGCTTAAACTCATATCAAAGTGCACATCGCTTTGTCGAGATGTGTGAATTGAATTTTGAAAAGGAACTTGAAGGTCAAATCACCTCTGTTCTGGAAGAGAATACTAAAATTATTACGTTGTCGGGACCCACCTGCAGCGGAAAAACAACTACTGCGAAAAAACTTATAAATCAAATCGAGCAAAGCGGTCTGAGAGCTCACGTAATATCAATTGATGATTTTTACAGAGATAATATCAGAGAAGATAAAAACTGCATGGATTGGGATAGTGCGGCAGCACTCGATCTCGGTAGCTTTGACAGATTTGTAACAGATCTTCTTACAGGCAAAACCGCCCGTAAGCCCATATTTGATCTCGGAAGCGGAAGAATCAGCGGATATGAAGATCATGTGTTTACAGGTGAGGATATATTTGTTTTTGAAGGTATACAAGCCGTATATCCCGAAATAACACATAATTTTAAAGATGTTTCTTACAGCAGCATCTTTGTCAGCGTTCCCGAAGATGTTGTTTTGAACGGAGTATATTTTGACAGACATGAGATTCGTTTGATAAGACGGCTTGTTCGGGATGTTAAGTTCAGAAACACCTCGTTTGAAACGACCTTCAGAATTTGGAATTCAGTCAGAGAAAATGAAAAAAAGAATATATATCCGAACGTAAATGAAATTCGGTATAAAATCAATTCTTTTATGCCCTATGAGCTTTTAATAATCGGAAAATATCTGCTTCCTTTGGCAGAAAATATTAAGGAAGATTTTAAAGGTTACGATTTGCTGACTTCCATAGTAACAAAACTTAAAAAAGTTACAAATGAATATGTAACGGAGGATATGATTTCCCGAAGATCAGTGTTCAGAGAATTTATCGGGTAGTTTCAAGGAGCTTTACATATGAAGAATGAAAAGGTTTTAAGATCAGGCGGTCATATAAAGGCAAAGGACAGTAAAAAGCTGTTTCTGTCCGGTGTAATAGTATTGACTGTTGCCAATATTCTTGTAAAAGTTATCGGAGCTTTTCTTAAAGCACCGTTACACGCCATACTTACTGACGGCGGTATGGGGTATTATAACGTAGCTTATGATATTTATGTTTGGTTTTATATGATATCAACCGCCGGTCTTCCGGTAGCCGTATCCATCATGATTTCGGGAAGCCGTGCCAAAGGAAACTTTCGTGATGCAAAAAAAATATTCAAAGTAGTATTTTGGATATTTGCCGCAATAGGCATCATCGGTATGGCTCTGATGATAACCTTGTCGAAGGTGTTTGCGGGAATATATAAGCTTGATGCGGCATATCTCTGTATAATGGCAATTGCACCGACGTTGTTCTTTATCTGCCTTTCAAGCTCATACAGAGGCTATTTCCAGGGACATCAGAATATGATTCCCACAGCTATTTCAGAGGTCATAGAAGCTATCGGTAAACTCAGCTTCGGTATTGTATTTGCACTTTATGCAAAAAATGCCGGTTATCCTCTCCATATTGTAGCTGCATTCACTTTGCTTGGTCTCACTATCGGTACGGCGTGCAGTATGCTTTATCTGTTTATAACCAAGCTGTTGTTTAATGAAAGTGCCTATAACGCTTCTCTTGACGTTGTCGAAAATAAAGAATACGTCACACCCACAAAAGAAATAATAAAGACTCTTTTAAAAATAGGTGTGCCGATTACGATCAGCTCCTCCGTAATGAGCTTTACAAACGTTATCGACGGTATGATATTGTCATCAAGACTTCAATCGATCGGTTATCTTCCCGAGGAGGTTTCTGCTATGTTCGGCAACTATAAGACCCTTGCCGTTACAATGTTTAACCTGCCTCCTGCGTTGATTTATCCGATCACGGCATCTATTGTGCCTTTACTGTCTGCGGCTGTAGCAGGAAACAAAAAAAAGCTTGTCGGGGATATTATGAACAGCTCTCTCAGAGTGTGCTCAATAATAGCATTTCCTTGTGCGTTTGGACTTTCGGCCCTTGCATATCCGCTTTTGACTCTGATATTTAACGAAGAGTCATCGGCTATGGCTGCCCCCCTTTTGTCTGTGCTTGCACCGTCTATTTTCTTTCTCGGAATGCTCTCGGTAACAAATTCGTTCCTTCAGTCGCATAAGTATCAGATATATCCCATTATTTCCATGGCTGTCGGTGCGGCGGTCAAGCTTCTTTCAAGCTATCTTCTTATTGGTACGAAGGGGATTGAAATGTATGGAGCACCCATCGGAACCTTCCTTTGCTATATGACGATAATGCTCTTTAATTTCTTCTTTGTCGGAAAGAAGATAGGCTACAGACCCTCAATAGCAAAGATATTCCTGAAGCCCTTTATCGCAGGCATCATTTGTGCATTCGCAGCATTCGGTTCCAATTATCTGCTGTCAGCCTATGTATCCCCCAAGCTGTCTGCAATAGCCTCCGTTGTAGTTGCTGCTGCGGTATATTTTGTTTTGATAATTGTGCTTAAAGCGTTTACTAAAGATGATGTTCTTCTTTTGCCCAAGGGTAAAAAGATAGCTTCTTTGCTTGAAAAGTACAAATTGATTTAATTTTTTAAAATAACAAATTATTAATTTGTATTTAATTTGATATTTCCGTATTGTTAATTGTAAATTTTGCAGTTTATAGCTGTATAGCCGTTGTTTTTTGAAAAAAACACTTGAAATAAGTAAATAATAATGGTATACTATGAATTGTAAAGAACCTGTAAGATACAGGAAATATTTTAATTATGAGAAAGGACTTATCAAAATGAATAAGACACAACTCATCGAAGTAGTAGCAAATAACGCAGGCCTCACAAAGAAGGCGGCAGAAGCAGCAGTAGCAGCAACATTCGCAGCAATCGAAGATGCTCTCGTAGCAGGCGAAAAGGTTCAGCTTATCGGCTTCGGTTCTTTTGAAGTTAAGGAAAGAGCTGCTCGCACAGGCCGTAACCCTGCAACAGGTGCTGCTATTGAAATTGCTGCAGCTAAGTATCCCGCATTCTCTGCAGGAACACCCCTCAAGGCTAAGATCAACAAATAATTATTTATTCAAAATGAACCCGTTGTGGCACACTTCAATTGAAGTGTGCCATAGCTATATTTATAACTTTCAGGAGATTGTATGAGACTTGATAAATATTTAAAGGTTTCAAGAATTATAAAGAGACGCACCGTAGCAAATGATGCCTGTGATACCGAACACGTCAGCGTTAACGGAAAACGTGCGAAAGCATCATATGACGTAAAGGTCGGTGACATAATTGAGATAACCTTTGGAGAAAAAACATTAAAGCTTGTTGTTAAGGACATAAAGGAACACGTTGCTAAGGATGAAGCATCGCTTCTTTACGAAATTATTGTTTGATTAAGGAGTCATATTCAAAGTATCTTACGCATATCATTTAATAACGATTTTTGTTTGATGTTGCGGAGGTTCGTATGGATACTGACGTTAAGAATACCATAAATAATATTTCTATTTTTGATAGACAAAAAGCTGAGCTTACAGGAATATATGACGTTGTAGGCTTCAGCGACACTACCGTAGTAGCCACCTGCAAAAGCGGAAATATATCCATAGACGGAAGCGGCATGAAGATCGAAAGCTTTGACTCATCGACAGGGAAGCTGTGCGTAACAGGAAGCATCAACGGACTGTTTTATTACGGAGGTGTCGAAAAAGAAAAGAGAAATAAACTGCGTAAGGTTTTTGGTTGATATACAATGCCTGTATCAATGACAATGCTTTTGCGTGCCTCATTATACGCCGTAATTCTCGGCATATTGTTTGGTGCAGCATATGATGTTATACGTATATCAAGAGTTTTTTTAGGTGTTTCAACCTACGGTGAAAAGGCGAGATTTAACCGTATATATAATAACACCTTTAAGGATATGCTGGATTTTAAAAGAATAAGCATTTTAGATGGCGTGTTTGTATTTACAGGCGATTTGATTTATTCTTTGTTTGTTACAGTATCCTTTGTTCTGTTTTTATTTGCGTTTAATTACGGCATTTTTCGGTGGTTTATATTAGTGTGTTCCGTTCTTGGTTTTTTTGCGTATTATTTTACAGTCGGAAAATTAATCATATATTTTTCAAAGGAGCTTTCAGATTTAATAAAGCTTATCGTAAATTTGATAATATTTGTAGTTTTACAGCCGCTGAAGCTGATTATCGTATCTCTTAAATACGTTTATAGACATACCGCAGAAGTGTTGCTCAAAAGGATAAAATGTACTATTGACATTAAGAAAAAGAAAAGGTATACTGTAAAGTGTAAGGAACAGTTAAAAGAATTGATAGTTTTCAGGTGATAATTATGAAAAGAAAAGGAAATTTAGTCTTCAATATAGTTGTAGTTTTGTTTGTGTTCTTCTGTGCACTCAGCTCTGTGAAAATGATCATTGAGATTAACAGAATGAATGACGAAAAAGAACAGCTTATCCCGGAGATAGAAGCTATCAGAGACGAAAATGCACAGTATCAGGATATACTGAACACCCCCATGGATCAGGAGTATTATGAGGAAAAAGCGAGAGAAAAGCTTAACCTTCGTTTACCTGAAGAGATTATTTTTTATAATGACCTTATTAACTGAAAAAGCTGAAGCAAAACGCTTCAGCTTTTTTGATGGGATCAGTATTCGTTAGAATTAACGTAAAGAGGATGTGCGTGCGTCTTGACGTAGTCGATAACTGCTTTGTAGCCTTCCTCGTTTAGAAGATAACCGTCGTCAGAAGCATATTCTGAATTTAACCGGCCGCTTTCATCAGTCAGAGCCGACCAGCTGTCAATATAATATACTTTGTAAATGGAACAAAGCTCCCTCAGCCATTCATTTCGTTCTAAAACGGCTTCGTTGTCAAGGAAAGTACAATTGTCTGATACGGGAAAAATTGACTGTATCATTATCTGTGTGTTGGGTGAAACCTGCTTTACATTAATAATAAAATCGCCAAAGCTTGTAATAAGCCTGTCTTTAGTCAATATCTCGTTTTCTTCACAGTACGAACCGAAGGAAAGAACAAGAAATGCGGGAGCTCTGTCCTTCAGCGCAGTTAAATAGTTTGTTGCTTCGTATGAAGCCGGATAAATAAAATTATTTACAACTGATATTTTTGAAGGGGAAACGTTGTTTTCAACCGACCAGACCTGTCGGATCGGATCGGGAATACCCGTGTATGTATAACGTCCCATAGCATAAGTGTTTTTGTCACCGAGGAATATGATTTTTTCAACGTAAGAACTTCCGTAGTCCTTGGTTTCTTTGAGAACAAAGGTTTCTTCGGGAGTAATTTCAACCGTATTTTCATCAGTCTCGCTTTGTTCGTCCTTTTCTTGATCTTGAGGAGCATCAAGTGAATTATCAAGCGTTTCTTCGGTATGTGTTTCAAACTTATTTGTTATAACTTTAATATCGACTTGCTTGGAAAACAGGATTGCCGCAGAGGCGGAAATCAGTATAAAAATCAATAGGGAAATGAAATGCCTGAGAGCATGAGAGTGCATAAATATTAATTCTCCGTGATTATTCAAATTTAGAGGTGTATTTCTTAACGTCGTTGATCTTTTTTCTTCCGATGCTTCTTGTGCCGAGGATACAAAATGTTACAAGAACAAATATTATCACATATACAAGCATTGCGACAAGGGTGTACCCGCCTGAAGATATATTGTTTCTCATTACAACAACGACAAAGTAATAGAAAATACCGAGTATAATAAAATTAATAAAATGTGAAGCTGCAAATGAAAGCTTTGGATTTTTATACAAAAGCACGCTGAGAGAAACGACAAGGGAAATTGCGAAAATTATTATTACCGTTGAAAATGTCGGAATAAACGATTTTTCGCTGTTGCTTACAATAGCTCCTGCAGAGTAAAGCAGGATGATTATCGGGGTAAATATGCAACAAGCTCTTGTAAGAATTGATAAGATATACTTTGGTTTATTATTTTTCATGTAAGTTCCGCCTATTAAGATTATTGATATAATACCATAAAAAACAGCTTTTTACAAGGAAAAAATTCAGTTTTTCTTTTAACGCAAAAAAATTCACAATAAAATTATAAGTTGTATAATTTTCCGTATTCTTCCGAAATACTCATTGACAATCATATTCATTGATTGTATAATATAATATAATATTATAATATGTCCAGGAGGACCCTATGACAAGACGTGAGCAGAGGGAAGCTTTAGTTGCATTACTTTATGAATATACATACCGTGACGGTATGGATGCTCATCAATTCATTTCCGAAAAAGAAGCATTCGATGAAGCGGAATGTGATGCATACGTTAAAGATACTTTTATTAAGTGTGTAGCTTCCGTTTCTGAACTTGATGAGGCTATAAAAAAATACGCTGTAAGATGGAAAATATCAAGAATATCGAAAATAACAAAATCTGTTCTCAGACTTGGTGTGTATGAGCTTACATTTACCGAAACACCGCCGAAGGTCATTATCAATGAAGCTGTTGAGCTTGCAAAGATCTACGGTGAGGATAAAGCTTCGGGATTTGTAAACGGAATTCTCAATAACTTCGCAAGAGGTGAAGGTAAGCTCGGCGAAATGCCCTCAGAAGAAAAAAATGCTTCAGATGAAGAATAAGTGCTTTTGCGGAATTGATACAAGCAATTATACGACCTCCCTTGCTATATGCGATGAACAGGGAAACGTTGTTCTAAACTATAAAAAGCTTCTTCCTGTTAAAGACGGAGAAAGAGGGCTCAGACAGAGCGATGCTGTATTTCACCATACCTCTGCCATGAATGAAGTTTCTGAGGTAATAGATAATTATTTTAAAAGTCATTCGGATGCACAGCTTTCTGCCATTGGATATTCATATGCTCCGAGAGACTGTAAGGGCTCATATATGCCATGCTTTCTTGTTGGAGGTGCAATTGCAAAAGTCCTGTCGGCTGTAATGCAGATACCTGCATTTCCGTTTTCGCATCAAAGCGGACATATAATGGCTTCGCTGTACTCCGCAGGTCGAACAGATCTTGCGGACAAACAGTTTGCCGCCTTTCACGTATCGGGCGGCACTACTGATGTTTTGCTTGTAAAGGGTAAAAGCGAATTTGGTTTTGATATTGAACAGATAGGCGGCACCGCAGATCTAAATGCAGGTCAGGTCATCGACAGAGTGGGTGTATATATGGGTCTTTCTTTTCCTGCGGGAGCACAGCTCGAAAAAGAAGCTCTTGCAAACCACGAAAAGATCCCCTCGTACAAGATCAGAATAAATCGAATGAGATGTAATTTATCCGGGATAGAAAACAAAGCCTGTAAGCTTTATGATGAAACACAAAACAAAAAATTGACAGCCGCATTTACCGTAAATGCAGTAGGCGAGGCACTTGAAAAATTGAGCGAAGAGCTTAAACTTTCATATCCCGAAATTGAAACCGTATACGCAGGCGGTGTTATGAGCTGTAGCATTTTAAAGGAAAGACTTAAAAAATTTTCAAGTAATTTTGCCGCACCCGAGTTTTCATCCGACAATGCTGCTGGGACGTCACTTCTTGCAAGAAACAGATATTTTGAACTCAGGAGTGATGATTGATGTACGGAAATGAATATCTTTACGGGGAAGATTTTGACGTTTCCGAGCTTCGTTTTCCGAGACCGCTGACTGTAAGTGAGGTAAATGAGTTTATAAGGCAGCTGTTTGATGAAATTCCGCAGCTGAGACAGCTTTCGGTGGAGGGTGAAATATCTAATTTCAAAAATCATTACAGTACGGGACATATGTATTTTACTCTTAAAGACAACAATTCTGCCATACGAGCAGTTATGTTCCGCACAAATGCTCAAAAGCTTAGATTTGTACCCGAAAACGGTATGAAAGTGACCGTCAAGGGAAGAATTGCCGCTTACGTCAGAGACGGTCAGTATCAGATATACTGCGATGATATTGAACCGGCAGGACTCGGTGCTTTATATGCCGCATACGAGCAGATGAAAAAAGAACTGTCTGAAGCGGGATTTTTTGATGAAGCACATAAGAAGGCGATCCCCTCATTTCCCGAAAGGGTCGGCATTGTAACGTCTGCGACAGGGGCGGCAATACGGGATATGCTGAATGTTATGGGACGCCGATGTCCGATGACAGAGATAATCGTATACCCAAGTCTTGTTCAAGGCGATATGGCACCCTTTGAGCTGATAAAAGGTATAGAGTATTTCAACAGTACAAAAGATGTGGATCTTATCATTATCGGACGGGGCGGCGGCTCAATAGAAGACCTTTGGGCTTTTAATGACAGAGGGCTTGCCTGTGCCATTTACAATTCTGATATACCGATCATATCGGCAGTAGGGCACGAAACTGATTTTACCATTTCGGATTTTGTGGCAGATCTCAGAGCACCGACTCCGTCTGCAGCTGCGGAACTTGCCGTGCCCGATGCAGAGGAGTTGAAGCAGAGAATAAACATTCTGTCAAAACGAATTGATAATGCACTCGACAATAAGATCAAAAGAGCATACGACCGTCTCAATATGCTTTCAAAGAGCAGAGCTCTCAGAGATCAGTATGCATATATAGAAGATAAAAATATGGCTCTTGTAAGTCTCAATGACAGACTTTGCAGGGCACAGAATAATAAGCTTGAAAAATGCACTGCACTTCTTGGAATGACTGCGAGAAATCTCAGCGGACTGAGTCCGTTAAATGTTCTGGGAAGAGGCTTTAGTGCAGTATACACGGGTGAAAAAGTAGTTAAAAGTATAAACGACGTAAAAATCGGCGACGGTCTGTCGGTCAGAACGGCTGATGGGTATATCGAAGCTAACGTTATCGGAGTCAGAGAGGAGAATTAATTATGGAGAATAAAGAAATTGCATTTGAAGATGCTATGAATAAGCTTGAGAGCATTGTTTCCTCCCTTGAAAAAGGAGATGCTCCTCTCGACGTATCACTTGATCTTTTTGAAGAAGGGGTAGCACTTGTAAAGCTTTGCAGCGAAAAGCTCGACACGGCGGCAAAGAAAGTTAAAATGCTTACAGGCGACACAATCCCCAATATTGATGACTAAAGCGAGGGATATATATGATAAAAGAAATACTCGTTAAGGATGCACAGCTTGTTGAAAATGAGCTTGTCCGCTGTACGTCTGAGGAATATATCGGAAGCGGAACTTTGCAGGATGCGATGAAATATTCGCTTCTTGGCGGCGGAAAAAGAATTAGAGGTGTTCTTGCCTTGGAGTTTGCAAAGCTTTTCGGAGGAAAAAAAGAGAATGCTCTGACAGCGGCGGCTTCTGTTGAAATGGTTCATGCATATTCTCTTATTCACGATGACCTTCCTTGTATGGATGATGACGATATGAGAAGAGGTAAGCCCTCCTGTCATGTTGCTTTTTCCGAAGCAACAGCACTTCTTGCAGGGGACACGCTACTTACGTATTCCATGGAAAATGCGGCAAGAGGCGAAGGACTTACGGATTACGGTGCAAGAATGACGGTGCGTGAGCTTGCGTTTCTTGCAGGATCTCTCGGAATGGCGGGCGGTCAGCAGATCGACCTTGATTCCAATGCCGAAACGTATGAAGAATTAAAGAAGCTGCACAGTATGAAAACTGCTGCATTAATTAAAGCGGCGGCACTTACGGGCTACTATTCTACACTTGAAAGTGAAAAGGATCTGAAGGGCGAGGTCGTATCTGATATATCGGAATACTGTGAGTGTATAGGACTTGCATTTCAGATAAAGGATGATCTTCTTGATCTTGAGGGTGATGCATCTGTTATCGGAAAGGCTGTCGGAATTGACGAAAAGAACGGCAGAGTAAATGCTCTTACATTCTTTACACCGGAAGAAGCAAAAGCAGAATGCGAAAAGCTTTCGCAGAGAGCATCCGATATAATATCAAAATATGAGAATTCTGAATTTCTTTCGGAATTCCCTTCATATCTTAATTCGAGAATCAAATGAGACTTGACGTTTATTTGCATACGAACGGGTATGCCAAAAGCAGAAGCTACGGTGCACAGCTCATAAAAAAGGGGCTTGTAAGCGTAAACGGCAAGATTATAAATAAACCGTCTTTTGAAACGGACGGCGAAGAAATTTCAGTTCTCGGCGAGGTTCACACCTTTGTCGGCAGAGGTGGAATGAAGCTTGAAGGTGCACTTAATGAGTTTGCAATCGATGTTACGAACTTCACCGTAATTGACGTGGGAGCATCGACAGGCGGCTTTACCGACTGCCTTTTAAAAAGAGGAGCAACCAAGGTTATTGCGGTAGATTCAGGACACGGACAGCTTGATGCATCGCTTGTGAACGATAAGCGAGTCGTTAATCTTGAAGGTTTTAACGCAAGAGATATATCCATTGAAGCAATCGGTGAGCTTTGTGATATGGCTGTGTGTGACGTTTCCTTTATTTCCCAGACATACATTATGGAGCAGGTATATTCTGTATTGAAAGACGGGGGATTTTTTGTAACTCTTGTAAAGCCTCAGTTTGAGTGCGGTAGGGAAGCTCTTTCAAAAAACGGAATTGTCAAGGATAAAAAACAGCATCGTAAGGCTATAGATAAAATTCTTTCCTTCGGCGAGAAAACAGGCTTTTCTGCTTCGGGACTTATGCGTTCCGCAATAGACGGAGGAGACGGAAATAAAGAATTTTTACTTTTCTTTATTAAAAGCTCCGAGTCATCGAAGATAAACGATAAAATAATAGAGCAGGTGATAGGATGATTAAAACTGTTACTCTTCTTCCGTGTATGAAGAAGAATATAACAAAACAGAATATTCTGGAAATTCTCCGTGTCCTTGAAAATTACTGCGATAAAGTTTTAATGGAGAAGTGCGTTTCCGAAATTATTTGTGACAATATACCTTTAGTAGAATATTGCGACGGCGAAGATGTATTCAACGGGAGCGAGCTTGTTATAGTTATGGGAGGAGACGGTTCCATAATAGATGCCTCAAGGCGTGTATCACATTTAAATATTGCCGTTCTCGGCATAAATTACGGCAGACTCGGATTTCTTGCCGAGCTTGAGGCGAAGGAAACAGAACTTCTTTGTGAGATATTAAACGGCAACTACCGAACGGAAGAAAGAATGATGCTTGACGTGACCGTCACAAGTAAGGGTGAGGAGAAGGCGGTATCTTATCCATGTCTTAATGATGTGGTTTTGTCAAACGGACCGGTATCCCGTCTTTCCGGCTTCGATCTGTACTGCGACGGAACGTTTATTACAAGATATGCCGCTGACGGAATTATAGTCTCAACGCCGACAGGTTCAAGTGCATATTCCTTATCAGCGGGAGGTCCGCTTATCTATCAGACTATGGAGTGTATATGTGTAACGCCCATATGTCCCCATTCCTTTACACACAGACCGGTTGTATTCATGGGAGAGTCTGTGTTGGAGCTTAAAAATGCGTTCTGCAGAGAAAACAAAATGTACATAACAGTTGACGGCAGAGAGCATATGGAAATTTTTTACGGAGATACGGTAACTATTAGTAAAAGTGCGGAAATAACAAGGCTTGTCAGAATTAAAGACGGGGGACTTGTAAATGTTCTTAACAGAAAGCTTTCCGAAATGGATGTAGCTTCTGTTTGAGAGTAAGGAGTAAAAAGTGAAAAACAACAGACAAAAAACCATACTTGAAATAATTAAAAAAAAGGACGTTGAGACACAGGACGACCTTATTCGAGAGTTAGCTGAGGTAGGTTATGCCGTAACGCAGGCAACCGTTTCAAGAGATATACGTGAGCTAAAGCTCATAAAGGTTACGGGCGATGCGGGCAAATATAAGTATACCGTATCCGAACCAAAGGAAGAGACTGAAATTCCCATATATATTACGGCTTTTGCGGCTTCTGTAAGATCGGTTGAAAGTGCGATGAATACTGTTGTTGTTAAAACCTATCCCGGACTTGCATCGGCAGTTGCGGCCAATCTCGATTCATTGTCTGATCTTGATATCCTCGGCTGTGTTGCGGGCGATGATACTATTTTTGCCGTTACGCATACTCCTGAGTCTGCAAAGCATGTATGCGATAAGATAAAAAGTCTTACAAAGGTAGATTAATACGGGGGCATTTATGCTGCGTTCAGTTTCTATTACCAATGTTGCGGTAATAAAAGAATTAAATATTGATTTTGACAGCGGCTTTACTGTGCTTACAGGTGAAACGGGAGCAGGCAAATCAATAATAATTGACAGCCTTGCTTTTGTTCTTGGAGCAAAAGGCAGCCGTGATATGATCAGAACGGGTGAAAATGCCGCTTCGGTCAGTGCATTATTTGACTCTCTTGAGTCTAAGGAAAAGTATCTTGCGGAGCTTGGCATCACTATTGCTGACGGTGAATTGCTTTTGTCGAGAACGATTGCCGACGACGGTAAAACAAGTGCAAGGATTAACGGTAAAAGTGTTTCGGCATCTTTGCTAAGGCAGGTATCAAAGCATCTTTTGACAATTCACGGGCAGAATGACAGCGGAGCTTTATCTGAAAAGGGTGAGCTTCTTCATTTACTTGACAGTTATGTTGGTCTCGAAAATGAGCTTGCTTCATACTCTGAAAAATATTTAGTGCTTTCCTCTCTTGAGCAGGAATATGAATCATTAAAAAAAGCACTCGATGACCGTGAGATGATGATCGATATTCTCAAATATCAATATGCCGAAATAGAGGGGGCAAAGCTTTCTGATCCGTGTGAGGAAGAAAAGCTGTTAAGACTGAGAGCAAAGCTACGCAGTCTTGAGAAGGTTTCAAAAAGTGTTTCTGTAGTTAAACGTGCACTTGATGATAATGAAAAAGGTGTCAGCGTTCGTTATTTACTTGAAAAAGCTGAAGCTGCAGTAATAAATCTTGACGGCATTCTTGATAATGCCGAAGAAATTGCACAGAGACTTGAAACTATAAAATATGAGCTTCTTGACATTTCAGAGCGTGTTGGTGACGTTTTAAGCTCAGATGACGTGACCGATCCCGAAAGACAGCTTGATGCAGTTGAAAAACGTCTTACAGTTATTAAGAAGCTGACAAAAAAATACGGCGAAAGCATTGAAGCGGTTCTTACCAAAAAACATGAGATAAAAGAAAAGCTTAATAATCTCGAAAACAGCGATGAAGCATTGATTGATCTTGAAAACAGAATAAAAGATGCGAGAGCTATGGCTGAAAAATCAGCTTGTGTTCTTTCTGAAAGCAGAATGAAAAATGCTCTTGTGCTGAATGAAAAGATCAGTTCTGTTTTAAAAGAGCTCGATATGCCGAAGGTAAGATTTAAAATCAGAGTTGAAAAGAAAACCGATGCGTTCGGTGAAACCGTATTTGACACCAATGGATTTGATGATGTTGAATTTCTTGTCAGCCCCAATGTCGGCGAAGATATGCTTCCTATTTCAAAAATTGCCTCAGGCGGTGAGCTTTCACGAATAATGTTGGCAATTAAAAATACCATGATCTCCAAAAGCGGTGAAGGTTCATCTGTATTTGACGAGATAGATGCAGGTGTTTCGGGTGCAACCTCCGAAAGAATAGGAAGAAAGCTGTGCGAAATGTCTGCGGATACACAAATAATATGTATAACCCATTCAGCACAGATAGCCGCACTTGCGGATAGACATATAAAAATATCAAAATCAGAAAGTAACGGCAGAGTTGAAAGCCGTGTCGAAGTTCTCGACAGACAGGGAAGAATAAACGAGCTTTCCCGAATAATAGGCGGAATAAACATTACAGATAAACAAATCAAAACAGCGGTAGAAATGCTTGATAAAGCAAGTAAATAAGTTTGCCGCAAACATAAATCAGATTAATAATTATGCATATACTGAAAGGAGTACGGAATAATCCGTAGAAAAAACATGAATCTTTTTGACGAATTTAAAGCGAGAGGTATGATCGCTCAGTGCACAAACGAAGAGGAAGTAAGAAAGCTTTTTGAAGGTGATGAAAAATTCACATTCTATATCGGCTTTGACCCTACGGCTGACAGCCTTCATATAGGACATTTTATTCAGCTCAAAATAATGGCTCATATGCAGAAAGCAGGTCATAAGCCCATCGCTATTTTCGGCGGCGGTACAGCTATGGTCGGTGACCCCTCCGGTAAGAACGATATGAGAAAAATGATGACAAAGGAAACGATAGCACACAACGTTGAATGCTTCAAGCAGCAGATGGCAAAGTTTATTGATATTTCCGACGGAAAGGCTCTCTTCATAAATAATGCCGATTGGCTTCTCGATATGAATTATATCGACTACATCAGAGAAGTAGGTCCTTACTTCACCATCAGCAGAATGCTTGCTGCCGAATGCTATAAATCACGTCTCGAAAAGGGGCTTACATTCCTTGAATTTAACTACATGACAATGCAGAGCTATGACTTCTACAGACTTTTCTGTGATTACGGATGCACTCTTGAATTTGGCGGTGATGACCAGTGGTCCAATATCATCGGCGGCGTTGAGCTTATCCGCCGTAAGACAGGTAAGGATGTGTACGGTCTTACATTTAAGCTTCTCCTTACAAGTGAAGGCAAGAAAATGGGTAAAACCGAAAAGGGTGCACTTTGGCTTGATCCCGAAAAGACCTCTCCCTACGATTTCTATCAGTATTGGAGAAATATTGATGACGCAGACGTTATCAATTGCATGAAGATGCTTACCTTTATGCCTCTTGAAGAAATCGCTGAATATGAAAAGCTTGAAGGAAGCGAAATTAATAAGGCAAAAGAAAAGCTTGCTTATGAAGTAACCGCTATTATCCACGGAAACGATGAGGCAGATAAGGCTGCTGAAACAGCAAAGCAGGTATTTGCTGCTGGCGGTGTTTCCGAGAATATGCCTACAACTGAGCTTTCTGCAGACGATTTTGCCGATGGTAAGATCTTCGTTTCAGATATGCTTGTAAAAGCAAAGCTGGCACCTTCCAAGGGCGAAGCAAAGAGACTTATTCAGCAGGGCGGCGTTCTCATCAACGATGCTAAGGTTGAAAGATTTGATGCTACAGTAGCACTTGAACAGGCAGAAGAGGGACTGATTATTAAGAAGGGCAAAAAGACTTACCATAGAATAGTTGTTAAGTAAGATGCAATATAAATATTTGTTATTTGATGCCGACAATACACTGTTTGATTTTAATAAATGCGAGAATGAAGCTTTTAAGCTCGCATTAAGCTCAGTCGGTATTGAGTACAACGACGAAATATATACAGAATATCATGAGATAAATGACGGACTATGGAAGGCCCTTGAAAAAGGGCTGACCACCCGTGATGAGCTTAAAGTATTAAGGTATAAGCTTTTAGCTGAAAAAACAGGGATGGTAAGTGTCGATTATAAGGAGCTTGCGAAGAACTACGAAAATCTTCTCGGCAAACAGTTCTTCGAGATGGACGGCGCATATGAGCTGTTAAAGGAATTAAGCGGAAAATTTGAAATTTATGTGATTACAAACGGTATAACAAAAATTCAGAATGACCGTTTTTCAAGCTCCCGTCTCACTTCTTTTATAAAGAAAGTGTTTATATCTGAACAAATGGGCGTATCAAAGCCGTCGAAGGAATTTTTTGATAAGGTTATTTGTGAAATAGGTGATAACGATAAAAGCAAATACCTTGTTATCGGTGATTCTCTGAGTTCTGACATTGACGGTGCTGCAAATTCATCCCTTGACAGCGTTTGGTTCACACCCGAAGATGCTGACCCAAAAAACAGGGAACCCAAATATATAATTAATAATTTATACGAACTAAATTCTATACTTATTAAGGTGTAAAATGGATAATTTATGTGAACTTCTGGAATATCTGAACGATTATCAGAAGAAAGGACTTGTTTTCGTAGCCGAAAATGAGCCCATGAAAAATCATACGTCATTTAAAATCGGAGGAAACGCTGCAATTTTTGCCGTTCCGAAAACTGTAGAAGCACTTGTTCAGGTTTGTAAGCAAGCACATGAGGCAGGCGTTAAAAAATATATTCTCGGAAGCGGTACAAATGTTCTGTTTGACGATTGCGATTTTGAGGGAATAATAATATCAACAAAAGGTCTTGACAGTATTTCTGTTGAAGGAAATACACTTACCTGCGGTGCAGGTGCATCTTTTACGGCTGCATCAAGAATTGCTATGGAAAACTCTCTTAAAGGAATGTCATTTGCATACGGTATACCCGGAAGTGTCGGAGGTGCTGTTTATATGAACGCCGGTGCCTACAACGGAGAGGTTTCCTTCGTGCTTGATAAGAGCCATTATCTCGATACAAATGACGGAAAAATATATGAGCTTTCAGGTGAAGACCATATGTTTGATTACCGTTTTTCTTCTTATAAAGATCATCCGGAAAGAATAATCGTATCAGCGGAATTTTCTTTAAAATCCGGTGATAGATCTGAAATAAAGGCCGAGATGGATGATTTCATGGAAAGAAGACGAACAAAGCAGCCTCTTGAGTTTCCCAGTGCAGGAAGCGTATTTAAGCGTTATCCGGGTAAATACACGGCACAGATGATAGATGAAGCAGGAATGAAGGGCTTCAAGGTCGGAGGTGCTTGTGTTTCCGAGAAGCACGCAGGCTTTATTGTGAACACGGGCGGAGCAACCGCTTGTGATGTAAAGGCTCTTATTGAGCTTGTCGAAAAGAAGATATTTGAAAAATACAATATTGAGATAGAACGTGAGATTATTTACGTCAATTAATTATAATGGCTAAAAAAAGCTTCAGCAGCGAAACAAAGGATCTTATCGCAGACATTCATTCCAAAAAAGGATGTTGCAGAAAGACATACGAAATGCTATCTGCTGCTTTCACTTATCCTGAGGATTTCGAGAAAGCGGCTTTTGCAGGCGAAAGAATGCTGTGTAACGATTGTTATGCGACATATTTTCGTTTGGTGTTTCTGAAATTCGGAACCGTAACTGACCCGAAAAAAAGCTATCATCTTGAGATGGCATTTTCAAATGAGCTTTACAGAGACTATATCAAGAATAAATTATTTGAAGTAGGGCTTGTGGCAAAGTGCGGCAAAAGAAGAGATAAGTTTACGGTGTATTTTAAAGAAAGCGGTACTATTGAAGATTTTCTCGCAACCATCGGTGCTTTTGAAAAAGCATATGATATGATAAATTTAAAGCTTCTCAAGGAAATGAGAAGCAACGTAAACAGACAGACTAATTTTGAAACAGCAAATATGCAAAAGGCAGTCAAAGCAACAAGAAATTATCTTGATGCAATTGAATATCTGTCTGAAAACGGTTATCTCGGGAGTATGTCCGAGGAAATGAGGGAGACGGCGATGCTTCGCTGTCAATATGATACCGCAACAATGTCAGAGCTCGGCTCTCTTCATAATCCGTCAATCTCAAAGTCCGGAGTTAAACACAGACTTGATAAAATTCTTGCTTTTTATGAAAAAGTGAAAAAATAATTTTAAGGAGGTGCCGTATGGGTGGTTTTGTTCATCTTCACGTACATAGTGAATACAGCTTGCTTGACGGTGCCTGCCGTATAACTGACATTCCGAAGGCAGCAAAGTCCATGGGGCAGAAGGCGGTCGCATTGACCGACCACGGCGTTATGTACGGTGCAGTCAAGTTTTATGAGGAATGTAAAAAACACGGAATTAAAGGAATTATTGGCTGCGAGGTCTATGTTTCGGCTTTATCAAGATTTAATAAAACAAAAGAGAATTCAGCTTATAATCACCTTGTTCTTCTTGCAAAAAATGACGTCGGCTATAAAAATCTTATATATATGGTCTCAAAAGGCTTTACAGACGGATTTTACGGAAAGCCGAGAATAGATATTGACCTAATAAGAAATCACAGCGAAGGTCTGATTGCCTTATCCGGATGTGTTGCAGGTGATATACCGCAAAAAATACTGTTCGGTGATTTTGACTCGGCAAAAAATACTGCACTTATGATGGAAAGAATTTTCGGGAAGGATAATTTCTATCTTGAAATTCAAAATCACGGAATGCAGGAGGAGGCCCGCATAAGAGAAGGTCTTTTAAAGCTTTCAAGGGAAACGGGAATACCTCTTGCTGCTACCAATGATGTTCATTATCTTGCAAGAGCCGATGCTGAAAATCAAGCTGTACTGATGTGCATTCAGATGAACAAAAAAATTTCCGAAGGACGTCCGATCGGATTTGAACAGGATGAGTATTATTTCAAATCAACGGAAGAAATGACAGCGTTATTTGACGAATATGACAATGCCGTTGCGAATACTGTTAAAATCGCAGATATGTGTGATGTAAGCTTTGATTTTACAAAAACATATCTGCCGAGATATACCTGTCCTGATAATATGGATGCAAACAGCTATTTGAAGAAGCTTACACAAGACGGCTTTTTAAAAAAGAAGTCGTCGGGCGAGATAGTCTTCGACGAAGGCTTAAAAGAAAACGATTATTCAGAAAGACTTGCAGGAGAGCTTGAGGTCATAGCTCAAATGGGATATTCTGAATATTTTCTGATAGTATGGGATTTTGTGAACTATGCCCGAAGTAAAAATATATCTGTAGGTCCCGGAAGAGGTTCAGGTGCAGGCAGCCTTGTTGCATACGTTATAGGAATTACCGATATTGACTCACTTAAATACGGCTTGATTTTTGAAAGCTTTCTCAATGTTGACAGAGTCAGTATGCCTGACTTCGATATTGACTTTGCGGATAACAGACGTGAGGAGGTTATCGACTACGTTAAATCAAAGTACGGTGAGGACAGGGTTTCGCAGATAATCACCTTCGGAACTATGTCAGCAAGGGCTGTAGTTCGTGACGTCGGCAGGGCACTCGGAATTTCCTACGGTACGGCAGATACTGTTGCAAAAATGATACCGAGAGAGTTGAACGTAACATTAAAGGATGCTCTGAACATCACAGAACTACGTGAGAAATACGAAAGCGATGCTGATGTTAAAAGACTTATCGATACGTCAATGGCACTTGAAGGGATGCCGAGGCACGCTTCCACCCATGCAGCAGGTGTAGTTATAACAGACAGACCTGTGCACGAATACGTTCCTCTTGCGACAAACGGAGGAAACTCGCTCACTCAGTTCGATATGGATACAATAGCAAGACTCGGACTTTTGAAGTTTGATTTTCTTGGTATTCGTTATCTGACTGTTATAGCAGAGACCGAAAAACTTGTAAAAGAGTCTTATCCCGATTTTTCGGTTGAAAGCATACCGTATGATGACGATAAAACCTTTAAGCTCATTTGTAAAGGAAATACCGAGGGAGTATTCCAGCTTAACTCGGCAGGAATGAGAGCGAAGCTCATACAAATGAGACCTGAAAGTTTTGATGATATAATTGCAGCTATTGCACTGTACAGACCCGGTCCCATGAAAGCGGGAGCTGTTGATGCATATGCGGCTAATAAACACGATAAATCAAAAATTAAATATGTAACCGAAAAGCTTGCTCCGGTGCTTGATTCCACCTATGGTTGCCTTGTATATCAGGAGCAGGTTGCACAGATATTCAGAGAGCTTGCAGGATATTCCTTCAGCAGAGCCGATAATGTACGCCGAGCGATAAAAAAGAAAAAAGCCGACGTTATCGAAAGTGAAAAAGAGCTGTTTATAAACGGTGCAGAAAATAACGGAATAAGCAGAGAAGCGGCCGAAACGATTTTTTCGGATATAGAAGGATTTTCAAGCTATGCTTTTAATAAAAGCCATGCGACAGCATATGCAGTTACTGCCTACAGAACAGCATATCTTAAAGCACATTTTAAGAAAGAATACTATAGTGCTCTTATTACAGCTGAAATGGCATATCAGAACAAGGTCTTTGATTATATAACAGAATGCAGACGTGGGGGAATGGAGATTTTCGGCCCATGTGTGAATAACAGCTTTTCCGGATTTACTCCGGAGGGTAAAGGCATCCGCTTCGGACTCCTCTCAATTCAGAACGTCGGAAGAGTTCTTGTTGAATTTATTGTTGCCGACAGAAAGCAAAACGGTCGGTACAGATCCTTCGAGGATTTTCTTAAACGTCTTGAAGTGTCCGAGTTAAATCAAAAGCAATATGAAATGCTTGTTAAGGCAGGTGCTCTCGATTGCTTTGGTATTCACAGAAGTGCCCTTTTGTTAATGGCTGAAAAGGTCATTGAATTAAAAAATGCAGCAAAGAGCATGGCAGACAGCGGTCAGATGGACATTCTTTCGATGCTTGGCGAGGAGGACCGTACAACAAGAATATCAATACCCGACATAAGCGAACTCTCAACTGTTCAGCGGCTCAAATTTGAAAGAGAAGCGCTTGGCCTTACATTAAGCGGCAGCTTGCTAAGCAAATATAAAGATCATATATCAACCCTTGGTGCTGTTGAAATACGTGCTGTCAGAGAAGCCTTCGCTGATGAAGACTCATCAAATTCAAACAGTAATTTTACCGACGGTCAGCGAATAACTGTAGCCGGAATAGTTAATAAGAGAGTAAATAAGAATACGAGAAACGGTGATCCAATGGCTTTCGTATCTGTAGAAGATCAAAGCGGAGAGCTTGAAATAGTAGTATTTCCGAAGCTTTTGGAGACTGCAAGCTTTATGCTTGTCAAGGATGCCGCAATTGGAATTAAAGGAACTATTTCCGCAAAGGACGAGGATGTATCAATTCTGGCAAACAGCATTTTTTATTTGAAGGAAGACTCATTGCAGGATAAAAAGCCGATAAACGATAATAAATCGGAGGAAAAAACAGAAACAACGGAGCAGCATAATTTTTATATAAAGATTGACGATGTTGACACTCCGTTGTATAATAGAGTACATTCTGTGCTTGAAAAACACAAAGGCTCATATCAAGTGATTTTTTACAGCGAAAACAGGAAAAAATATATAAAAGAAATGGGGCTTGCCGCAAGCTACAGAAAATCTCTTCTTGAGGAACTTGAAGAGATACTCGGCGGCGGTACGGTAGTATTCAAATAGACTTATCCCGTGTAATCCTCGACTATCTTGTAAAGATTGTCCTCGCTTACCGTAAAACCTTCTGACAGCATCAGTCTGTCAGCGTAAGGTAACGTAAAAAGATAGGTCTCTATAATCCTGAACGGTTTTCCGGCACCCTTGCGAAAAACACCTATCATATTATCATATTCTTTTATAATGTATTGCGTCTTTTTAGGAATAATTATATCTGATCTGTCTGCTTCGGCTGTGACTGTAGCTTCAACAGGTGTTTCATCTACGGTATTATCGATTGGCTTGTAAATTATTCCTTTTGCAATCAGTACAAGCATTACGGCGGAGCAAACAACTGACGCTATTATAATTGAATTTTTCATTGTAAATCTCCTTTGATATTTTGAATTTAGTATATCCTGATTTACGCATGATTATAAAAACGGTTTACAGAAAGGACGTGAGAGTATGAAAAAACGTAATGATCTTTTCAGCGGCAATAATGAAAAGAATAATGATGCAGATAAGCATACGTACTCAAACAATGACAGCGGTGCTCACGAAGACGAGGCTGCGGTCATAAACAAAAAATCGAAGCTCTCAGATGAACAAAAGAAGAATATTGTTAAAGGGCTGAAGATCACGGGAACAGTTTTTTACCGTGTTTTTGCTGTCATAATGAATATTGTACTTACCGTTTTACTTATCGGAATGATAACGGGTATAATAGTCGGTACGGTTTTCTGTCTGTATATTAAGAACTACGTTGATCCGACTCTTGATGCTTCATTGTTTGTAACAAGAGGAACGGATACGACGACTCGTATTTATTATACGGACTACGCCTCTGAGGAAGACAGAATTAACGGCATCGGAACTGACGTGGAAATCGAAAATCAGCGTCTTTACGGCTCTGACAACAGCATTTGGGCGTCATATGACCAGTTCCCCGAAGAACTTGTTGAAGCGTATATTTCCATTGAAGATGAACGCTTCTGGTCACATAACGGTGTCGACTGGATACGTACCTCCGCCGCTGTATTCGGATTTTTCTTTGGTGAAGGTGATTTCGGCGGTTCAACTATCACACAGCAGCTTATTAAGAATTTGACCGATGATGATGACGCAACCATTCAGCGTAAGGTTCAGGAAATATTCAGAGCCATCAATCTTGAAAAGCAGCTTGATAAAACTGAAATCATTGAAATGTACTTCAATATCGTATTTCTCGGAAATAACTGTACAGGCGTACAGGCGGCTTCAAATTTCTATTTTGATAAAGATGTTAGTGAGTTAACTCTTGTTGAATGTGCATCTCTTGCCGCAATTGTTAAAAACCCTTCAAGGTATGAACCTCTGTATCATGACGTGGTTTACTACGAAGATGAAGAAACAGGCGAAATGAAGGAAGACGGCAACAGGAAGAGACGTAATGACGTTATATGGATGATGTGGAAGCTGGGAAAGATCTCTGAATCAGAATATCTTGATGCAACAAGCACAGAGCTTGATATTAAAGCACTCAGTGATTCCGATACCGTTGAAAGAGAAGTGAACTCATGGTATACCGATGCAGTATTTAATTCTGTTCGGGATGCACTCATGGAGGAATACGGTTATACAGAATATGTCGCAAGTATGATGATCTATAACGGCGGTCTTCAGATATATACCGCTATGGATTATGATATGCAGATGACGCTTGAAGAAATATTCAGAAATGACAGTGAGTATTTCCTCTATGCTTCAACGGCAGAACAGCCTGAAGCCGCAATGGTAATTACCGACCCGTATACAGGAGACGTTCTGGCACTTGCGGGCGGCAGAGGTGTAAAAAGCGGCAACCGTATTCTCAACAGAGCAACACAGTCAAAGAGACCTGCCGGTTCTTCTATCAAGCCTATTTCGGTTTACGGTCCTGCCATCGATAAAGGAATTGTTACCTACGGAACTGCAATTGATGACAGCCCTCTTATGTTTAACGGAAACACACCTTATCCGAAAAATGCACCGAACCGTTATGACGGTCTTACGACCATTCATGAAGCTATAAGAGTATCAAAGAATACAGTAGCTATGAAAACTCTTGAGTTACTCACAATTGATGCTTCATATGATTTTCTGTACAATAAGCTTCAGATAAGAAGTGTTATCGATTCTTACGAAACCTCTTGGGGAACGATAGTAACAGATAAAGCACTTGCACCGCTTGCACTCGGTCAGCTTTCCTACGGTCTTACCGTACAGGAGATCACAAATGCCTACAGTATCTTTGTAAACGAAGGTATATTCTCGAAGAGCCGCCTTTGGACAAAAGTAACCGACAGTACGGGCAACGTTATTCTTGACAATCCTATTGAACAGGAGATCGTTATCAGTGCACAGTCAGCATCTATTGTAACAAAGGCACTTCAGGAAGTCGTAGCAACAGGTACAGCTTCTGATGTATCACTTAAAAATACCGTCAACTGTGCGGGCAAAACAGGTACTACACAGGAGGACTACGACAGATGGTTTATCGGCTACACGCCATACTATGTCGGCGGTGTTTGGTTTGGTTATGACCTTAACCAGTCTCTCTCTGAGTTCAGAGGAAATCCCGCATCTGCACTTTGGAATACCGTTATGACAAAGCTTCATCAGGAATTTATCGATGAGGCTGCTGCGGGAGGCGAGGAAATAAAGAGCTTTACAACAGCACCCGGAGTCATTACCTGTACCTATTGTAAGGATTCAGGACTTCTTATGACAGAGGCCTGCTATGCTGATCCGAGAGGAAGCAGAGCCGAAACCGGTTACTTCACACAGGCGACGAAGCCTACAGAAGAATGTACGGCACACACTCTTGTCGATTATTGTACGTCGGGCGGCGGTGTTGCAGGTGCTGACTGTCCCGAAGACAGCGTTAAAAAGGTCGGTCTTTTGAACGTGGACAGAGAATTTAAGTATCAGATATATATTGTCGATGCTCAGTACACTTACAGGGATCTTGCAGGAATTAAACCCTCGACATCACTTACAGCACCTTTCTATCAGACGGCACTTGACGGAGTTTATTCCGGTATAACCAATACAGGACGCCAGTATAACTGTTTCTGTAATGTACACACCAATTTTGACCGATGGGATCATCCTGAAAAGTACACGTCGGCAGAGGAAACCTCGACCGAAGCCGAGGATACTGATGACGTTACAAATAACACCGATACTACGTCTGATACCGAAACAACGGAGTCTGCTGAAACAACAACCGCCGATAGTATTGAAACAGACGGTGATAATTGATATTATTTAATTTATCGGTTGACTTTTGCGGATATTTGTTATATACTTTTAATGTAAAATATTTAATTACTATGGAGGTAATTATGAAAACAACAAAAATTATTGCAACTATTCTTGCGGTAATTATGCTTTGCGGAGCATTTTCCTTTGCAGGCTGTGCACAGAAGGTTCAGTCCAACGTTCACGTTATGTTTATTGACGGCGACGGCAATACTATCGGTGACACAAACGTTACAGTTACAGGTACTGTTGAAAATCCCCCTACAGTTCTTGCAGCGGCTGAAGCAGCTCTCATTTTCCTTGATTTTGAAAAGGGCTATGAAATAACAGCTGACGGCTACAGCATCAAGGCTGTAAACGGTATTTCCGAAGTTAGTGAAACAGATGCTGAAAACGGCTACTATTCTTACTGGAGAGTTTACATCAACGGTGAAGAGCCTACAGACGGCAGACAGAGTGTAACTCCCGTATACAACAACGCAGAAGTTGTATTCAAGTATGTAAGTGACTCCAAGCCTCGTGAAGATAACATTCAGTATCAGGATCAGATAGAAAACGCTGAATAATCAGAAAAAAACAGGACAGGGCACCATCACGGTGCCCTGTATTATTGGTAAGGGGTCCTCAAGTATTCCGCAAGGAATGCTTGGGGTTCTCTTTTGTAATATAATTTGTGTTAAGAGCCGAAAGACTCAAGCATTCTGTGCTTTAGATTAGAATAATTGTATGCACTTTCAAAATCACGCTTATTCTCATAGCATGATTCTATGTCGGCAAGTATTCTGTATTTTGAAATAAAGCTGAGATTGATGCTGTCTTCGAGCTCTAAAAGTATATCAAGTGCCTTTGAGTATTTAAAATCACTTATGAATTTTTTTGCTTTAAAATAACTGAATTCATCTCTTGTCATGAAAGGGAATGATGAAACGAGCTTTTCGGCTGTATCAAAATCACCTTTTTCACAGTATGACAGAATTGTAAGGTATCCGAAAACCCCGGCTGAGATACGGCTTTCCTTCCTTGCCAACCGTCCAAGCTTATCGGTATCTATATCAGAGGTAGCACAGGATATGAAGAACTGAACTGCTTCTATTGTATTCTTGAATTCAGAAGAAAGATAAATAGTTCTTTCAGAAGCGTTTTTTGCCGCAGATAAATGTCTGAGTGCACTTGTAAGATGAAACCGTTCAATGTTTTCAGAAGCAAGCTTTAATTCGCATTCAGCTAAAAGTGAATTCATTTCATCGTCGAACGGAAGTTTTTTGCAGATTTCAATACACTCATCAAATTTTTTGTCAGAAAACAGCTTTTTAGCTTTTGTTACAATGTCAATTTTAATATATAAAGCTTCTGTTGTCTCATCATTACACAAAAAATATCCTGCGGGGATGTCAAGCTTATTCGATATATATTCAAGTGTTTCAAGAGACGGGCGGGCTTTGCCTGCTTCTATGAGTGACAACATATTTCTTGAAATCATATCTCCCGCAAGCTCACTTTGAGTCATGTTTGCACGAAGACGTTCCAGTTTAATCTTTTCGCCGATATTGTTAAGAGAATTCTTCATTGTCTTTATGAGAGCTCAGAGCCGTATCCTGTGTATCTGCGGTCAATTTTTCTGTCAGCATCCTGTTTGTGAATTGCAATACGGTTTTGGAGCTGAGAGCATTTTTCTTCTATTTCGGCAATAAGCTTTGTAATGCTGTCGATAACATCTCTTGAATAAGTATCGAATTCACCGACACAGTTATTCATATATGATTGAACGTCATCGTGAATGGCCCTAATAGAATTTATTGCTTTATCTGAAACCGTTCGAGTATCTTCTTTAGAGGCCCTTGCGGCTGTTCTTGGGATCGGACGGTAGCCCGCTTGGGAAGCTCCTGTGACTTCGCTTTTGTTTGTATAGGGTGAACGGGGGCGTTTTTGAAAAGGCTCCTCTTTAGATTCTCTCGGTGATTGATACTGCGTAGGAGTGTTTTCGAGCTCTCGCAGTTTTTCTGATAATGTACGGAACTCAAGCTCAAGTGCTTTATACTTTTCTCGGAGATATTCATTCTCTGATTTTATATCTTCATTGTAGCTTGCCTTGTTTACGAGAACAGAATTCTCAGCCTCAAGCTTTGAGAGCTTATCTGAATAATCCGTAAGCTGCTGCTCACAACCGTTTATAAGTGTGCGAAGCTTTTCACCTTCATCCAGGAGCTCTTTTTGCTTGACAGCAGAAGCCTCAAGCTCTGCTTTCAAATGCTCTATTTCTGATTTATAATTTGACAGCTCATCATTCTTTGCATCAAGAACAGCATCGAATGAGTTCTTCATTTCATCAGCTTTCCTGTTACCTTCAGTAATTGTCCATTCTGCTTCTGTAAGCTTACTTTCAAGAAGGGATTTTTCTGCCATAAATCTTCTGTTTTCATCGCTGATGTACTTAATTACGTCATCTTTGTTAAAGCCGCGCATTGATTTTCTGAAAGAAAACCCTTTTTCGTTTTTATCCATTATAGCACTCCTGATATTTGAATACTTTTATTCACAATAAGTATATCATATACTGTGTGAAAAAGCAACACCAATAAAACTAAAACTGCATAATTCGACTTAATATATATATTTTA